>CAVJLP010000051.1:0-14979 GCA_963650525.1 Firmicutes bacterium CAG:534
CCTTTTTTCAAATCTCTCATAAATCTATCTTAAGCAATTTTGCCAAAAAAAATTCTGATGCACCCATTGTGATTATTTTTTTATGTAAAAACTATCTAGCAATACTTCACATAAAAATAAGTGCTTTGTAAAATGTGCACATTCATTGCAGGAGCACGAATATGACAAGACTCATTAAATTTCATCCCTATCTATTTAACGCATATTACAGCTGGTTTATTGATAGCGGCGTTACTCCTCATCTTCTGGTTAATACCACAGTTCCAGGAGTACAGGTTCCAATGGATTATGTACTAGCAGACAAGACCATCGTCCTATCTATTGGGGCAGGCGCCGTAAAAGATTTTATTTCTGATGAAAAAGGAATTTCCTTTAAAACAACCTTTGGCGGTCATCTTGAAGATATTGTCGTTCCCTATCAGGCCATGGAACAACTGATCGCTAAGGAAGAACACTTAGGTATCCCCCTTGCTGCAGCTATGAATGCCTTAGATATTTCATTAGGCGAGTGCACTGACGGTGACAGAGGTGAAAGCGAAGACGACAGCTCCGTAATGGAATTCGTAACTGATGAAGATAACAGTAGCACTGAAGTCAAAGATAAAGAAGATCCAAGCAGTACTGATGCAGGCTTTGAATTTGTGCTAGATGAGGATGAAAAGAAATAAAGAGTAATGCAAGCGTCCTGAAAAACGCAAGTGCACATCTACAAAAAAGCCTGGATAAATCCAGGCTTTTTTCTTGAGAGGGAACTATTAGACCTTCTCGCGAATACGTGCAGCCTTGCCGGTAAGCTTACGGAGGTAATAAAGCTTAGCACGGTTAACGTCACCGCGACGGGTAACCTTAACAGAGGCAATCAAAGGAGAATGGGTCTGGAAAACACGCTCAACACCTTCACCAGAGGACATCTTACGAACGGTGAAAGAAGAGTTCAAACCACGATTACGCTTAGCAATAACATTGCCCTCGAAAGCCTGAAGACGGGTCTTTTCACCTTCAACAACCTTCACTTCGACGCGAACGGTATCACCAGGGAAGAACTCAGGGATATCGGTACGAAGCTGCTCTTTCTCGAGTGCGTCAATAATAGGATGACTGGCCATTTGTATGCACCTTTCAAAATAAAAGTTAAAACCTTATTCACCCTTGCTCTGAAGATAGTGGCTCAAAAGCTTACTCTCTTCTTTACTCAGGTCTCGCCCCTTTAGCAGATCTGGACGTCTATCATAAGTTCGTCCCAAAGCCTGCTCTAGGCGCCAACGCCGGATCTTTTCATGATCGCCGCTCATTAATATCGCTGGAACTTCCATTCCGTCGATCACCTCAGGACGTGTGTACTGAGGAAAATGAAGCAGACCTTTTGCAAAAGTATCCTCTTCAGCGTTACGAATGTCACCGAGAACCCCCGGTTCCATCCTAGAAACTGCGTCGATGATGCACATAGCGGGAAGTTCCCCTCCCGACAGCACGTAATCACCAACTGAAACCTCCAGATCGACTTCAGTCTGAAGGACGCGTTCATCAATGCCCTCGTAGCGACCTGCTACCAGGATCATTGAACCCCATTCATGGAATCGCGTGACCAGAGAGTGATTGAGCTGTGTTCCCTGAGGGGACATACAGACAACCTTTGTTCCGGAAGGGGCATCTCGCTTAGCTGCATGAATTGCATCTCTAAGCGGTTGAACCTTCATCAGCATTCCAGGACCGCCTCCATAAGGCTTGTCATCCACGGTCTGATACTTATCGTGAGTAAACTCACGGGGATTATAAGTATGGACTTCAATAAGTCCACGCTCACATGCCCTGCGCGTCACTCCAGACTGAGTGATCGCTGCAAACATTTCCGGAAAGAGCGAAATACAACCAAACCACATGGTTAATAATCTTCGCCCCACTCTACCCTAACCGTTCTCGCCTCGAGATCAACAGCGGTAACGATCGGGCCTGCGACATAAGGAATCAAGATATCATCTTTCTTACCTAATGCCGGGCGGTCAGAGGGAGACACCACCATAATAGGGGAGGCTCCTTGATCCCATATTCTCGACACCTTGCCGAGCACTACATCGTTGATGCCGATCACCTCACATCCGATCAGATCGGAGAGATAGATCTCGTCATCACCGAGCTGGGGCAGACTTGAACGTCTGATCCCTATATCCATTCCCGCAAAAAGCTTTGCTTCCTCAGGAGTGGCGGCCACATCCAACTTTGCCACAAATGCTCCATTGTGTGGTCTGTAATCTTCAACCCGGACCTCACGCCATTCTCCCCCGCGTCGGCGGATATACCATGGCGAGTAGTCAAAAAGATCCTCTGGTTGGCTTGCGAAGGATTGGACTTTCATCCAGCCCTTCAGTCCATAGGCAGAACCAAGTCTACCAATGGGACGCGGCGAATCGTCTGCCGTTAAAGCAGCCAAATTCGATTAAGCCTCAGCAGTGGCGGCAGCTTCTTCAGCGGCCTTCTTTGCAGCTTCAGCCTTGGCAGCAGCCTTAGCAGCTACAGCCTTGTCGTGCTTGTCCTTACGAGCCTGAGCAACAGCCTCAGCGCCCATCTCGTTCTCTTTGATCAAACGAGCAACACGATCAGAAGGCTTAGCACCCTTGCTGATCCAGGCGTTGATTGCGTCCATGTCTAAACGGAGACGGACTTCCTTGCCAGAAGCGATCGGATTGAAGAAACCGACCTGCTCGATGAAGCGACCAGAAGCAGCAAAGCGTTGATCAGCAACGAGCACGTGATAGAAAGGACGTTTGTTGGTGCCTAAGCGGCGTAAACGAATGACTACCATTTCGCATTACCTTTTAAAAAATGTCAGCTCAGCAAGCTGAGCTGTAAAATTAACTAAAAATACAGTCGCACTATTATACATGCGGACGCATAAAAATCAAGATCTCAATGACCAATAACATCAAGACTGTTTTAATTCGTTTAAAATGGCTTATTTATCGAATTAGTGACGCTTAAACATGCCACCTAATCCCGGCATTCCGCCCATGCCTCCCATAGCCCCCATCATGCCACGCATGGCTGAGGCCATCTTACGCATACCGCCCTTGCCCATCTTCTTCATCATCTTGCGGGTCATTTCAAACTGACGCAGTAGCTGATTTACCTCGTGGACCTGAACACCTGCACCCATGGCAATACGCTTTTTACGCGAGCCCTTGATGATATCAGGATTACGGCGCTCCTTCGGAGTCATGGAATTGATGATAGCCTCTAGATGATCAACAGCTTTATCGTTAACCTTGGATTTAATATCATCAGAAATCTTGCCCATTCCCGGTAGTTTATCTAAAAGACCGGTCATACCGCCCATTTTCTTCATCTGCTGGATCTGCTCACGGAAATCATCAAAGGTGAAATCCTCACCCTTCTTTATCTTGTCGGCAAACTTCTTGGCCTGATCCATATCAGCATTACGCTGCAGATCCTCAATTAAGGACAGAAGATCGCCCATATCGAGAATGCGGGAGGCAATACGATCTGGATGGAAAGGCTCTAAGGCCTCGATCTTTTCGCCCATACCGATGAACTTAATGGGCTTACCGGTAATCTCTCTTACTGATAAAGCGGCACCACCACGTGCATCACCATCAGCCTTGGTCAGGACCACACCTGTTAGAGGTAGTGCCTCAGCAAAGGCCTTGGCAGTATTGGCCGCATCCTGACCGGTCATGGCATCGACTACGAAGTAGGTTTCAATAGGATTTACAGTTTGATGTAACTCCTTAACCTCATTCATCATGGCCTCATCAACTGCTAGACGACCTGCAGTATCTAAAATCATGACATCGTAGGCCTTAAGCTTGGCCATCTCTAAGGCAGCCTTAGCAATTGCAATCGGCTTATCCTTAGGATCTGATGGATAGCAGTCGATTTGAACCTGCTCACCTAGGGACTTTAACTGATCCATAGCAGCCGGACGATAGGTATCGACAGAGGTCATCAGAACTTTTTTCTTGAGACGATCTCTTAGATAGAGAGCAAGCTTAGCAGCTGAAGTGGTTTTACCAGCACCTTGGAGACCTGCAAGTAAAATCACTGCAGGAGGCTGACAGGCAAGGTTAACCTCAGCAGTCTCTCCACCCATGGTGTTGATAAGCTCGGTGTGAACTGCCTTAATAAATTCCTGACCAGGCGTTAATGAAAGAGCAACCTCCTGCCCAAGAGCGCGCTCTTTAACACGATTAGTAAAGGATTTGACAACTGGCAGTGCAACGTCAGCCTCTAACAAGGCAGTACGCACCTCACGTAAGGTGTCTTTAATATTATCTTCTGTGATACGGCCTTTGCCGCTGATATTCTTTAAGGTGCGATTTAATCTTTGGGTAAGGTTGTCAAACATCTTGTTCCTCGATGGCGGTGACGCCTATCTCTGCGTCAGCGCACAAATAGTGCTTGAAATCTGATCTGGTTATTGTAAACGACAACGCAGTGATTTTTTTAGATTTTGATGATTTTACAATGAGGCGGTGATGCTTAAGATCCAATCACTTAGCAAGGACACAAAATAACGGGAGCCTAGGCTCCCATTATTTTTGCAACTAATATTCAAATGCTACCTGTTTGTTGCGCGCTACTACCTCAGGTGGCAGGCGTTTACTTAGCTCATCTTCTAGGTACTTCTGCTTAAGCTTGGAGTATTCATCCTTGTAATGTGCATGATAAAGCCAAGAGAAAGCCTCCTCATACATAGCAGGAGTTCCATAACCGCGAACAAGCATATCTGCCCATCCAAGACGACCTGTTTTAGACCCTAAAACCGCTGAGGTATGCATATAACGTTCAGAGAGCTTGCGATCTACCTCTACCATATAACCATTTTCATAATAGAAGGCCATACGTTCAAGTGCAGGTCCATAGGCCTCCTTGGCAGCTCGTTTTATATAAGAAAGCCCCAACTCCTCATCCTTTTGTACACACACTCCGCTAATTAGCATGTCCCCCCAAGCAAACATAAAGGCAGGAAGCTTCACAAGACGGGCTCTGTCCTCAATATCTGGGGTAAACTGGCACCTATCATGATCACGGATCACACTAAAAAGCGAATGATCCTCGATGATGGCATTGAGTTTTCTTGAGGAATAAACTTCAGTTGCGGCGTTCTCGCGCGCAGTCTCGAAGGCCTTTTGATTATAAGAGAAAGTATCCGACTGAGATTGAATAACAGTTGCCTGAGCCGCGGTCACAGGATCATAGGAAGCACTTTGCAGCGCATATACTGGCGAACAAAAGCACAACGCCAGTAATACAAATTTAAATTTAAGCCTAATCATCTGCATCCCTACAAAAGTTTTCATATCTCATATAACGGAGGATCGTCTTTTTTCTTTAGGCAAAAGAAAAGCCTCCACAGCTTTTGACTGCGGAGGCTCTAACCTAGCTTATTAAGCTAAATTACTTATTCTTGGAAACCCAGTCCTTTGCAAACTCGACACCCTTGTCGATGTTCTTCTTAAGGGTCTCAGCAGCACCGTCGATAAGCTTCTGCTCGTAATCAGAAACCTTACCCCAGTCAAGAACCTTCTCCCAGCCAGCAGTACCAAAGAGTACGCGCTGAGCGAAGAACTGGCCGTATTTGTTACCGCCTTCAACGTAAGCATTCTCGGTAACACCAGTCTTACCCTGAAGACCATCAACGATCTTAAGAGCAAAACGAGCACCTGCAGCAGCCATTGACAAAGTAGCAGAACCTGCACCAGCCTTAGCCTCAACAACCTCAGTACCAGCATTCTGAATACGATCGGTCAACTGCTCGATACGCTCCTGAGATAAAGCATCATAACCTAAGGTCTTAGAGAGCAAAGGAATGATGGTAACACCGCTGTGGCCACCGATGACGTTGATACGGATGTCTTTCTTGGACATACCATATTCTTCACCTAAGAAGGTCTCAGAACGGAGAGTGTCAAGAACGGAAACACCGAAGAGACGGTGAGCATCATAAACACCATTAGCCTTCAAAACTTCTGCAGCAATAGCAACAGTTGAGTTAACAGGGTTGGTGATGATAGCAATGCATGCCTTAGGAGCAGCAATAGCAACGTTGTTGATCAAACCTGCGATGATGGAAGCATTGATGTTGAAAAGATCATCACGGGTCATGCCAGGCTTACGGGCAACACCTGCAGAGATCACAACAACGTCTGCATCCTTAACGCACTGCTGAACAGGAGCAGAATCAGTAGGAGCACCAGTAAAGCCTTCAACCTCAACATCGGTAGGGATGTGGCTTAAATCTTTAGCAACACCAGGGGTGAAAGGTGCTACGTCATAGAGGCTCAGCTGAGAGCCTGCAGGAAGGTTGGTCTTGAGGATTAAAGAAAGGGGCTGGCCGATACCGCCGGCTGCGCCTAAAACTGCAACTTTCATCAGTTACTCCTAAAACAAAAAAATTCTTTAACAGACCTGTGTAGCTTTTTCTGCTCACAGGCCCTTTTGCATTAAGCTTATCAGCATCATTATAGCAAACTGACTTGTATACATTTACGAAAAAATGTCGCTTGTAGCACCTGTTTACAAACAATGCAAATTATTTTGCAAAAATTGCACTATCAATCTGGGGAGCACTAAGCTCACAGAGGCTGACCACATGGATCTCAGAGTCACGCGCGCCGCTTTTTGGATTGGGATAATCAGCAATTACCGGTAGCTCTTGCTCTGCATTTTCCGAAAGCTCGGGACGTCCGCAGAAGAAGACTATTTTGCTGACATAATCTGAACTATCTATAGTTTTCAGTCCAAACTTATACTTTAAAAGCAATTTCATCATCTGATCGCCTTCCATCAGATTCTGCATTCTGGTGTATTTGGCATCTGCTATGACAAAACGACGATGCTTGCCTTCGGTAAATTCAAGCACATAATCAGGTGTATATGCAGGAGCGGTCGCGGCAACACCACGAATTTTATAATTACTATCCAAAAAGAATGACGATGAACGGTAGAGCTTTAATACGCCATTATCCTCAGGGGTAATGATCGGTACGTAATACACGTTTAAGCACCCGGCGCCTTTTTTCAATATAAATCTGTTGTCAAAATCTGGGTTAATGTAATACTCAGGCTTATCTGGCCAATCAATACTCTGTGATTCAATAAGCTCCCAGCCATCAGCTAGGAAATGCTCAATAATTTTTATAAGCACATAATATTCATATAGCTGAGATTTCATTGAATTCTGAGCTACAAAATATTCCTTCTCGAGCTCAAAGGCAGGCTTATTAAACCAGTTAACTATGGCATTGAAAACCGCTTTATAGGCTGGAATGGCAAAGATAGTAGCCGTAGGCTTAGGGCATGCATTAAGACTTATGGGCTTTACCTTCATCAATGACAAATAGAGATCATTTAAGATCTCCAATCTACTCAAGACCTTATCTAAACGCACATTATGAGCTTTGATCTGCTCATACACCGCACCTAGCATTAACACACTGCTGTCACAGTAGCTTTTGATCTCAGGCAGATCCGGTACCGCGTTTTGAGCTAAGGTTCTTATCTGAGCCTTAAGCTTGCGCGCATCAAGCACCACCAGTTTTAAAAAAGCGCAAACCAGCTGGTTTTCATAGATATCATGTGACTGAATACTTTTTTGCACCAAAGTATGCTTGGGCAGATAATTTCGTCCTCCAAACCTTATGCCGGTTCTATTACTTGTAGGCATTAGCTCTTCTGGGTGGGTGGCAATAAACCGTACAGTCTCAGCGCTATAGGAGGAAAGCTTATGAAAGGATTCAACTGAGCCCTGAGTTTTCAGCTTATAGCGGGCATTAGACCTAAAATAATTCCAATGCATTTCATAGAGCGAGGCAATCTGCTCAAATTCCATAAGCTTCTGAGATAGACGTTCACCACTGCCATCTCCATAGGAGGAGAGCTTGGTATCTATAGCTTTGTTCTTAAGCAGGGTATGAGCTCTTTTAGATACGAAATCAGCAATTGCCTCGATATTACGCTGCTCAAAGCCATTGG
Source organism: Firmicutes bacterium CAG:534 (assembly GCA_963650525.1). Taxonomy (GTDB): domain Bacteria; phylum Pseudomonadota; class Gammaproteobacteria; order Enterobacterales; family Succinivibrionaceae; genus Succinivibrio. Next base: position 7,990 of record CAVJLP010000051.1, read on the forward strand.
GAATATATACCGGCAGAAAGACACTTTGATATTCATCATCCCCAATTTCAAAGTGCATGCGGATAACACCGGTGTAATTGCTGAAGATACGCTTAGGCTCACCACTACCATCCATAAGCTCAAGCGTCAGTGAATATCCGTCTAGAGAAAGATGAGGCAGATATGAGGAAATGACATCATCCTCAATAAAGATCTTTATCTTAGGAAAATCATGAGTTGGAAGGAGCTCATCAAATTCAATCTGAATTGCATAACAGGTATCTGCAAAGACAGGGCACGGCTCTATTGGTCCCTCACCTGCTCCCATGGTCAGACCAAAGCCTACACGAGCGAAGGTTTCCTGAACAAACCTGCGCTCGCCTTCAATATTCAACCATGCATGAACAGCACGCATTCCTAAGCTACTCCATAAAGAAGCGGTAGTAACCTGAAGTTAAATTGCCCTGTTGCAAAATTCTGTCGACAATCTTCTGGCAATGAACAAGCTGCTTGGTGGCAAAGTGCTCTCTAAGATGCGTAAGCTCCTCTTGATAGCCATCCCCCGAGCCGTTAACTAGGGGAAGAAGCTTTTGAGATACAGCATAATCGATTGCAATATAAAGCGGTGTAATGCCATCCTGTCTTTCAAAGAGCTCAGTACCTGCAAGAATATAGCGTTCTATAGTCTTACGACTTCTGGGGGATACATTAATTCCAAGTGCACTCATCTTTGAGTAGATTGCAGAGAGCTCCTGGGAGAGCAACTCATCATTGCTAGGCTTTACGTTACAGAAGATATTCTTCATCTCATTGAAGTCGACTACAGGATAGGAATTTCTGCTCTTACCCTCGCGTACTAGCGAGCCCTCAACAGAAGGCAAGGTCACAATCCAGGATCTATCAAGCAATCGGGGAGAGAGGATCTCGGTGGTGTGATCATTATTGATGGTTGCAACAAAACGCAAGGAATCAGAAATACTGTACGTTTGCTTATCGCCAAGTGAAATAAAGGCTTGAGAGCCGCGAGCATCACAGACATTCATAAAGTCAGCAAAGTAATACTCCATAGGGCTTAAATTCGCCTCATCTAGCAAAATGATATAAGGCAAACGGTTAAAGCCTGCACGCACCTCCTGATCCATCTGAATAAAGCATTCATAGCGACGCTGATCAGTGGCCTCAAAGGTCTTATTTAACGGATTGTAGTAGCCAATAAAATCACGCTTGCTGGTCCACCCTCGTTCTACCGATACTGAAAGATAACGATCAGCTAAAGTTGGCTCATCCCAGATATCATACTGACAAGCCTGCTCATTAATACTGGCAAGACCTAGGACCTCGCCTATGATATTGCAGATACTAGTCTTACCACAGCCAGGAGCTCCTGAGAAAATCGTCAGGAAATTCTGTGAGATGGTAAGGAGGATGTTGATAAACTCATTTCTTGAATAATTACGGCGCTCCTGTAATCTATCAAGTAGCTCCTCAAGTAGCTTTTTGCCCTTCTTATCAAGATGAATAATATTGCGATCATAGAATTCTATACGTTTTCTATAGAGCTCATCATTATTGCGATTTTTCCAGCGAGAGGCCGCATCGACAATCTTGGCGGTGATCTGCTCATCAAAGGCCACCTCGGCAACCTTCTTCACCGTGTTTTCCAAAGACTTTTCAAAAGATCCCAGCTCCTTGGCCATATTCTCATGCTCCGTGCGCAAGCGTTCTATGGCTAAAGCCTCCTGCTCCTTTTGAGCCTCTATTCCCTTAAGCTCCTTTTTCTGTTTTACAAGCGTATCCTGCAAGGCACTGATATCGTAAATGAGCCCCATTTCCTTGGTTTTCTGAGCAATATTTTTCTCAAGCGTACGATATTCAGTTTCCTTTGCACGCATGGCCTCAACAGAAACCTTTTGCTTAAGCTCCTCTAAATTTTTCCTTGCCTGCTCAATTTCCTGAGCGATCTCTCCATATTCTTGGATCTTGCTTAGAGTTTCCTCATCTGATGCGATACGGTGATACAGCTCATCAAAATACTCAGGATGCATCTGAGCTGTGGTTTTAACTAGAGTGCTTACAAGTTGTGTGATCTCCTGCTTAGGCTTATTTTTATAGATCTCACTTCTAAGCAGACGTTGCACACGGTTATAGCGTTCCTCGTCTACCCGCTTATCATCTGAAGTCAGAAAATCTACACCCTTATTTTTGGCAAGATATTCCTTTAGCTCTTCAATTACTGAACTGTCTGAGGATACTCGGGTAGCGACGTTGCGCAGTAAGCCCTCATCACTTAGCTTATCCTCAAGATATTTATCCATAAAGCGGGGATTGGTAAAGCCCACTTCAAGATTCATTTCCTGAAAATAAACCGACAATGCTCCTATATGATCCTCATAGCAAGGAACGACATCATGCTTAGTGTTCTTATCAGCATAAGGTCTTATGTATGCTCTAGATAAATTATCCTTGTACAAGGTAAATGGGCCATAGAGATATTTGCCAAGCTTTAGCAGCACCTGCGTGCCCGGGATATCTGATACCTCTACACTTAAGGTAGATTTATCTCTGCCCCCTATGGTTACAAATATATTAGAGCCAAAATCAACGTTCTTTGGCTCCTCGGCATAGACGATATAAAAACCTTGCCAGTAGAGCTCATCCTTGTGAGTTGCAACTATACGTTTTTCCTTATAGAAGGCAGGTGCATCGATTTTCCAATGGGTAATACTCTGCTTACCAGAACTATAGGACTCACCCTCTAAAAGATCGCTCTGCTCAAACTCAAGATTAAAGAGCAGTCCATTTTTCAAAGAGAAACGCTTGCCACCATCTAAAGCATCAACCCTGTCTAAAAGAATATTGCCAAAATCAGGGAATTCTCCCTTGGGATCGGTAATTACCTTAGGCACACCGTCATTCCAGCGAAATAGTGGGTATAAATTGTAATGTCCGCTTTGGATACGTAAGATAGCAGTGTATTTAAAGGCCTTGCAAAGCTTGGGCTTATCCTCATACACTCTCCACCTTAAGGGAAGCTGAGGCAGATCATGTAATGAAGGGAAATCCAAATGGGCTTTTTCTTTCTTATCTAAAGCCTTGGTGCTCTTCTTTTTAGGCTCTGAGGACTCATCAATCACAGGTGCTTTTTCCTTATCACTATTTTGCACCAAAGGCTCTGAGGCCTCCTTATTCTCATCAGGCCGTAGCTTATCCTCAGTTTTCATTGCATCGTTGACCTTTAACTTAGATACAGCTGGTGCAGTATTCTGGGAATTTTTTTCATACTCCTTTATAAGATCTTCCTTTGACAGTAGGACGCCATCATGCTTTTCCTTTACGAGCTGCAAAGTTTTGGTGATAGGCTTTGGTCCTGCCCTAAAGGCCCGCCCCTGTATTTTCATGAAGGCATCAATTGAGTCACCGGTTAAGTTATAGCTATCAGGAAATGACAGATCCATATCCATACTTCCGATTTTTGGCAGTCTTTTACTTGAGTTAAGAGCATTTGATCTTGGTTCACTGTCATTTTTTAAGAGATCATATGCCTTGGAAAAAGCGTTCTTCTTGCTGCTCAAAATCTTATCTCCACTGCCAAGGGTTTTACTACCTGCCTAAGAACATCAGTTGTGTCTTACAGACATATACAAATTTCATAAAGTAAAACAATATTTTATCTATTTAACAACCTAATGCACAAAAAAATGCAACCTGTCGCACGTTTTAACATACAACAGGTTGCAATTATTGTAAGGATCTAATGATGTTATTCTTCTACTTCATCTGCAAAATCAAGTAGCGCATAGAGCTCATCTTCCTTACCGTTTAAAACAGCAGATTTCTCAAAATATTCATCTACTGTAGGAAGTCTGCCAAGACGTGCAGTAACTGCGGCAAGCTCAGCAGAGCCTAAGTAACAATCAGCACCATCACCCAGACGATTAGGGAAATTGCGGGTGGAGGTTGAAATTACCACTGCGTTATCACGAACACGAGCCTGATTACCCATGCACAGTGAGCAACCGGGGATCTCCACACGGGCTCCGGCCTTGCCTAAAACAGAGAGCAGTCCTTCTTCAGTAAGCTCGGCTCTATCCATACGGGTAGGAGGTGCAGTCCACAGACGTACCGGAACCTCACCCTTATCCTGACCTAAAATGGCAGCAGCTGCACGATAGTGACCGATATTGGTCATGCAAGATCCAATGAAGACCTCATCGATATGCTGACCTGAGACCTCTGATAAGAGTTTGGCATCATCAGGATCATTTGGGCAGCAAACAATAGGCTCCTTGATCTCGTCACAGTCAATTTCCAACACAGCAGCATAATGACAATCAGGATCAGCCTCAATAAGATGAGGATTGGCAAGCCACTGCTCCATAGCATCAGCACGCTTTAATAAGGCATCATGTGATTCGTAACCTTCCTTAGCTAGCTTTCTTAAGAAAGCGATGTTGGACTTTAGGTAAGTGGCAACACTTTCCTTTGACAGACGGATAGCACAGCCTGCAGCCGAACGTTCGGCAGAGGCATCGGCAAGTTCAAAGGCATGCTCTGCACTCAAATCCTCGAGGCCCTCAATTTCAATGATACGGCCGGAGAATACATTGATCTTATTCTGCTTAGGCACAGTGAGCAGTCCCTGCTTAATGGCAAAATAAGGAATAGCATGTACAAGATCACGCAATGTAATTCCAGGACGGCGCTTGCCCTTAAAGCGAACCAGTACGGATTCAGGCATATCAAGAGGCATAGATCCGGTGGCTGCGGCAAAGGCCACCAAGCCTGAGCCTGCGGGGAAAGAAATGCCCAGAGGCATACGGGTATGAGAGTCACCACCGGTGCCGACAGTATCAGGCAGGCACATACGATTAAGCCAGGTATGAATTACACCATCACCTGGGCGCAAAGCCACACCACCACGAGAGGTCATAAAGGATGGAAGAGTGTGATGGGTCTTAATATCTACACACTTAGGATAAGCTGCGGTATGGCAGAATGACTGCATTACTAACGGACACTGGAACTTAAGACAGGCAAGATCAGAGAGCTCATCGCGGGTCATGGGACCGGTTGTATCTTGAGAACCAACTGTAGCAATGCTGACCTCACAGTACTGACCTGGACGTACACCTGCAAGACCGCAGGCACGACCTACTATCTTCTGTGCACGAGTAAAGCCGCCTTCACCCTTGACGTCTGCACTCTTGGCAAATACGTCGCTCTCACCCAAACCTAGGAAGGAGCGTGCCTTATTAGTTAGAGCCTTGCCGATGATCATGTTAATACGACCACCTGCACGCACCTCATCTAACAGCGTATTGGTCTTAAGAACAAATTTGCATAAAACTGCCCCAGTTTCCTTGGAGGTTACCGTGCCCTCATATACATTAAGCACTACCGCATCTCCACGGTTAAGCTTGGAGACATCTCCTTCAAGAGGAAGAGCGCCGGAGTCCTCTAAGGTGGTATAGAAGATAGGAGCGATCTTGCCACCTATGACAAAGCCCCCCTCACGCTTGTTAGGCACACCTGCAATATCCTTACCTATATGCCAAATAAGGGAATTGGCAGCACTTTTTCTTGAGGATCCGGTACCAACAACATCGCCTACAAACAACAGCGGATTTCCCTTAGCCTTTAGCTCTTCAATGAGTTTCAGAGGTCCGGTTACTCCCTCCTCATCAGGAGTTAAGCCCTCACGTGAGTTCTTAAACATGGCACGAGCATGCAGAGGAATATCAGGACGTGACCAAGCATCAGGAGCTGGTGAGAAATCATCGGTGTTAATTTCACCTGAAACCTTGAAAACAGTAAGATCGATGTGCTCAGGTAAAAGAGCTCTTGAGGTAAACCATTTGGCCTCAGCCCAATCCTCAATTAGGGACTTAGCAGTAGCATTGCCAGCCTTTGCAAGTTCTGCCACATCATCAAAGGCGTCATATACCATTAAAGTCTTAGACAGGGCCTGACGAGCATCCTCTGCAAGAGTTTCATTTGAAAGCAGTGAGACAAGATATGCAGTGTTATAGCCACCCTTCATGCCACCTAAAAGCTCAACTGCTATTTTGGGAGTGATAACTGGGCTTTCCACCGAGCCGTCGGCAATTGAATGCAAAAATGCAGCCTTAATCTTGGATGAGGCATCAACGCCAGGATTTACGCGTTCAGAGATAAGATATAAGAGTTCATCCTCAGAGCCCTTAGGAGGGTTTTGCAATAATGCACAGAGCTCATCGGTTTCCTCTTCATTCAATGCCAAGGGTACCACCCCAATACGCTCACGAGCCTCTTTTTTGGCAAAGTAATTTTCAAGCCAGTGTGCCATCTTATTTCCTCTTTCAAAATTTTAATTGTATGATGGTTATTCTTTGCGATAGCGCTTCCAGTTAAAGAAAGGACCAGGATCCACCTTACGATCAGGTGCCACCTCATTATGTCCTGCAATATTATTTTTAATTTCAGGATAGGCCTCTTTTAAAGCCTTAATGCAATCATCCAGCGCTTCATATTGCTCATTAGTGTAGGCACAATATGAGCATCCCTCAAGTTCGATCCCAATTGAGTAGTCATTGCACCCTTTGTGACCGCAATATTCACTACGACCTGCATGCCAAGCCCGTTCATCAAAGGAAACATATTGTGTGATCTGCCCATATCTATTAATAAACAGATGAGTCGAGCATTCAAAATCTCTTAAGCCCTTAAAGTAAGGATGTTTGCTTTCATCAAGCCTCCCTAGAAAAAGATCATCTACAAAATGCCCGCCAAATACATTAGGAGGAAGGGAGATATAGTGAATGACAATAAGCGAAATGCTAGTGCCCTGCGGGCGGTGATTAAAACGGGAGGTAGGAAGATGTCGCACTCCCTGCATCCATCCATCAATGATTTTAAACAAGGAGTGCCTATATAAATTTACGGCGAAAAGTTCTGATTTGAAGTCTGTCACACTTTAAAAACAGAAGTTTTCACCAGGTTAAAATCCAAGACCAAGCGTCAGTGGAAGTTCTT
>CAVJLP010000052.1:0-12708 GCA_963650525.1 Firmicutes bacterium CAG:534
TTATCTTTATAATAATCCTTGAATCAATTTAAATCATTAAGGATCTCCAATGCATAAAATTCTCTGTGCCTTAAATGAAGATCAGGCACAAGCTGCAGCTCAAACAGAAGGATATATCAGAGTTTTGGCAGGTGCCGGTACTGGCAAGACCAAGACTCTTACCTCACGCTATGCTTATCTGATTTCTGCATTGGGGATCTCTCCACGCTCTGCCTTGTGTGTGACTTTTACTAACAAAGCCGCCGATGAAATGAAATTGCGTATACGCAGGATCTGTGGCGATGGCATCGATCCTATGGTGTCAACCTTTCATGGCTTTTGCTGTGAGTTTTTACGTCAGCAATCCGATGCCCTAGGACGATCTGGTAACTTTACCTTATGGGATGTAGCGGATGTTAAAAGCTCCTTGAAGACAGTCTATTTGGAGCTTGGAATTAATGGCCGTCAGATAAGCTTAAATGATGCATGGGAATATATTGATAAGCGCAAAAGCTCTGATCTTGGATATGTAGAGGATCTTTTATGCTTTGACAGCACCAGACTTTTAGGTGCAATTGCAGATTCCAATTCCCCTAAAGAGCAGATCTTCTTTCGTTATCTTTTTATGCAGCGTACTGCAGGTGCTTTGGATTTTGATGATCTCATCGCCTTTACGCTCTATCTTTTAAAAGATAGGGATGATATTAGAGAGCTCTGGCAGAAAAAGCTTGAATATATCATGGTCGATGAGTTTCAGGATATTGATGCGCAGCAGTATGAGCTAGTTGAGATCCTATCAGCCTTCCATGGCAATCTTTTCATAGTAGGAGATCCTGATCAGACCATATATTCATTTCGCGGTGCCAATGTAAAGTACTTTATCGATTTTACCGCCATTCATCCTGAGGCCTTGAGCTTTGTCTTTACTAAAAACTACCGTTCAAGTCGGGATATTTTGGATGCGGCCTTCTCTCTTATAAGTCATAATCAGGACTCAGGACGAAAACATCTTGAGGCTATGCGCAAAGATATAACCATGTCTGACATGGTAAGGATCTATACCCCCAAGAAATTAAATGACGATGAGGATGAAGCATCATCTTTGCTTCAGGTAATGGAGGCGCACAGTCGCATAGAATCTGTTAAAGAGCCTGAGTTTAAGATAGTTGATGATTTTACCTCCAGTATGAAGCCTGCCATCATCCATGCAGTAAATGAAGTAATGGAAGCTGAGTATATTGCAGATGAGATCTTGGAGCTTTTTTCTTTAAATCCTCATGCTGATGTCAGTGTGCTCTATAGAGCAACTCATGTTGCAGGTGAGATTGAGCGTGCTTTTATCAGACATTCAATTCCTTATAAGATCATGAGTGGTACGGCCTTTTTAGAAAGATCTGAGATTAAGACCATCACCTCTTATTTAAGACTGTGCCTAAATCCTGATGATGATCTGGCATTTAAGCGCGTCGTAAATGAGCCAAGACGTGGCTTTGGCAAAAAGCGCCTAGAGCGTCTCTCTCTTGATGCAGCCTCTGATGACAATTCATTGTTTGCACAGCTTATGCAAAGCATTGATGATCCTAAAATCACCAATGGGACTACGATAAGGCAATTTGTGCAGAAGGTTTTGGAGCTTCAGGGGCAAATAGATAAGCTTAAGCCTACGCTTGCTTTGGAGCTTGTTTTAAACGGCTTTTTATATGAGGAGCATCTTAAAGACAGCGGTGATGAGGCAAGGCTTGAGGGGATCACAGCCTTACGTCAGCTTGCCTATGATTTTGAAGAAAATGAAGGGGAAACTACCAATATTGCAGATTTTCTCTCCCGTATTGCGCTTACATCAAGCAGTGATGATCATGCTGATCTTGGCAAGGTAAAGTTAATGACCGTGCATGCATCAAAGGGGCTTGAGTTTGATTATGTATTTCTTGCAGGTATGACTGATGGTATTTTCCCGTCAGCAAAAAGTGCCACGGTAGATGATATTGAGGAAGAACGCCGGCTGATGTATGTTGCCATGACCCGTGCTAAAAAGCAGCTTTTTATGACGCAGAGTGCCGGTTTTGTCAATGGGCAGCAACGTGATCCGTCACGTTTTCTCTCTGATATAAAAGAGGATCTGGTAGTAGAAAAGGGCGGACGTATAAACAGAGGTCGTTTTGCCTTAAGTGCAGTATGTGATCCTGCATTCAAAGAGGGCGATCGAGTTTTTCATGAGATCTTCGGCCCTGGCACTGTACAAGTAGTACAGGATGCCTCAGGTGAGTATGAAGTAAAGTTTGATAAGCTAAAGCAGGCACGTACTCTGTCATTTAACGCACCGCTTAAGCTTATGGATGATTAATCGTGGGATGCAAGCAGAAGGCAGATCACTGCACCTGCTAGAATTAAGCTAAAACGAAGCAGAGATTGAGGTGCTGTTCCTGCCTTGCGCAGACGTGGCAATAGATCTGATAATGATACATAGATGAAGCTTGCAGCAGACATGGCAAGGGCATAGGGCAGGAGCTCTTCAAAGCCGCTTAAGAGTAGCATCGCTACAATGGCACCAACTAAGGTTCCACTTAAGGCTGCGATATTGATTATAAAAGCACCTTTTTTACTCATGCCCAAAGAGAGCATCAAGGCATAGTCACCAAGCTCATGGGCAATCTCATGCATGATCACAGCCAATGTTACGGCCATGCCTACATGAATATCACTCATATAGGCAGATGCGATGATCACACCATCACACAGGGTATGTAAAACAGTTCCTGCAATTAAGGCGGCTCCTCCCTGAGCTAAGGCCTTGGCATTTGCTGAATGATGACATTGTCCATTGTGCTGATGCTTTGATGAAAACATCATTTCAAATAGAGTGAGCACCAGCACTGCAAATAGAGCCGTCAAGCCGATATAGTGTGGTTCACTGTGTTCCATAGCCTCCGGGAGCACATGTCCAAGTCCTAGCGCTAAAATAAAACCTGCTGCTAACAAAGATAGCACCGGGGCGATTTTAGGCAGAAGCCTTGCGCCTGACAGCGCACATAAAAGTGCGGACAAACAAGGAGATAACGCACAGGAGAGCAGTGCTATTGCTGCTATATACCAAGCCTGCATTAATTGATATCCTCAAAATTATTCATGGCGTTAAAGATCTGCAGGGCCTCAACGGTTTCCTTGACATCATGAACACGTACTAGCTTTGCGCCCTTCATAACTGAAATAAGATGACCTGCAACAGATGATATAACTCTGTTCTGGGCCTTAGTTTGTGAGGTTACTGCACCGAGCATTGATTTACGTGAAAGCGCAGAGAGCACAGGATATCCCAGTTCACAAAGTGCTTCAAGTGAATTTAAAAGCTCATAGTTATCACGGACACTCTTACCAAAGCCAAAGCCTGGATCGAGGATGATGTGCTCTTGGGAAACTCCTGCATCAATGGCGACATTTAATCTATCTATCAGGAATTTAATCACCTCACCTACTACATCATCATAGTGGGGAGATTGTTGCATAGTACGAGGCTGTCCCTGCATGTGCATGAGGATCACCGGAATATCAAGACTTGCTGCCATCTGCGGGGCTCCTTCTACTGAAAGAGCACGGATATCGTTCCAGATATGAGCACCTGCATCATAGCTTTCCTTCATTACCTGAGGCTGTGAGGTATCAATTGAGATAAATACATCAAGTTCTTTGGCAATCAGCTCTACTACCGGAACCACGCGGTCAATTTCCTCCTGCACTGATACAGCTTGAGCACCAGGACGGGTGGATTCACCGCCAATGTCAATTATAGCTGCACCAGCATCCGCCATGGCTTTTGCATGAGTTAAAGCCTTAAGTGGGTTATTAAAAAGTCCGCCATCAGAGAAGGAGTCCGGGGTGACGTTTAATATTCCCATTACTGCAGGATTGTTAAGATTTAAGATTTTGTTACGTGAAATAATTTCCATGGTTACCCCTCCAAGTGAGTAATCTTACATGAAATCAGAGCATTAGCAAAAATCAGCGCTCGGCCTGGTAGGGATTGGCAATAGTTTGAGCTATAGGGATCGCTGTCTTTTCAATTTTTTCCTGAGCCTTTAAGGTATTCTTTTTAGCTTTGGCCTGACGTGATCTCATGAGACGCTGCGCAAAGGCACGCTCCCATGCTGTCTGTGAGCGTTCCTCCGCTTTTGAGCTCCAATACACACAAAAAGCTCTTAGCTCCTGATCGCTGTAATTGCTATCCTCAAGTCCACAGATCATACAACTTTGAGCAAAGGATGGACCAGGTTTCCATGTGGTGTTCATGTTAAACGGACGCTCAGGGATCATCTCAAGAGGGGCACTAAAGAAGGGAAAGCTCAGCTGCTGTCCCTCATATGATGCGTTTTCATCAGATCTTTTGATAAAGCCAGCATGCTCAAGCTCGGTTAATGCTAGTTGTGCAATACGCATATCTCCAGAGGTAGGAAATATAGCCGAGGTATTTTCAAGGTAGGACAACACCTCATTCATGCTAAGTGTGGTTATGCCACGCTCAAGCCTTGGACTTATAAAGAAGGCGTATAAAGAGCGTGACAGATGACTTAGATCATGACGGGTAAGGTGTGATAGCTCAACTGCGTTCATGCAAGCTCCGCTACCACAGTTAATGCCTGCCCATTATTTATAAAAGCTTTAATATTCTCTAAAACTAAAGAGGCCATGGCATCACGGGACTCAAAGGTCGCAGACCCAACATGCGGTAATACGCATACATTCTCATGTTTTAAAAGCTCATGTGGCAATATAGGTTCTCTTTCAAATACATCAAGTCCACAGCCTTTTAACTGCTTGTTAGCTAAGGCTTTTATCAGTGCCTTTGTATCAACTAAGGAGCCGCGGCCAACGTTTACTAAAAAGCCATCCTTACCTAGTGCCTGCAAAACATCTGCATCTACTAGATGGAAGGTAGCCTTGCCACCTGGCAGTACTAAAATTAAGGCCTGTGCCCATAAAGCCAGATCTTTTATGGAGCTGTAAAAACTATAGGGGAGATCAGTATTTTGATGGCGGGCGTAATAGCCTATTTCACAGCGAAAACCGTTTTTTAAGCGCAAGGCAATTTCCTGTCCGATAGCACCCATGCCGGCAATACCTACACGCATATTAGTAACACGGGTAGTAAGAGGACATGGTCCCTTAAGCCATCCACCACTTGCTACATGATTATGTGCTCTGGGAAATTCTCGTGCGATATTTAAAAGCAGGGCTACTGCAGTATCTGCCACATCGTCCTTCATCACAGCAGGAGTGTTTGTTACGATAATGCCGCGCTCTTTACAATGCTTAATATCCACGCCGTCATAGCCTGTGCCGTAGACTGCAATTATTTTTAGATTAGGCATTTCATCAATTAAGGATGCAGGAGCGCGTGAGCCACCTGAGCACACCATAACCTCAGCACTTCCCAAAAAATCCTGACGATTGTCATCATTAAGCTTATCAACTCTTTTGCATTCACCCAATTTTGCAAGGCTATCTAGAAACCACTGCTGCAGCGGGGCCATGGTATTGATGAGTAGGCGCATTCTTATCTCCTCTTGTTATAGGAATATTTTAGATGATCTTGTAACTTTATGCTTGACTCATGATGATAGGAGGCAAAATGTAAGGTAGATGAATGGCATTTGATAGCTTCGATGAGATAGCAGGTGGTGTCAAATCACAGAAGCATTTTGTAAGAGCGAAGGAATGTTACTAAAAGATGATGCGATAGCAGATAATGCTACATTCTTGGGGAGCATTTATTTAACAAAAGTTCCCCAAGAAAATGAGCTTATTTCTCTTTTACGTAGAACTTACTCTCCCACTTCCTTGCATAGAAAAATAAGCATAAAAAGCCCAAAAAGCCAAGAAAGGCACCGATCACGGTGATAAATCTTAAAGAGATATCAAAGGTGATCGGCAGACCTCCTGCAAATGAGCCTAGGGCGTTGCCTATATTAAAGGCAGCCTGTACCATGGCAGCTCCTAGCAATAATCCACCTGGCGCCGTCTTTAGAATAGATACCTGCTCAGGTGCGGAAAGGGCAAATAATGTTCCAGCAATTAGGCAAACTAGCACGATGCAGGCAATAGTATTGTTACCAAAGATAGCTACTGCAATTAACAGCACGGCAGCAAGCAACTGTACCATGGCGCCTACACTTCCTGGGGTGAATCTGTCACAAAGACGTCCTGAGATGAAGTTTGCCATGACCATGCAGATCCCCATTGCAACAAGAACTGCAGGAACTGCCTGCAGACTAATGCCTGCAAGATTGGTAAGAATAGGGGAGATGTAACTGTGCATGCAGAAAATGCCAGCGTTGCCAAACATCGTAGCCCCTAATACGAGCCAAGGGGCTGGGCATTTTAAGAAAGCAAACTGTCCTTTAAAGCCGGTGTCCTCAATGCGTCCTGCGTCATGGATCCAGCGGTGGCAAGAAAATAGAACGATAAGTCCCCAGATCACTACTAAAACGAAGATTGCCTTGAAGCTTACGATATCAGCAAGAGCGGTGCCTAAGGGAACACCGAAGATATTAGAGATCGTCATGCCGGCAATCATAATGGATACAGCCGATGACCCTTTCCCCTTGGCACTGATGTTTTGCGCAATAATTGAGCCTACTCCAAAAAATGATCCATGCGGCAGACCTGCAATAAAGCGCGCACCAAGCAGGGAGGTAAAATCAGGAGCTACGATTGTCAGAGCATTACCTGTGATATGCACGATGATGAGCATTAAAAGTATGGTTTTAAGCTCAAAGCGACGTAGAAAAAGTAAGGCAAAGGCACCAAAGGCAACTCCGATTGCATAGGCTGAAATTACATGGCCTGCTGTTGCAAGTGAAATATCATAGGCTTTGGCAATATAGGGCAATAGTCCCATGGCAACGAACTCGGTGATTCCTAGTCCTAGTGTGCCAAAGGCAAGTGAGATTAGACCTTTTATTTGCATAATTTAAAAATGGATTTTCCTAACAATAACTGCTTGATGTTCCCGATAACATCTTAGATGGCGGCATTATAGCAGTGAGCAGATTTCACGGCGCAGTTTGCTAAAATAAGTAAATTACAGTGCATTTTGAGCACAATGGCGAACACAGGGATGAGTTGATGACTTCGCAAGATATTTTATTGGTAGCACCTTATCAGCATACGGGGCTGTTATCAAAGCAGGTGATTGCAAAGCTTGGGTTAGAAATACCTGTTGAGGTTGCCTATGATTATGAAGCCATAGATGCCATCAAACGTCATCCTGACTGTAAGATTGTGATCTCCCGTGGCGGTACTGCCAAGGTCCTGCGCGGAGTTCCAGGGATCACGGTGGTTGATATTGAAGCCTCCTTTTATGATGTATTCAATGCAGTAAGAAAACTTTTGCGCGCGGGATGTCATTCAATTGCGGTCGTCACTCAGGATAATGTCATCGGTCTTGAGACCTGCTCCTTGCAGCTTAAGGGGGAGCTTATAAATGTGCATCCTTGTACCACACCTGAGGAAATAGAAGAGACTGTTGCCAGAGTCTATGAGCAAGGCTGTGATGGCGTTGCAGGATGTGTTGTTGCAGTTGAAAGTGCACGGCGGTTTAATATTAAAAGTGAGTTTGTAGATTCTGATTTTTTCTCCATCAAAAAAGCCATATTAAATGCCATTGAGCTTGAGCACTCTATGCGCTCACGTGAGCTTATGTTATCTACCATGACCTCGTTGTTAAACAATATAGATGAAGGAGTGGTGGTTTTTGATGAAAATGGCAGTAGCACCTATACCAATCAGAAGGCTGCCGATCTGCTCTCTTTTTGTGAAAAGAATAAATGGCATGAAAATTTAGCTCCCTACCTTAAACAGGATGGCTCCCATGCGGTGCTCTCTTTAGGTGATCGCAAGGTGCTACTGCGTAATCTTGAGCTTTCATCTGGTGATTTAAAAAACAACATGGTGGTGATGCAGGACTCCTCAGCCCTTGAGGAGAATGTACGCTCCATGAAGATCGCTGTATATGAAAAGGGCCTGTATGCCCGTACAAGATTTGAGGACATTGTGCGCAGAAGTACAGTGATGGAGGAGGTAGTAGAGAAAGCTGCGAAATTTGCCCACTCTGAGTCTACAGTCATGATCTTTGGTGAAACCGGTGTAGGTAAGGAGGGCTTTGCTCAATCTATTCATAATGATTCACCCCGTTCCCAGATGCCTTTTGTCTCGGTTAACTGCGCATCCCTTCCTGAAGGCTTAGTTGCATCTGAGCTTTTTGGTTATGCTGAAGGTGCTTTTACCGGTGCGCGTCGCTCTGGTCGTAAGGGCTTATTTGAGATGGCACAGGGAGGCACTATATTCCTAGATGAGGTAACGGAGCTTCCTTTGGACGTTCAGTCTCAGCTGTTACGTGTTATTCAGGAGCGTGAGATCCGTCGTATCGGTGATGATAGGGTGATCCCGCTTGATATACGTATTATTGCTGCAGGTAACAGGCGTGTACTTGAGATGTGTGCAGAGGGGAGCTTTCGCTATGATCTGTACTATCGTTTGAATGTTCTGCGTCTTGCGATCCCGCCTTTGCGCGAGCGTGGTGATGACGTGATCCTTCTTTTTAAGCATTTTATGGCTGGATTTCTGCACTGTGATGAGCAAGAGATCCTTTTATCCGATGAAGCCTCGGCGATGCTCTTATCCTATCAGTGGCCAGGTAATGTGCGCGAGCTTAGAAATGTGGCCGAGGCGTTATCGTTTTCAGGCAATAGAGTGCAACTGCAGGAGCTTTCAGAGCTTATAACTCCTAAAGATAAGGGACCATCAGCAAATGGTGCTACCCATCTTGATATTTCGGATACAACCTCGCTTATGGATGTTGAAAAGCAATATCTAAAGCATCTTTTATCAAAGCACTCAATAAGTGAATGCGTAAAAATCTCTGGTCTATCCCGTACTACCTTGTGGCGACGTCTGCGTGAGCTTTCTTTAGAGGTTTAATATTTTAAGAGCGCTCTTAGCAAATTTATTCCTAACTCCTTATAAAATAACTTAAAAAATTCAAACATTTCAGAAAAGCTGTAAATTTTACACTACGTCACATTTTTAATGTTTCAAAATGTAACAATATGAAACAGCAAAAAAGCTATAAAGATTTCAAAATGAAACAAAAAGCGTTGACAGATCTTCTGTAAACGTTTGTATCTGAAGTTTTTGAATTTGGCACGACTTATGCTCTAAACATATTGTCGTAATTGCATTACTAAACATAAGGAATAGAAATCATGCAAAAAAATAAAGTCTTGTTCGCAGCTGTTGCTTCTGTCTTGATGGCTTTTTCTGCAGCTCAGGCCCTAGCTGCCGATGAGGTTGTTCTGCGTGTAGGCTACGGCAATAACCCAGGTGAGCCTTTTGATCTTGGTTGCCAGAAGTGGAAGGAGTTAATTGAGGAGCGCTCTGGCGGTAAGTTTAAGATCGAGCTTTATCCTTCCTCACAGTTAGGCTCAAAGGATGACGTCATGGATCAGATGGTTGCAGGTGAGCCTGTCGCCACTTTGACCGACGGTGCATTCTTCTATGATCGTGGCATCAAGGACATGGGCATTGTTTTCGGACCTTTCCTCTATGACAACTGGGAACAGGCTTTCAAGCTTGCCGATTCTAAGTGGTTTAAGGATCAAGCTGACTTGGTTGCTAAGGATGCTCATTTGAAGATCATCGGTGCTGATTGGCGTTATGGTGCTCGTCACACTCTAACCACCAAGCCTGTCACCAAGCTTGCTGATTTGAAAGGCATGAAGATCCGTGTTCCTACCAATAACATTCAGGTTAAGGGCTTTGAGGTTTTAGGTGCAACTCCTACCCCTATGGCTTTAGGTGATGTTTATACCTCATTGCAGCAGGGCACCATCGACGGTGTTGAGAACCCGATCCCTGTTTTGTATAACGGCAAGTTCCATGAAGTTGCTAAGTATCTGTTGTTAGATGCTCACGTATATAACGTCACCAACCTCGTTGTCGGTACTGATTTCTATGATTCTTTAACTCCTGAGCAGCAAAAGCTCTTAGTTGAGACCTGCCACGATGCCGGTGTCTATCAGAATGAAATCGTTGAGAAGTCCGAGACTGAGCTTTTGGAGCAGTTTAAGAAAGAAGGCGTAACTGTCACCGTTCCTTCTCCTGAGTTCAAGCAAGAACTCATCGACGCGTCCAAGAAATTCTACGAACTTCCTGAGTTCACCAAGGATTGGACTCCTGGCCTCTACGACACCGTTAAGGCTGCAATGCAGTAATTCACTGCCTTAATCAAATACTTTTAAATTCATATTTATGGCTGCCCCGCAAGGGGCAGTTAGGAGGGGTGTTATGCCCGTTGATAAGAAACAAGTGCTGTGTAACCTCGATCTGATCATCGCCGCGATATCGCTCGTGATCCTGATTGTAGTTACCTTCGGTGGCGTGATCATGCGCTACTTCGTAGGCTCTCCACTCATCTGGGCTGAGGAAGTACAGCTATGGACTTTCCTGTGGCTTACCTTCTGTGGTGCAGGTGCTGCCTTCCGTTATGGTAGCCATGTAGCAGTTGAGATGGTAGTAGATCTTTTCCCTAAAAATATTAAAAAGATTATCGAGTTTATCGATCTGGTAATTGTTGTGGTTGTACTTGCCTATCTTACCTATTTAGGTGGCGACATTATCAAGCTTATGCTTAAGATCGGTAAATCCACCAACATATTGCATATCCCGTTCTGGTTTATTAATGGCATTATGCCGATAAGCTCTGTGGTGATGATTATTTCAGCAATCTTTGCCTATAAGCAGAACCTGAACAAAGAAAATGCTGCAACCAAAGAGGAGAACGCATAATGGATTCCGTAATTGCATTAAGCTCCATCCTGCTGTTAGTGTTCTTATTTATGAAGGTGCCGGTGTTTGTCGCCATTTTGGCAGCTGCCGCTTCATACTTTGCACTGCATCCTGAGATCAATTCAGTAATTCTGGCTCAGCGTGTGCTCTCAGGCTCACAGTCAATTGCACTTTTGGCAATTCCGTTCTTCGTGTGTGCTGGTGTGTTCATGAACTATACCGGTGTTACCAAACGCATCGTTGATTTTTGTGAAAGCTTGGTAGGAAACATCACCGGTGGTATCGGCCATGTAACTGTCTTGGTTGCTACTTTGATGGGCGGACTTTCCGGTTCAAACCTTGCTGATGCCGCTATGGAAGCTAAGATGCTAGTTCCTGAGATGGAAAAGCGTGGTTTCTCCAAGGCCTTTGGCTCTGTATTAGTTGCAACCTCAGCCATCATCACCCCGTTAATTCCTCCCGGAATTGCGATGATTATTTACGGTTCCATTGCTAACGTATCCATAGGTAAGCTCTTCGTTGCAGGTATTGGCCCAGGTCTTATGCTCTGCGTAATGCTGATGTTGCTCGTAGGCTTCGTCTCCTACAAGCGTGGCTATAAGAGCCCGGTTAAGGTTGATACCTCAGCAAAGCGCGTATGGCAGACTTTTAAGGGCGCATTCCTACCCTTGTGCTTACCAGTGATCATCATCGGTGGTATCCGTATCGGTGCTTTCACTCCAACTGAGGCCGGCTCTGTTGCCATCGTCTATTCCTTGTTCTTAGGCTTTGTATATCGTGAGATGCATATTAAGGATGTCATCAAGGGCTTAAAGGAGACCGTACTGACTTCTGCATCAATCATGCTCATCATCGCCTGTGCATCCGCCTTTGCTTGGGCGTTGACTAAGGAGAAGATCCCTCAGTACTGCACCTCTTTATTTGTTGATCATTTAAACAGCGCTGTAGTCTTCCTCCTGTGCGTTAATGTGTTCTTGCTCATCATCGGTATGTTCATTGAAGGTAATGCTGCCATGATCATCTTGGTACCGTTGCTTGCTCCTTTGGCCAAGCACTTTGGTATCGATGAAATTCACTTTGCCATGGTGGTGATCTTCAACTTCGCCTTAGGTGCACTTTCACCTCCTATGGGTACCTTGATGTTCGTGACCTGCTCTATTACTAAGTGCCGTATGGGTACCTTCATTAAAGAGGCAGTTCCGTTCTACATTCTTCTGGTCATTGCACTGTTGATTCTGACCTTCGTACCAGCCTTCACAACTGGTTTGGTAAACCTGATCTTCTAAGAAAAGATTGGATAAGGATTTAAAAAGTTTATTTAACAAAGGATTAAAAAAATGAAAACTATCATTATTCCAGAGCCTGGCAAAGTTGAGATCATTGAAACTCCTATGCCTGAACCTAAGGAGGGTGAGGCTTTATTAAAGGTTTTACGTGGTGGTATCTGCGGATCTGATTTAGGCACCTACAAAGGAACCTTTGCTTATGCCTCATATCCTCGTATCCCAGGTCACGAGTTTTCTGCTCGCATTGAGAAGTTAAACGGTGATGCCTCAAAGTATGGCTTAAAGGAGGGGATGGTTGTAACCTGTAATCCTTACTTTAACTGCTGCAAGTGCTATTCATGCCAGCGTGGCTTAGTTAATTGCTGCGAGCACAATGAGACCTTAGGTGCACAGCGTGATGGTGCTTTCTCTGAGTACATCACCATGCCCTTTGAGCGTATCTATGATGGCAAGGGCTTAGCTCCGGATGAACTGGCTGCAATTGAGCCTTTCTGCATCTCCTATCATGGCGCAGTAACCCGTGGCAAGGTAAAAGAGGGTGACAATGTTCTTGTGATCGGTGCAGGTACCAGCGGTGCCTTAGCTGCAGTTGCTGCCAAGTCCT
>CAVJLP010000052.1:12718-14898 GCA_963650525.1 Firmicutes bacterium CAG:534
GGTGCCAAGGTCTATATCGCTGACGTTGCTCAAAAGAAGATTGATTATGCAGTTGAAAGCTTTGGTCTTGATGGTGGCATCTTCAATGATGGCAAGACCTTCGTTGAAAAGTGCTTTGAGATAACTGGCGGTAAGGGCTTTGATGTGGCAATTGAAGCTGTAGGTCTGCCGCAGACCTTCCAAAATGCCATTGATGCTTCAGCCTTTGGTGGTCGTGTAGTATTGATTGGTGTAGGCAAGAAGAATCTTGATTTCAACTTCACCTTACTGCAGAAGAAGGAGCTCAATGTCTTCGGTTCACGCAATGCCTTAAAGCAGGACTTCTTAAATCTTATCGATCTTGTTAAGTCAGGCAAGGTCAATTTGCGTAAGGCTGTTACCAACACCTATAAGTTTGATGACGCAGCTCAGGCCTTTAAGGATTTTGCAGAGCACGGTGCCGATATGCTTAAGGTGGAAATTGAATTTCCTGAATAATGTCGTATAGATCCATAATATTAAAGATCTAAGTTATAAATTTATGCTCAGATAAATTGAGAGTTGCTCAATGAATATGACTAAATTCTGAACCAATTGAGATCAGTATTGCGTATTTTGCGCGGTACTGATCTTTTGTGTTTTGATCTGTCATACAATAGGCGATTACAGAACTATTAAGCCATGCCATTCAAAAAGGAGTAAGCATGTCAGAACTCAACCTTAAGACTAAACCAGAATTAAAATCAGATCTTCCTGTACGCGCCATTCAGTTTGGCGAAGGCAACTTCTTAAGAGGTTTCCTTGACTGGATGCTCTATAAGCTCAATAACAAGGGACTGTTCAACGGTCGTGTATATGTTGTTCAGCCTACTCCCCGCGGACGCGTAATGCCTAAGCTTATCGCTCAGGACTTCCTCTATACCACCATTTTGCACGGTGTTGCAGGTGGCAAGGAGAGCGAGGAGATCGATGTTGTTAATACCATCGCCGGTGGCTTTAATCCCTATGAAGACGCAGAATGGGCCAAGCTTAAAGAAGCTGCCTGCTCTAAGGATGTAGAGTTTGTCTTCTCAAACACCACTGAGGCAGGTATCGTCTATGTTCAGGAAGAGGGCTTAGGTGCTAAGGCTCCTTCATCCTTCCCTGCAAAGCTTACTGCCATGCTCAAGGAGCGTTTTGATAAGCTAGGTGAAGGCCTTACCGTTCTTCCCTGCGAGCTTATCGAGGATAACGGCACTAAGCTTAAGGAAATCGTCTTAAAGCATGCATCTGACTGGAATTTAGGTCAGGGCTTTGTTGATTTCATCAATAACAAGTGCCAGTTCCTAAATACTCTAGTTGACCGTGTTGTTTCAGGCTATCCTACTGCCACTGCTCAGGAATTTGAGCAGAAGCTTGGCTATAAGGATGCACTTATGACCTGCGGCGAGATCTTCCACTTCCTAGCAATCGAAGGTGATGAGAAGGTCAAAGAGATGCTTCCTTTTGAGAAGATCGGCCTCAATGTTGTCGTCGAGAAGGACATCACTCCTTACCGCTTGCGTAAGGTCCGTATCTTAAATGGTACCCACACCTCCAATGTTCCGGCAGCATTCCTTGCAGGCCTTGATGTTGTTGATCAGATGATGTCTGATCCCGTGACCGGTGCCTTTGCTCGTTCCATCGTCTATGATGAGATCATTCCTGCAGTAAATCTTGATAAGGGCATGTTGACCGAATTTGCTGATGCCGTTATGGATCGTTTCTCTGATCCTTCCATGCACCATCAGCTAGCCTCCATTCTTATGAACTGCACCTCCAAGATGAATGCCCGTGTCATTCCTTCTTTACTTGATGCTCGTGCCAAGGGTGTGTTGCCTAAGAAGCTTTGCTTTGCTGTTGCCGCCTTTATCGAGCTTTATAAGGATGCCAATGACACTGTTCCTGTTAAGGTTAACCGTGCAGGTGGCAAGAGCGGTGAATTCGTTGATGATGCCTATGCGGTCTCTGTGCTCTCTAAGGCATGGTCCTTCTATCAGAAGACTGAAGCTTCTGCACAGTTAACTGTCAAGGCAGTGCTCTCTGATGTCAAGCTTTGGGGTCGTGATCTCTCCTCTGACGTTGATGTTTGCGCCTTAACTGCCAAGCTCTTACATGCAATTACCTCTGATGGCGTAATTGCCACCATGAAGGATGTAATGGAGAACCTCTAATGCAGGCTG
>CAVJLP010000053.1:0-14840 GCA_963650525.1 Firmicutes bacterium CAG:534
ATTAATTTTAGGAGAATCAGGTACAGGTAAAGAGGTGGTTGCCCGCTCCATTCATGAACTTTCAAAGCGCGCATCAGGTCCCTTTGTACCAGTAAACTGTGGTGCCATCCCAGGTGAGCTTTTAGAATCTGAGCTTTTTGGCCATGAAAAAGGTGCTTTTACTGGAGCTTTCTCTGCTCATGAAGGACGCTTTGAACTTGCTAAGGGGGGCACGTTATTTTTAGATGAAATTGGTGATATGCCTCTTGCCATGCAGGTAAAACTCTTGCGGGTACTGCAGGAGCATACTTTCTCTCGTGTAGGTTCTAATAAACTATTAAAAGCCGACGTACGCATCATCGCTGCCACCCATCGTAATTTGGAAAAAATGGTTGAAGATGGCACCTTTAGACAAGATCTCTATTACCGTCTCAATGTTTTCCCCATCACCACACCCACTCTTGCTGAGCGTAGCGATGATATTCCCCTACTTTTGCAACAGCTAACGCATAACTTTGGCGACAGCAACCATATTACCTTACGCTTTACTCAAAGTGCCATTGAAGCTTTGATGGCCGATCCTTGGAAAGGCAATGTGCGCGAGCTTTCAAACCTAGTAGAGCGTTTGCTCATCTTGCATCCTAACGAAATCATCGACAAAAATGATCTGCCTCCACAATATCGCGGTGAGAGCATCGAAATAAATCCAATTGATGAACGCGAGGCCCTACTTGACGCCTTCTCCTGTGGAGATGATGATCTATCAGATATCATGGCCTCAGCATCCATTACCTCACTTCCGAGCCTTGCAGGAGAGGCTGAGATGGCTAGTGCCTTTGTTGCCCCCAAGCTTGCAGATAATGGAGTAAATCTTAAGGACATGGTTGCCGATATGGAAACAGGAATGATACGTCAAGCACTAGAGAGAAGTGGTGGCGTGGTAGCAAAATCTGCAGAGCTCCTAGGACTTCGTCGCACCACCTTAGTTGAGAAAATGAAGAAATACGGCATTTCCGCCTAATTAGAGGAAAGTATGACTGATATTGCACATAAGACTATTGCCCAATATTTAAAGGACAAAACCATCCTCATCACTGGCGGTACCGGCTCCTTTGGTAACTGTTTTGTTAAAACCGTGCTTGAAAGCTATGATCCTAAGAAAATCATCGTCTACTCACGCGATGAGCTCAAGCAGTATGAAATGCAGGGCCGTTTTAGCAATTACGCAAGTAAAATTCGTTATTTCATAGGTGATGTACGCGATAAGGAACGCCTAAATCTTGCTCTGCGTGGAGTGGATATCGTGATCCATGCTGCCGCCATCAAACAGGTACCGGCTGCAGAATACAATCCCATGGAATGCATTAAAACCAATGTCATGGGAGCTGAAAATATCATTGAGACGGCCCTTGAAAACAATGTTGAAAAGGTCGTTGCCCTATCAACTGATAAAGCAGCCAACCCCATCAATCTTTACGGGGCCACTAAGCTGTGCTCAGACAAGCTTATGACCGCTGCCAACAATTTAGCAGGCGATCGTCGCACACGCTTTGCTGTGGTACGTTATGGTAATGTTTCAGGATCCCGTGGCTCAGTAGTGCCCCTGTTTAAAAAGCTACGAGATGAGCATGCTGAATTTATTCCAATTACCGACAAGCGCATGACTCGCTTTTGGATCACATTACCACAAGGAGTTGATTTTGTACTGCATGCGCTGGTACGTATGCACGGCGGTGAAACCTTTGTGCCTAAGATCCCGTCAATTCGCATAAGCGATCTGGCAAGGGTTATCGCACCTGAGATCCCGATTAAGGAAATAGGCATAAGACCTGGCGAGAAGATCCATGAGATCATGTGTCCCCGTGATGACTACATGCATGTGATTGAATTTGAAAACTTCTTCATCATCCGTCCGTCTCTTACCTTCTATGGATTAAATGACAAATCCTACCGTACCACCAACCTAGGTGAAAAGGGACATAATGTTGCAGATGGATTTGAATACAACTCATTAGACAACCCTGTTTATATGACTGATGAGCAACTGCGTGAGGTATGCTTTCCCAAATGATCCCCTATAGCACCCAAAGCATCGATGCCACCGATTATGATGCTGTGCTTGAAACCTTAAGCTCACCTTATTTAACCTGTGGACCTAAGGTTACCGAGTTTGAAGATGAAATATGCATAAAAACAGGCGCCCGTTTTGCTGTTGCCTGTAATTCATGCACCTCGGCATTACATCTATCCATGATGGCACTTGGGATCCAAAAAGACGATTTAGTCTATGTAAGCGCCATTTCCTTTGCAGCCTCTGCAAACTGTGTACGTATGTGCAGAGGAGATGTTGAGTTTGTCGACATTGATCCAAATACTGCTAACATAGACTGCGACGTGCTCGAGCAAATGCTTATAAAGGCTGAGAAAAAAGGCAGATTGCCTAAGGCTTTGGTAGCGGTTGATATGGCTGGCAGACGCTGTGACTTCAAACGCATCAAAGCTTTGTCGCAAAAATATGGCTTTAAGATCGTAGAGGATGCAGCTCATGCCCTAGGTGCAAGCTATATGGGGGATAAAACTGGATCTGGCCTGTACGCTGATATCACCTGCCTAAGCTTCCACCCGGTTAAAATCATCACCACCTGTGAAGGCGGTATGGCTTTAACTCAGGATGAAAATTTGTATAACCGTCTGCGGGAGCTGTGCTCACATGGCATTACCCATGACAAAGCGAGGCTTCAAGATCAAAGTCATGAAGCCTTTTATTATGAAATGCAAGCCTTAGGCTATAACTACCGGTTATCTGATCTGCATGCAGCACTGGGAATATCACAATTATCACGGCTTGAAATCTTTGTGGAGATGCGCCAAAAAAAAGCGCGCAAATATTTTGATCTGTTAAAAGATATTAAAAATCTCAAACTTCCCACACCTGATAGCAAAGATTCCATGAGTGCCTGGCATCTGTATCAGGTAAGAATTGGCAAGGGAGCACGTGATTTAATCTACAGACAGCTTCGCGATATCGATATTGGAGTGCAGGTACACTACCTGCCAATCTATCGTCATCCCTATTACCAAGGACTGTGCCATTATGAACCCTTAAAGGGCGCTGAAGAGTTTTTTAATGAAACACTCTCAATTCCACTCTTTCCTACGCTTTCAAATTTGAAGCAGGAAATGGTAGCAGCCAAGCTCATCTCACTTGTAGAAAAGCTCTAATACAGACATTAACCATGAAAGATATCAAAAGATTAGCAGTGATCCCAGCACGCGGTGGATCAAAAAGAATTCCACATAAGAACATCAAGGAATTTTTAGGCAAACCCTTAATTGCCTATTCAATTGAGGCTGCACTAAAATCTAATCTTTTTGATAAGGTGATCATCTCAACTGACGCTGAGGATGTTGCTGCAGTTGCAAGAAAATACGGTGCAGAAGTCCCCTTTATGCGCGATAAAAGCCTCTCTGACGATTTCACCGGAACCTTTGCGGTGACGTTAGATGCCTACCAAAGGATAAAAGCGCTAGGCTTTGATGCAGATGAAATCTGCTGTATCTATGCCACAGCCCCTCTGCTTACTGCCGCATATCTTATCGATGCCTGTAATTTTTTTGAACAAGAGCGAGCTGATTACCTCTATGCTTGCTGTGAGTTTCCCTTCCCAATCCAAAGAGCACAATACCTAGATGAGCACAAATCTCCCACTCCGGTAACTCCAAAGTTTATGTCATCACGCTCACAGGATCTGCCAAAAACCTACCAAGATGCAGGACAGTTTTACTTTCACTCTCGTCATAACCTCATCGATAGAGGCTCACCTATGATAAAACGTGGCTTTGAGCTACCGCGTCACCGTGTCATCGATATCGATACCCCCGAAGATTGGGATTATGCCCAAGCCATGGCCAAAGCTGTAACTGAATTAGGACTTAAATAAGAGGAATACGCAATGGTATTATCATTAAACGCTGATCCTAGAGCAATTTGTGTAGTACTTGAGGCAGGCTTTGATATAGGTACTGGGCATTTAATGAGAGTTAAGGGCTTATTACCCTATCTTATAAAAGAAGGTTATCATCTCTATCTTATCTCAGACTCCTTTGACAGAAATCTTAAGCATATGGCCAAGGAGTACACTAAAATTGTACTTTGTCATAAAAATAAAATACCTGAGATCATCAACAAGATAAAGCCGTGTCTTACGCTTATTGATCATTACCATTTTTCCTATAAACTTGAGACTCAAATTGAAGGTAAAAAAGTTGTCATTGATGATCTAAAGCGTAAGCATGACTGTGACCTTTTAACAGATTCATGCTTTTTTACGGATGAGAGCTCCTATGCAGGAAAGGTCCCCAGTCAATGCAAGCTCCTAAATGGACCTGAATACTCACTTATCCGTGAGGAATTTTTAAATATAGAGCATGAGCTAACTTGTCCAACCCGTGTGCTTATCAACTATGGTGGTTCTGATCCTGCCCACGCCTGTCTTAAGGCAGTACTCTCTATCCAAAACTCTGATTATCTTGACTATGAGGATTATTTATTTTGCTATACCGTGCTGGCAGGTGCTGCCAATGATGATATAGATGAGCTGTATGCTCTCTGCTGTCAGCGTCCAGATTTTGAGTTTATGGTTGAAACCGATGAAATGGGCAAGCTTTTCTCACGCTGCGATCTGGCCATGGGAGCCTATGGTGGTACCTTTAAAGAGCGCATGGCTGCAGGTATTCCAAGTCTAGGAACAGTGATTGCGCAAAATCAAGAAGGAGGCCCCCTAGTTTATGAAAAATACAGATGTGGCCTAGATATTGACCTTTATGATCTTGAAAATCCGCTTATTGTCGGACGCAAGCTTCTTGAGCTTGGAGCTAACCGCATAGAATTTGCTGAAAACGGAAAAAAACTAATTTCAGGTAATGGCATCAAGCTGGTATCTGATGCCATATTAGAGCTTTTAGCAGAGCATTAATTTTCAGATTTAGAGCTCTTCGTCACCATCTAAATGCAAGGGAAGTTGCCACACAACAGGCTCCTTTCCATAAGCTTTAAGATACTCGTTAGCCTTTGAAAAATGTCTGCAACCGAAAAAACCTCGATGGGCAGACAGTGGACTTGGATGTGCCGCTTTTAAAACAAGATGCTTGGCAGTGTTTACACACGCGCCCTTGTTCTGCGCAGGTCTTCCCCACAGCATAAAGACCAAATGCTCACAGCGCTCATTTAAAGCGGCGATCACTGCATCGGTAAATACTTCCCAGCCATGCCCTGCATGAGAATTTGCCTGCCCCTGCGTCACCGTTAAAGATGAATTTAAGAGTAATACGCCCTGCCTAGCCCAAGGAATAAGACAGCCGTGATCTGGGATCTCAAAGCCAATATCATCCCTAAGTTCTTTATAAATATTGACAAGTGATGGTGGGATCTTGATCTTAGCAGGCACAGAAAAAGAAAGTCCCATAGCCTGATTGGGCTCATGGTAAGGATCCTGTCCTATGATAACTATCTTTAAATTATCTAAGGATGTGTACTTAAAGGCATTAAATATACAATTTTCAGGAGGATAAACGATTACCCCCTGAGATCTGAGCTCATGCTGATAGCTATAGGCATGAGAAAACGCATCAGTATTCTTTAAAGGGCCGATGATATCGTGCCAATTCAAACTCATTTTCTTATCCCAATCTCAAATTTATGGTAAATCTCAACATTACCTGCTAAGGCAGTCCTGTCATTAAAACTAAGCGATATCCAGGAAATGACGGAAACAGAGCAACACGAAAAAGCGATCAAAACAGAGATTATAGAGCTAGAAAAAATCAAACTATTCCCACAGCACATTATCATATCTGTTTCAATCTTAACATTGAAGCATTTAGGCATTCTTTCATACTTTATATAAAAAGCCAATGTGAGCGTGCCAAAGAAGACTCCTTATCCTGATTACCAATAAGAAGAGTCGTTAGATGTTTTAGTGTTCATAATCAAAGATTTAATGAAGCATAACGCTTGTAAAGGAGATTGTTATAAAATAGTCTCAAACTATAGCCTCTCCTATCATGCACTAAGTGTCTAGAAAAAGCGTAATGGTCTTGAAAAACAGTAAAATCTACACCATCGATACTACGACAAAACTATAAATGAAGTGTGGAAAATTAAAAAAATCGCCCGTATTCCGTCAAACATATGATGTTCGACTATGCTGTGTTTCATGAAGATTAATACTGGAGCTAGACGCCAATGAGCAACTACAAGCCACCATTTCACATGACGGATAAAATGACCACCCTGATTGCAGAAATTAGTGAGCAAGTTGGAAAAATTACTGTCTTGCAAGAAAGAACTATCGCTCCAAACCTGCGGCGAGAAAACCGCATCCGTACCATTCACTCATCACTTGCAATAGAACATAATTCCCTGTCGTTAGATCAGGTAACAGCTATTTTGGAGGGTAAGCGGGTACTTGGTAACCCAAATGAAATTAAAGAGGTAAAAAATGCCTATGAAGCCTATGAATTGATGCTACGATTAAATCCGACATCTGTAGATGATCTGCTCAAGGCCCATAAGATAATGATGAATGGACTTGTCAAAGAAAACGGAAAATTTCGCATAGGTGGGGTTGGCATCTTTGACGGAGAGGTCCTGATCCACATGGCTCCTCCTGCACAATTCGTACCCAACCATATTCAAAACCTTTTTTCATGGTATCAGCACTCTGAGCTTCATCCGCTTATAAAAAGTGCCGTTTTTCATTACGAGTTTGAATTCATCCATCCCTTTGCAGATGGAAATGGTCGCATGGGACGGATGTGGCATAGCCTCCTTCTTGGTAAGTGGAAAGAACTATTCTTCTGGCTACCAATTGAGGAATTAATTAAAGATCGGCAAAAGGAATACTACGATGCACTCAGCACCGCGGATAAACTAGCAAATAGCGCAGGATTTGTAGAGCTGATGCTAAAGATCATCCGTGACAGCTTAACTGAGCTTACTGTTATCGGCCATAACACCGACCAAGTTACCGATCAAGTCAGCGACCAAGTTACAGATCAGGGCAATTCCCCTATAGCACGTCTTCTTTCTGCTCTTGGTAATGAAACGCTTTCAGCTACAGAACTGATGCAACGACTTGGACTTTCTCACAAGCCAACCTTTCGCAAAAACTATTTAAATAAAGCTTTAGATCTGAACTTAATTGAACGCACGATCCCAGATAAACCTAAAAGCAGGGATCAGAGGTACAGAAAACAACAAAACAAAACAGAGGAAACTCTTACAAAATGATCATGTCTCATGGTCACAGCAACCGCTCCACTCTTTCAATTCCATTACTTCAATCCCATTAAAAGATAAAGGGGAGCAAAGCTCCCCCCCATATTCATTAAATACCTAATACCAGATTAGCCTAAGGTCTTAACCATAGCAACAATCTTCTGGCAGGTCTCAGTTACAGCCTGCCAATCCTTGGCCTTAACTGCAGCTGAAGGAGGAACGAATGAACCACCGCAAGCTGCAACGTTCTTCAAGCTTAGGAACTCAAGCAAGTTGTCTAAGGATACGCCACCGGTAGGAACGAACTTCATCATGGCATAAGGACCTTCTAAAGCTTTCAAGGTCTTAACACCACCGTAAGCACCTGCTGGGAAGAACTTAACGGTATTCAAACCAAAGTCCAAAGCCTGTTCCAAATCAGAAGGAGTAACAGTACCAGGGCATACAGGCATGTTATGCTTAATGCACCAATCAACAACCTTAGGATTGAAACCTGGGGTAATAACGAACTTACCGCCGCGATCCATGGTCTCCATGGCATGGTCGATATCGTGAACAGTACCAGAGCCTACGATGATCTCAGGAACTTCCTTAGCCATACGCTCGATTACTTCGCCGCCAACAGCAGTTCTGAAGGTAACCTCAGCAACAGGAATACCGCCATCAACTAATGCATGAGCCAAAGGAACTGCATCGTTAGGATCGTCCAAAGTTACAAGAGGAACGATACGGATTTTTGCAATTTCATCAATAACAGACATTCTCTATCTCCTTAGAGCACAACACGCTTGTGGGAATCCATGAAAGCCTTTAACTGCTCAGGGGTAGGCAAGCCTTCATTATCGCCTACGAAGGTGCACTGAATAGCACCGATTGCGCAGCCACGCTCAACAGCCTTCTCAATAGGCAGACCTTCCATGAGACCAGTTAAGGTACCAGCTGCAAAGCCATCGCCTGCACCAACGGTATCAACAACCTTATCGATGATAAAGCCAGGAACCATAGTCTCGGTCTTGCCATCGGAAATCAAGGCACCAGTAGGACCGCACTTAGTAACAACAGTCTTAGCACCCAAGCCTAAGTAGAACTTGTTAATCTCGTGAGCGTCGGTAGTACCGCAGAGGATCTTGCCCTCGCCATCACCAGGTAGGACCAGATCAGCCTGAGATGCAAGCTCATTGATGTAAGAAACCATCACTTCCTGTGAAGGCCAGAGCTGAGGACGGAGATTAGGATCGAAAGATACGAACAAACCAGCCTCACGAGCCTTCTTAAGCATAAGCTTGACAGCTGCACGGGTTGAATCTGACAGAGCAGGAAGAATACCGGTTAAATGAATGTGAGAGAACTTGGTGAAATCAGCCTGCTCAACATCAGCCTCTGACAAAGTAGAAGCAGCAGAACCTGCACGGAAGTAGAAAATCTCAGGATCGCCTTTAGAGACCTTGGACTTTAACATAAAGCCAGTGCGGCGCTCTTTGGTATAGATAACATAAGAGTTATCAATGCCGTTGTCATTGAGGGTACGGGAGATGAGCTTGCCAAAAGGATCATCACCGAGCTTAGTCATATAAGCGGTGTTGTGACCCAAACGAGCAGCACCAGTAGCTACGTTGAACTCTGCACCAGCAACAGCCAAGCTGTAGCCCTTGACGCTGTCAAGTGAGCCTTCAGTCTGAGCAATGAGCAAGCCCATAGGCTCGCCAGCAAGTAGCAATCCTTTACCCATGATGGTTTTTCTCCTAATTACAGATAATGGTCATTTAGACCTCAATAAGAATATTTAGCTATTATTTTAAGTCATTTTTATATGTTCTGCCTGATGATAAGGATCACAATACTGAAAAAGAGATCAGATCTTTTAAAAAATATTGACAGAAAGATTTACACTTACATTTAAATATGTAACAATTGATCTACTTCCATACAAAAAAGACGTGCAGACTGAATACTTTAGTAAGCTTGAGTATATTGTTTATACAAAAGTTAAGCGTGAGTTAGATCAGGAAAAGCCCGCAAAATTTAGGTTACACAAATGAATGAGTTTTATTTATCAACTGAATTCGCAGTAGAGAACACTCGAGAGCCAATCAATCAGCAGATCTATAAGTTCCTAAAGAAAGCTATCATTGAATGCCGTCTGCAACCTGGGGATCCTCTATCAGAAAATGAGGTCTCATCCAAATTCAAGTTCCGCATCAGCCGTCAGCCTGTACGTGAAGCACTAATTAAGCTTGCTGAAAATGATTTCGTGGTAATTGAGCCTAAAAAAACCACCAAAGTTGCTCGTATCTCTAAAAAAGATATTTTGCAGGGTGCTGAAATGCGTATGGCAATTGAAGGCTACTGCATAAGAAAAGCCTGCAAGCAGATCACCCCTGAGCTTATTCAGTCCCTGCGCGATAACATCGATGCTCAGAAAAAAGCAGCTGAGCAGTACGACGTGCATGAGCACTTCCGTCTAGATGATCAGTTCCATGCAACCTTAATAAATGCATCAGGACTTGATAGAGCTTGGGCAACAGTCGAAGGCCTCAAGGCCTCAATGGATCGTGTACGCTATTTATCACTAGAGTATGAATTAACTCCAATGATTGTGACCTCCAGTGCCCACCAGAAGATCCTAGAGGCATTAATCAAGGGTGATGAAGAGACTGCTCATGATGCACTTTATGAGCATATCACTGCTACCCGTGATCAGCTCCAAAGCGTTATCAGAAAATGCAAGGCTGAATGGTTTAGAGATTAGCAGTATACCTGATACTAATTGAGGGCTAAGTTGCAAAAGACAGTATATGACTGTTGAAAAAGCAAGGTTGAGCCCTCATTTTTTCTGTATAAGATTTTTTTAACACTATAGTTTATTAACTAGGAGAACGCCATGAATATGCGCGAGTCAACCAACCCGGCAATCCGCGTTATCAATAGCCAAGCCGGCACCTTTAACTTTGGTGGCGAAGGCATTGCCGCTAATGCCGCCACTATTTCTGGTACTACCACCAAGGCCCTTTTGCTAATTTGCCTGACCTTAGTATCAGGTTGGCTCTCTATGGCCTACAGCATCAATGCTGTACTTACCACTGGTGCTCCCGCTACTACATTGATGTACGGCTCCATGATTGTTGGTGTGATCGTAGCTTTTGTCACTATCTTCAAGCCTCAGTTTTCACCAATTACAGCTCCCCTATATGCGCTTTGTGAAGGTGCAGCTCTAGGCTCTCTCTCAGGCATGTTTGAGTTTAAATATCCAGGGATCGTATCAACTGCTGTAATGTCTACCTTTGTAGTCGTTATGGTTATGCTTGCTTTGTGGAAATTCCGCATTATCGTTCCTACTCAGCGTTTCCGTGCTGTAGTCACCTCTGCAACCTTAGGTGTATGCATACTCTATGTTGTCAATATGCTGTTCCACTTGTTTGGTAGCACTCTGCTCCCAACATCAGGTGCGCTGTCTGTTGGTATCTCTTTAATTGTATGCACCATTGCAGCTATGAATCTTGTTTTGGATTTTGATCAAATAGAGCAGAGCGTAAATCAGGGCTTGCCTAAGTATTTTGAATACTTCAACGCCTTCTCAGTGCTGGTCACCATCTGCTGGCTCTATATTGAAATTCTTCGTCTGCTTGCCAACCGCAACGAATAATCGTCAAAACTTGCACCAAAGCCGCCTATATGGCGGCTTTTTTTTTATATATGCAAAGGCAGGATAAAGCTCTGTTAAAATCTAGCTATGAGAGATTTGAATACATGTCGTCTGGCCATCGACGAAATAGATGGCAAACTGCTTAAGCTATTAAACGATCGCAAGGATGTTGCATCCGATATTGCAGAATGCAAACTTGCCAATGATCAGAAGATAAGCGATCCCGGCCGAGAAAGCATCAAGCTTAATGCTATTATGCAGAAAGCGCAGGAATTAGGCCTGCCCCCGTCCTTTGCAGCCGATGTATTCAGAACTATCATCGCCAACACGGTTTCATATGAGCTTGAATATGCTGCAAACCGCCTAAAGCATGGTGATGTCACCCGTTCAACCTCAGTTGCCTACCTAGGGCCAAAAGGCACCTACTCTCATGTTGCCGCCATGAAATATCTTGCGATGTACACAGGCGGTATTGAAGAGCGCGAATGCAATGCCTTTGATGAGATCATCGCCAGTGTAGAAACCGGCAAAAGCGAATTTGGCATGCTTCCTATTGAAAATTCAAGCTCAGGTAGCATCAATGGTGTTTTAGATGTACTGCAGGACTCCAAGGTTTCCCTAGTAGGAGAGCTCTTTTGTCCAATTGATCATGCGATCCTAACTTGCTCTAAGGTAGATCTAGGTGAGATCACTGACATCTATTCACATCCTCAGCCTATTGAGCAGTGCTCACGCTATTTAAAGAACTTCATGCCCAACGTTAAGGTACATTTCATGCAATCCACAGCTCATGCCATGGAGGCTGTACACGAGCTTGCAAGTCCTAACTGTGCAGCCATTGCAGGTCACGATGCCGGTGCCTATTATGGCCTAGTGCCTATCATGGATAATATTGCCAATAATATCCATAACTACACTCGCTTTGTAGTGTGTGCCATGAACCCCATTACCCTGCCAGAATCAATAGATGCCAAGACTTCTCTTTCATTTAGCGTAGCCAAATACACCCCAGGCTCACTTATCAATGTATTAAATGAGTTTGCCAATCAGGGGATAAATCTGGTGAAGCTTACCTCACGTCCTCGCCTTGCCCCAGGACATGATACTTGGGAAGAGATCTTCTTTGCTGATGTTCAGGCTAATGTATCTAGTCAGAAGATGCAAAACTGCTTAGGCAGGATCCGTGAGTACACAAGCTCCCTTAAGGTAATGGGATGCTATGCATCAGATGAAAGAAAGCGTAAATAAAAGCTGAGATTATGCTTAAGCCGCTTTCATAGGCGGCTTTTTAAATTCTAATAATTTCTCTTGCTCACGGACTCACGTCTTATGATCTCAGTTTTAAACTCCGGCAACTTATAGTCCTCGTGATTATAAAGTGCCAATGACAGCTCGGCTGCACACCTTCCCATATCCATTACAGGATTAGTAATAGTAGTAAGTGTAGGATTTAAGCAAACTGACAAAGGTAAATTATCAAAACCAGTTACACACACATCTTTTGGAACATTAATACCATTACGCATAAAGCTTGAAATAATAGTCGATGCTTGAGCATCGTTATAACAAGCGACTGCATCAAATTTTCCCTTAAGCTTTAAAAGAGTAGTTGCGGCCTTAAAACCACCTTCAAAATAAGGCTGCTCGCTTAAAACTAAATCAGGATCTATTTCCAGTCCTGCTTGATGCATTGCCGAGTAATATCCCGACAAACGTTCATCGGCATCTAAGATATGATGACAGGAATTGACATATGCAATACGACGGCATCCTGCTTGAATAAGCTCATTTACAATAAGGAACATCCCACGTGAATTATTGATGTTAACACAGCGATCCTCATAGCCTTTTACAATACGATTAACTAAAACCATGTAAGGATAATCGTGTAAATACCTAGATAAGATCTGATCAGGGATAGCCAAAGCATGAATGACAAGGCATGCGCATTGTCTTGAAATAAGCGAGTTTAGAGCACGTAACTCGCGCGTCACATCATGGAACCCCTGTGTTACAAACAGCATTTTTCCGTGGCTGTGAGCGACTTCCTCAGAGGCCTTAATCATAGTGGAAAAATAAGGATCGGACACATCTGATACCAAAACTCCAATGGTATCTGAATCCTGCTGGGCTAAAGCCTTGGCATTAGCATTTAAATGGAATCCTAATTCATTACGCGCGCGGATCACAGCATCGCGTTTATCGATGCTTACGCCTTCTTTGCCATTTAAAACACGGGATACTGTCGCGACACTTACGCCAGCGCGCTTGGCAACATCTCTAATTGTGGACATTTTTATTGTTGTAAATCCATGAAACTTCTTGATGTAACATGAATTTTCTTATAAAAAAGCGAAATAATCCAACAAAAAAGACAAAATATTGAATACGTCTCAAAAAAACTTGTAAAACAAGTTTGAAAACGGTTAGAAATGCTTATAACTCACCTTTTCTGTAAACAGCATCCTTTGAACTTTTTTACCTTTATGAACTGCCACCACCGCACACTGCATAACTATTAAGACTGTCCTCAAAAAACTTTGCATCGTTACCCGTTTAAAAATATAAGCGTGCCAGATTGATTACGCATGCTTTAAATGTCCAAACAATTGTCCTTTAGTAAAAAATCAAAAACATTAACCACAAAGATCCCATCATCTGTCTGATAGGTAGGGGTTAATCCGCCAACTATTATGATTTTCTGAAAGTTATCTCTAATGCGCCTTAAGGAATTGAGTTCCTGTTCTCTTTTCTCTACTGTTGGCAATGCTAGAGCTAATTGAATATATATCCTTTTAAAGCCACGATTGCAGACAAAATCAACTTCTAGCTTTTTTCTAAAGCCTTTGCCAGAATCGTCCTTACAGTTAAGAATAACTTCTCCCACATCAACAGCATATCCGCGAACACGCAACTCGTTGTAGATTAGATTTTCCAAAAGATGCGTTTCTTCACTCTGACGGAAATTGATGCGTGCATTACGTAAGCCTAGATCGTCAAAATAGTATTTAGAGGGTGTGTCAATATAGCGTTTTCCCTTAATATCATATCTAACCGCTCTCTCAATTAAAAAAGCATCCTGTAGCATCTCAAGATAGCTCTTGATTAAATCAAGCGATACATCCTTTTTCAAAACACTTTTGAAGGTATGCTGTAGCTTTGATGGATTAACCAAGCCACCTATCATGGAGGCAGTCAAATCAATGAGTTCCTCTAAAGCTACATCCTTCTTTATATGATAGCGCTCCTTGATATCTACGATGTAAGTATGAGCAAAAAGCTGCTTTAGGTATTCCTCTTTTTGTGCAGGATCCACCATCGCCATGATCTGAGGTAATCCGCCATAAGTCATATAATCACGAAGGCATTGTTCTAAATTGATCCCTTCATGCACGGACATGTATTCGCTAAAGGATAAGGGGTGGATTCTTATTTCATCGCCCCGGCCGCGGAACTCAGTGATCACATCCTTTGACAAAAACTTAGCATTACTGCCTGTCACATATACATCAACATTTTCAATATGCAAAAGACTATTTAGCACATCCTCAAATTCTGCAACATATTGAACCTCATCTAAAAGAATGTAGTAGCCATCCTTATCATTTACTAAGTCATCAATGTGCTTTAACAGAACATCAGGATCTCGCAGATCTTTAAAATGACGATCCTCAAGATTAATTTTTATGATATGACTATCTTTAACTCCAAGTGAAAGCAGGTAATCATAGAATAAATGGAATAACAAATATGATTTACCCACCCGACGCATACCAGTAACGACCTTGATCATGCCGTTATGCATACGATCCTTAAGCTTTGAAAGATAAACTTCTCGTTTGATTTCCATATCAACTATATTGCTATCCTAATTTTTTGCAGATCAGGGCGAACGCATGAAAATTTATTCGCCCAGTAGTCCCAATGCGCATGCTATAC
>CAVJLP010000054.1:0-14344 GCA_963650525.1 Firmicutes bacterium CAG:534
TTACACACTTCTGCAAACTGGTCGTTGTAGACAATTATTACACCGTTATCACGACCAACCCTTGATATTGCATCCTGTAAAAAGCAGGCCCGCTTATAGTCGGCATGATGCAAAGTGAGTTTTAGGTATCCTCCGTTATAAACAAAATGCTCAGCGTAAGTTTCTAGAACTCGGAAAACGAAAGCCTCCGCCTCTTCCTGTTCATTACCACCAACGGCATCTGGAAAGTAAGGCTTGTAAGACTGCTCTTTGATTTTGTTAATAAGTGCTTTTATTCTTTCGCTCATCTGTTAACTCCGATTTTGGAAATGTAATACCGGCAAGGCTACAAAAGGTATGCCTTTATTGTAGAGGATCTAAAGTACGATCTATTTTTTAAGGGAAAGAAAAGAGATGTATGAATTCGTCCCCAGTAGGAATCGAACCTACAACTAGCCCTTAGGAGGGGCTTGTTATATCCATTTAACTATAGGGACACAGCGCCAGCATTATAGCAATTTTGAACATCTAATGTAATGTCTGTTGTTTATTTACAGATCTTAATGTGGTTAACGAACAGGGACCACCTTATCGTTTAATCTGACATTTATAACATTGTCATCAAGATCTAAGGCTCTTAGCTTGGCAGTATTTTGTGAGACCTTGTCAACTATATATATGCCTTTGGTTTTATCCTGCTGGGAGTAGCTAGTGCCACTTATATCATAGCTTTCAGAGGTCTCAAGCATGGAGAATTTCATGCCTTTGCTGATCCCACTTTGTTGTCCCATATCGATAATAAAACCATCGTTTTCTATATCGATAATGGTAGCCTCAGGCATGCGACATTGTAGGGCTTGGGTAATTTCAGTAGTTGCTATATCACAAAGCTCATGCATGCGTTGACCATAGGCAGAGCTTAAGAATCTTTCCGATCTGAGATCTAAAAATTCCCCTTGTTTAAAGGGCCAGTCGGTAGTCATGCTGTAGCTTTTGCTGTAGATAAGAGCGGCAGTTGAGGCCTCATATAGATTAACGCTGAAGGCAAGTGTACGGGTTCTCTGATAAAAAAGCTTGTCTAAAACACCGTCTCCTGCATCAGAGGCTGCTGCTGATTGAACTGTTCCGGTTAATACATACTGCGCATCGTACTGACGGGCAACGGCCGCTATATCATCACCAAGTGCATTTTCAGGAGCAGCGTTCTGATTAGTACCTCTTAGATTTATATTGGCCTGAGGTCTTACAAGTAAGGAAGGTGATTTGGCAATTTTGCTGTATATATATGCTGATAATTCACGGTTAATGGTGTCAATGCCACTGCTACCTGTATAGGCATTTTGATCGGCATAGGCAAAACTTACAGGCAGGACTGCTTTTTTAATTGAGGATGCGGCACAGCTTGTTATGTGGGATTCATCTAGTAATACTTTGACTGTTACCTGTACTCTGCCAGCTGTTTTCTGCTCTCCTATAACCACCACCTTTCTTACAGGTACTGAACTTTTGACATTGGTGTTTTGCTGATTTAGTACACCGCCTTTAAATTCCTGCTCAATACTTACCTGGGCACCTGCTTCAAGCTTTGCATTATAGATGGCATCATTGACAGCATCATCTCTTGCCTGAGCCACAGAATTTAATATCGGGGCCTGTCCCTGTACTGTATGCCATGTTGCATAAGAGGGAATAGGGAGCATTAGCACTAAGGTTAAAGCTATTGCAGTTAAGTTCTTATGCATAGGATCCTCTGTCGATAAAACATCATTTGGCACTGAAGTTGCATTATTCGTACCGTAAATAAAGTGACGGTTAATCGTTACGCTATTAAAGATTATAAGCAGTAATGCAGGAGAGTCTTCTGATGACGGCAAAGATCAAGATGATCGTAGCGCTTTTATGTGCGCTGGCCATAAGCGGGTGCACGGCAAATCATGCCCCCAGCGGCAGAACGACCGGAGATAGCAATGTGTATTCTCAGCATGGTATGGAGATCTCAAAGGTAGCCTCGCAAATGGCAGATACGCTTACTGATACCCTATGGTTGGATCTTAAGGACAAACGTCGTATTGATGGTAGCAGTACTGCTTATCCTACAATTGGCGTTACCTCTTTTGTAGATACCGATACCTATGAAAATGCTGGTGTATTAGGACGTCAGTTAGGCGAGTTCTTTATTCATGAGCTTGACAGACGTGGAATACCAGTGGCTGAATTTAAGATCACTGGTAATATTACGGTTACCTCAGATGGTGAGGATGTCTTTACCCGTAACTGGAAGAAGCTTGCAGGTAAGGCCAAATTCCGTCATATTCTGGCAGGCACCATTTCAAGAAATGATCAAGGCGTAGTATTACTTGCGCGCATTATTGATATGCAGTCATCGGAGGTCAAAGGATCAGCTACAGGCTTTATTCCCTATCGCAATCTGCCTTACTGCTACCGTACTGCAGATAAAAACTGCTCCTTTGAAGGCACTGATTCATATCTGACCTATATTCCATCATCTAATAACAAAACTACGGTAAATAAGAATGGGGTAAAGGATACTGTCCGTTCTGTAACCGTTGTGTCGAGTGCATCCTCAAGCACGCTCTCATCTGGATCTGCTTATAAGAGTGCAGGTAATACCAATGAGGATGCCCGTGATCGCAAGGCTTACGAAAAGCTTGCCCATGATCCTAATTTTAACGATAAGTATTACCCCACAGGAGCTAATGTTAGTGCCACATCTACTGGCAATTACGAAGAGTTTATCCACGATCATGGCTCTATGCATGGACACTCAAGTGTTATTTATCCAGCTGACAGTTACAGCGTAAGTGGACATCTGGTACGTGATGTGCATGATCAAAGTCAGTATCAACGCATCGATGACAATTAAGAGGCACCCACATGTTTAAAAAGACTTTGATTGTGGCAGTAGTCCTGAGCCTGGTGCCGTTGTTAAATGGCTGCTCTGGGATGTTGTCATCCACATCGTTTACCCGTGATTTGGCATATACCGATAGTGGTGTCCATCGTCCAGATGAATTTCCAATTTTGCATGCCACAGGCTATGCGTCAATTTCAAGACAGTCTGGTACTCAGGCAGAGCGTGAGATCAAGGCCATGCGAGCATCCAAACTTGATGCCTATCGTGAGCTTACTGAGCAGGTTAATGGTATTTACGTAAAATCGAGGTCACAGGTAGCACAGTCAACTCAAGAGATCTCAGATTCCATTAAGACAGAGGTGGATGGCTATGTGCATGGTGCGCGTGTGATAAGACAGTATCCAATAGGTGATGTCTATGCAACTGAGCTCGAGCTTGATACCAAGCTTATCTATGATCTCTACGATATAAGAGGCGCCTTATGATGAACCAGTTTACTCAGGCTCCGTTAAAGCCAATGCCTATCGCCTTTTATTTAAAGGAGCAGGAGAATACTCTAAATTCATTAGCCGAGCTTTTAAAGGAAGAGCGTATTGCTTTGCGTCATCGTGAGCTACCTCTGGTAAACAGCATCGCTGAAAAAAAGTCTGAGCTTATGGTAAAGCTTCAGGGAAATGATCAAAAGATCCGTTTGCATCCTGAATCACAGCTTTTAAAAACTGTATTTAAGGATAGAGTAGATGCAATCAAGTCATCACTTCAGGATTGCAAGAAGCTAAATGCTATCAATGGACGTTTGATTTCACTTGCCATGAATTCAACCCGTCGTCTTTCTGCAATTTTGATGCAGACAAGAGATCGTGCAACGCGCAACATGACTTATAACTGCAAGGGAAGTACTACTGCACGCGGACCTATGCGTTTATCCATTGAGTGCTAGGGTAATAAAAGGATGAAACCCCTGCCCATTTTGCAGCAGGGGAGCTCACGCTCACATTTCTATCTTCAGTTTTGCTTCAAAAAACCGACAATTGGCCCTTCTTTGTGCGTAAATATGAAAAAATTGCGCATTTTAGTCACATCAGCTAGATTTTTAAAAGTCCCCATGTGGGAGTTTTGAATAGAGACAGCACAGACTGTCAATTAACCTAGGAAATAACTTAATGTCGACTAAAACCTCTTTGGCAACGGGCAACGGTGGCTTAAAACGCTCCTTTGGTCTTTGCGAAGCGATCACCATCACTGCAGGTTCAGTAATTGGTGTCGGTCTTTTCACTGTAGGCTCTAATGTTGTGGGAACGTTGGGCTCTTTTGTGATCCTTGCAACCTTTATTGCCTTACTTGTAAGCATTTATCCTGCTCTTTTATATGCGGAGATGGGCGCAGCCCTTCCGTATGCAGGCGGTACTTATCAGTTTGCATCATTAGGATTAGGCCGTGCTGCGGGCATGCTCGCGGGGTGGAATTTTATTATTTCACTGGTAGCTGTCACAGGTGGTGAGGCTCTGGCCTTCTCCTATTACTTCAAGACATTGCTGTCGGCAATAGGCTTTGATCTGGCAATTTCAGATGTGACCCTTGCATCAATAGTCTGTATCGGCTTTATTGTGGCGAACGTATTTGGCGTTAAATTTACCGGCAAGCTTCAAAATGCTTTCATGTTCTTCTTCTGGGGAGTGGCTGTGATCTGGTTTTTAACCATGATCCCCAATGTACATCTTCCTTATTTCGTGCATGCACCTGAATTTCTGGACATAGGTGGTGAGAGCTCATTTATGAGTTCTGTGTGCTTGATCTGGTGGTGCTTTGCAGGCTTTGAGGCCTGTGTGGCCATGGGTGAGGAGATCCGTTTCCCGCGAATTACTCTACCTCGTGCATTGTTCTTAGCACCCTTTGTGGTTTTTGCAGTTAATGCACTGTTTCAATGGTTTTTGGTGGGTATTACCCCTGCAGAGCAGATTGCATCCTTAGCAGATGCCGAGGCTCCTTTTGCACAGGCTATGATTTCAGCAGGAATTTTAGGCTTCCCCTTGATTTTGCTTGCAGCAGGTATTGCCTTTGGTGGTGATTTCTCAACCTTAAATGCCTCGATCGCAACTCCACCACGCTATCTTTTCACTATGGCTCGTGATGGATCTATGCCCAAGGTATTTGCAATTACCTCAAAAAAATATCAGACACCATATGTTGCGGTTATTACCTTAGGTGTGCTTTCAGTTGCATTGATCGCATCAAACTCTCTGGTGTATATAGCATCGCTATCCTTGTTTGCAGATCTCTTCTATTACGTCATTGGTATTGTGGCTGCTCTTGCCTTGCGTGTCCGTCATCCCGAGCTTGTGCGTACCTATAAGGCTCCGTTAATTAAAATCGGTGCCCCTGTATCAGCTCTTATTTACATTTATATGATGACCGAGCTTGATGCTGATGCCTTTATAACCGGTGCTGTGTGGTGTGCTCTGGGTTTGGCAATCCATTTTATCTGCTCTGCAAAATACGGCAAGGCCGGTGAATTTAAGCTTGATATGGAGTCCTCAGGTGCCGATGAAATTCCTACAGAAGCAGAGCGTGCTCATCTTGACAGAGAGTACCGTGTATGGAAGATTGTAGTGGGGTTATCCTGCCTGATAGCCGTCCTATTATTTGCGCTACCTCACATTTCTTGAAAAAAGATTTTACGCAAATTACGCAAAAAATGGCCAAAAAAAGGGAAAAATCGCGATTTTTCCTTTTTTTTCGTAAATAAAAAATCTTATAAATCAAATAATTAAAAGTGACAACGCAAAAAATTGCGTTAAATTTATTTATATTTCAATAATTTAGCATTTTTTGTTTGATTCAAACAAAAATGGCCATTTTGCCTAGATCGAGTGTTTTAGCATAGGTGACATCCTAAATCTTTACATAAGGAGCTATCTATGATGAACAATCAAGTAACGTTGATTGGGCAGGTGGTCACAAGACCTCCTATCAGGAGCTATAAGACTCCGCACGGCCGCAAGATTTTCTTTGATCTTGCAATTAAAACCCTAGGAACTGATGGTAGCAGTGCCTATTATGAATCTCACCATGTTGCGGTAATGGATTCTGTAGCCGATGCTCTGGCAACTAAAAATAGCGCGCTTATCGCCTACGGTCAGCAGCTTTATGTAAGGGGCCAGTTGCATCACCGTTATCTCGTTGACAGATCGCTTAGAAGCGTTGAGGTGACGGAAATTGTGGCCGATACGATTGCAATTCATCCTAAGGATGTGGCTGAGATCTCTGATATAAAGGACGTCTGTGATGCGCAAGGTTGATTTAACGAAGCTTTTCTCATCCGGGCATCTGTGTATTGAAACATTTGATGCTCCTGCGATGAGAGCAAAGGATGACATTCCTGCTATTGATAAAAACTACATCTTTGATTTACCGCTTTTAAATCAGGTGCTGTTATATCTTGCCTACCCGCAAAAGGACTGTCTGTTTTTATCAGGACCTGCAGGCTGTGGGAAAACCTCGGTGGCACTGCAGGTTGCAGCAAGACTTGGCTGGGGAGTTCAGCAGTTGACCTTATCTGCGCGTACTGAGGCATCCGATCTCATTGGTCACACTACCTTAAGCAAGGGCCAGCTTTTCTATGAATATGGTCCTTTGGTTAAGGCCATGAAATCAGGCGAGATCCTCATTTTAAATGAGATCGATCTGATGCCACCAGGAGAGCTCTCTGCCCTAAATGACGTGCTTGAGGGCAGACCGCTTATCATTGCTCAAAACTGTGGTGAATGCATTAAGCCTGATCCATTTTTTAGAGTAATTGCTACGGCAAATACCAAGGGAATGGGAGATCCTCTGGGCTTTTACAGTGGTACCAGACAGCTAAATCAGGCCTTTTTGGATCGCTGGCGTTTTGTCGAGGTGTCTTATCCTAAGGAGCACTCTGAGATAGCAATAGTAAGCAAGGCCTGCCCTGGCTTGGGATCTGATTTTGTAAGGGATTTGGTACGGCTTGCTACAGAGCTTAGACGAACCTCCTGCCCAGAGCAGGGACGGGCGTCTCTCTCTGCTCCCTTTTCAACCCGGGTTCTTATTAGGGTTGCAGGCATGATGTCGGTGTGTAGCAAGCTTTCAGTACAAAAAGCGGTGGACACAGCCTTTGCCGCAAGGCTTCCTGACAGTGAGCGTGAGTATGTGATGAGGCTTTGTGCCGATATCTTTGGTAACGGTCAGTCTGATAATGAAATGGTGGGGCGCAGGGTATCACCCAATATGCTGGATCCGCAAAATGATTATCAGGATGCAGATGACAGGGAGGATGAGGAGGTTTCCTAGGAGACAGGGGCAAACCTAAAAAAAACGCCGATCTAGCTCCTGCACTAGATCGGCGGATTTTTATAGCTTGTGATATTAGCCAAATATCGAGCTTAACTCTGCCTCATCATCGATCATTTTGCTTGCAATAGAATCGTAGTTAATCTTGTAAGACCCGTCCCTGACAGCCGCCTTCAGACTATCTACCTTTGCATGATCAATACCATCAGATGACATAGCAATAGTAGTTGCTCGTGACATTGCCTTTGCTGAGTCAGTAAGCACCACGGCATCACTTGCTACATTATTAGTAGCAACGGCCTGTGCCTTATCTGCACCCTTTGCAATCACATTGCGAGATGCAGAGGCCTGATTACCCTTAACCGAACTAAAGCTACGGTCATTTAGAATATCGATTGCCATTGTGATCACCTCGCCCTTTTTTCTCTCTTTGAAAGCTTAATCCTTGCCAAGCTCTCTAAATTATTCACTTTATCTAACGTCAGCATTTTAAAATTCTTAAGTAATTTTTCTAAATAAATTCTGCTTTTTTTAGCATCTTTAAAATTTATTTAAAAATCAGCATGTTATATTGCATGACTACATTGGAACCTGAACAATTCCGGCGCTCGTGACTATTCCTGTCACTACTTTTCTACTCTTTGTGTTACGAACCTGTACCTGATCACCTAAATTGCCATCACTCATAGCCTGCCCTTGAGTTTTGACGCTAAGAGCACCGGTTCTAGCCAACAGCGTTACGTTATCTCCACGGCAGATCATACAGAAATCTCCATTTTTAATCTGATCGCCTGCTTTAATATCCTTTTTTAGGCGGCTTCCTACCAATGCTGCTACATCATTGATAGCTGATGCTGAATTTACATCAGCATCTACATAAGACTCAGAGAGCATGCTTTCATCTATTACACTGCGTCTTGGGATATTGACTGTGGCTGTTACTGTGGGAACAAAGCGGCGGATGGTAACAGGGATCACCAGTGTCCAACTG
Source organism: Firmicutes bacterium CAG:534 (assembly GCA_963650525.1). GTDB lineage: Bacteria > Pseudomonadota > Gammaproteobacteria > Enterobacterales > Succinivibrionaceae > Succinivibrio. The sequence continues at coordinate 8,157 of CAVJLP010000054.1, forward strand.
TGATCAGGCTTACTACAGCTTAGCTTAACCTGTGAATTGCGCATAATACGGCGCGATTGCAACTGTGCGGTAAGAAAGCCCTTGCACCTGCCCCCATAGTCACGGCTTTCATCGATGGTAGCTGCCTTAACTTCAATTTTGCTAGAGCTGTTATCCTTGGGAAACTGAGCAAGCATGTACTGCTCTGCAGCTTTTTTGAAAAAAGCCGCATCCTCCTTGTTTGCCAATGCCTGCGTATTCAAGCAAAGCATGCATGCGATTGTTAATAGATAAAGGCCTGCCTTATACACTTTCTGCTCCTGAGTTTTACTTTTGAGATTTTAGCACTTGCCATAATCTCAGTAAGAGGCTCTTTGATGATGTTGTGAAAAAGCGCGCAGTACTGTTTTTGCAATTGGATAATAATATCTAGACAATCACTGTAAGCAGGATAGAAAGGACAGCAAATATGATCGGTGTTATGGATTCTGTAAAGGAGCTTACCGAAATTGTCGGACAAAACCGCATGGAGCTTCTGCTATTTAAGCTTACAGGTAGAAATCAGCGCTATGGCATCAATGTATTTAAGGTGCGCGAAGTCCTGCCTTGTCCGCGTTTAACTAGGCTTCCGCGTTTGCAAAAATATGTTGTAGGTGTTGCACGTATTCGCGGTCAGACTATTTCTGTAATCGATCTTGCCTTGGCTATTGGCTCTAAGATCCCTGCAGATCCTGAAAAATCCTTCATTGTTATTGCTGAATACAACCGTTCTACTCAGGGCTTTTTAGTATCGGGTGTTGAGCGCATTGTAAATCTTAACTGGTCGCAGATCCTCCCGCCTCCTAATGGTGTTGGGCACAGTAACTACATGACCGCGGTAACGGAGATCAATAAGGAATTAGTTGAGATCTTAGATGTTGAAAAGATCCTTGAGGAAATTTCACCTGCAAGGGTCAAGCTACAGCCTCAAGCGCTGTCTGCTGATGAGGAGTTTGCTAATTTCTGCCGAGCTCATCATGTCACGGTGATGGTTGCAGATGACTCCTTAGTTGCCAGAAAGCAGATCAAAGGGGCTTTGGCGCAACTGGGAATTGATACTATTGAAGCCTCAGATGGTCTTAAGGCTTTGAACATGCTACGTGAATTTGTACAGGATACGGGAAATATAGCATCAAAGATTAAGCTAGTGATCTCTGATGTGGAGATGCCGGAGATGGATGGCTATACCTTAACTGCTAGCATAAGACAGGATCCTGCTCTTAAGAACCTATATGTCATCATGCACTCTTCCTTATCAGGAGTTTTTAATATCAGCATGGTACAAAAGGTCGGGGTTAACGATTTTATTCCCAAGTTTGATTCAGCTGAGCTCTGTGCCGCTGTTAAAAAGGGCATAGAGATTGTAAACGATGGCAAAAACCTTGAGGTCTTCAAGGCAAAAGGTTAGCCCTCTGGTGGATTTCATGCATAAGACAGACAAATTCGCTACAATAAATCCGTCATAAATTTAGGATTAATGCATGTTTTTCTTCAAGCGCAAAAGTCAGAATAAACAAGATATAACAGATGAGCAGACTGCTGTAACACATCTAAGTGATCCCTTAGGAGACAGTTCTAAGACAGATACTGGGGTTAAGCGTATTGGTTCGCTTGCTCGTATGGCGCGTGTTGAAAATAAAGTTGGTAATGCTGACAAGTCTGATGGAAATGTAGGACGTATATTATCCTTTGATGAGCGTGTGGAAATTGCCCGTGCAAAATTAAAGGCGGATGCTGCAAGACGTAAGGCATTGGCGGATAATTCTGCAAGAGAGCAGGCTGGATCTGCTGTTGCAACAAAAAGCTCTCCTTTAAACAGGTTTACTGGTGATGAGCTTGAGAGGCATCTTAACAAGATTGGACGTCCTACTGATAAAACGGTAGTCTTAGCCTCGTCCAGAACCAACATAAACCGCAATCCTGATGCCATTCCTCAACGTCATCGCGTGTCGGTGGTTGAAGCACAGATCTCTGATCTGCAGTATCATCGCTTTGCTATCTTTTTGCAGTCTAAAAGCGGTATAGTGCTTGGGGAGGGGAAAAAGTATCTTGTCACCTCACGCCTATCTTCGCTTATTACAAAGTATAAGTGCGATTGCATGGATACTCTGATAACCTTGATTGTAGAGGAAAAGGATAGAGCGCTTGTTGATGATGCAATCGATGCCATGACTACCAATGAAACCTTGTGGTTTCGTGATACTTATCCTTATCTTGCGCTACAGAATGTCATCATTCCAGATCTGGTGGCGCGCGGTGTTGATAAGCAGGTGCGTATTTGGTCTGCAGCCTGCTCATCAGGTCAGGAGCCTTATTCAATAGCCATCACTATTCAGGAAATGATGGGCAGGATGATCCATATCGATCCCTCATTAGTGCAGATAGTGGGAACAGATCTTTCATCTGAGATGTTGCAGCGCTGTCACGATGGCTTGTATGATGCTCATGCCCTCTCACGCGGGCTTACTGCAGAGCGCAGGGCTAAATTCTTTAAGCCTACGCATAATCCCTCGCTTATGAGAATTGATCCGCGTATTTCCAGAATGGTTGAGTTCAGACCGCTTAATCTTTTGGGATCCTATGCTCTTATGGGGCATTTTGATGTCATCTTCTGCCGCAATGTGCTTATCTACTTTAATCATGAGGTAAAGCGTCAGATCCTGCAAAAGTTCCTCTATTGTTTAAATCCTGGGGGCTATCTCATCTTAGGCTCAACTGAGACCGTGACTGGGGTTGCAGATAAATTTGAAATGATCCGCTGTCATCCTGGCATTATCTATAAATTGCGTAGCTGAAATTAAAATTCAGATTGGCACAGAACATGCTCAAGACTACGAAGACGTGGCTTGAGCATTTTTTTTGACGCTACATGGAGCGCATATATGTCAGTTTCTTTTGATAAGGTATTTGGAGTACATCAGTACACCATGGATGTACGTATGAAGCGTGCCGAGGTTTTGGCAGGAAATTTGGCCAATGCTGAAACTCCTGGCTATAAGGCACGCGATCTTGATTTTTCTCTGGCCTTATCACAGGCAGCTGAGCGCTCTCTAGTTAAAAAAGATACTGACCCTTCTGCGCAGATGGTAAAGACTAATTCTCGTCATATGGATCTTGATGCTCTGCCTGAGGATCCTGAGCTTACGCTTAAGTACCGTAATCCGTATCAGGCAGATACCGGTAACGGAAATACCGTTGAAAGCAATACCGAGCGCATGAATTACACTGAAAATACGCTTGAATATCAGGCCTCACTTACCTTTTTAAACAGTCGCATCAGCAAATTGATGTCAGCATTAAAATCAAATTCATAGGAGCCTTACTATGAGCGTTTTTAGAATATTGGATATTGCAGGTACTGCCATGAACGCAGAATCTGTGCGTCTTAATGCTACTGCGTCAAATCTTGCAAATGCTGAGTCGGTAAGCTCCTCTGTTAATTCGGTGTATAAGGCCCGTCGTCCTCTTTTTGCAGCGGCGATGGATGAGGCATTGTTGTGCAATAAGGAGCAGGGAGAGCCTACTGATCCTAAAAGTGGAGAGCCTTATGGTATTGGTGTTGCCTTAAAAGGCATAGTCGAGTCTGATGCTCCGGCCATCAAGGAATACAGCCCAAATCATCCGCTTGCTGATGAAAACGGCTATATCTACCGTCCAAATGTCAATCCTGTTGAGGAGATGACTGATATGATTTCGGCAAGTCGCAATTATCAGACGGCGGTGCAGATTGCATCTAACGCCAAATCCATGCTACAGGCAACGCTGCGTCTGGGGCAGAGTCAGAGCTGATTTTCCTTCCTTCAAAAGTATATATAGAGGCCTGTACCTGAATTTTGGTGCGGGCTTTTTTAAGTTTTCACTGCACAATTTATGAACAACATAAAAATTGGCAGTTTCCACATTTTATTAAGATAATTGGTCACACAACCGCATGTTTGTGGAAAAAAAGGGAATGCACCAAAGTAAGATGGCTGTCGGATCTTCTGGTGCAGTTACTAGAACGTATCATTTTACGCGTAACATTAGCTTCGCTAATTTCTTCCACTTCTCATGGAGTTACACATGCAGATAAAAAAACTTCTTCCCGTATCCATTATGGCCGCAGCTGTGGTCTTAGGTGCCTGCTCTGCAAATGAAGAGCAGAGTGTTGCCAAGACTCACACTGAAATGACCCCATCTCAGATCACCAACCCTTTGGCAACTCACGGCATAGTAACCTCTCCAAACTATCTTGCAACTCAGGCAGGTTTGGATGTGTTACGTCGCGGTGGTACTGCTGTTGATGCTGCTATTGCAACCGCTGCTACCTTGACTGTTGTCTATCCTCAGATGTGTACCTTAGGCGGTGATAACTTCTGGCTTATCTATAATGCCAAGACTGGTGAGATGAAGGCCTTGAATGCTTCAGGCCGTGCCGGTGAAAAAGCTACTATCGATTTTTATAAGAGCAAGGGCTTTGAGAAGATCCCATCACGCGGTTATTACGCAGCTAACACTGTTCCTGGCGTAGTATCTGGTTGGGATGAGGCCTATAAGATGTCGGTTAAGGAGTTAGGCTCCAAATACAAGTGGGCAGATATCTTAAAGACTCCTATTGAGTATGCACAAAATGGTTTCCCGGTAAGCACTTCTTTAAATTACTGGTCAGAGGTCAATGTTGATCCTACCGATACCGAGTTTCGTGATCTGCAGCGTTTCCCAGAGTTCTCTAAGATCTTCTTAAAGGACGGCGACAAGCCTTATAAGGTAGGTGAGATCCTAAAGCAGTCAGATCTTGCTGACACCTTAAGCTTAATTGCCAAGAAGGGCGCTAAGGAGTTCTATCAGGGCTCAATTGCCAAGAAGATAGTATCCGATCTTGAAGCTCATGACGGCATGCTCTCGTTGGCAGACTTTAAAGCCCATCATGCAGATTGGGTAAAGCCTATTCATGTTCCATATCGTGATCTGGTGGCCTACAATTTCCCGCCTAACACTCAGGGTATGGCATCTTTGGAGATCTTAAATGTGCTCAATAACTTTGATGTTAAGAGCATGGGAGAGGGTACCGCTGATTACTATCATGTGATCATTGAGGCCACCAAGCAGGCCTTTGCTGATCGTGATAAGTATCTAACCGATCCTGAGTTTTCGGATATTCCACTTGATAAGCTCTTATCTACCACTCATGGCAAGGAGCAGGCTGCTCGTATCGATATGACCAAGGCCGCAACTAAGGTTGAGCCACTTGATCCTAAGGGCGATACCATTTGGTTAGGTGTTGTGGATAAGGATGGCAATGCCGTATCCCTCATTCAGTCAATCTATCATGACTTCGGCTCAGGTATCGTGGCAGAGGGCACTGGTGTCTTACTCCAGAACCGTGGCTCCTTCTTCAGCCTCGATCCAAAACACGTCAACTCCTTGCAGCCTCACAAGCGTACCTTCCACACCTTAAACCCTGCCATGATGCTTAAAAATGGCAAGCCTTATCTCGTATACGGCACCATGGGTGGTGAAGGTCAACCTCAGACTCAGGCTGCAATTGCAACTCGCGTAGTTGATTTCGGTATGACTCCGCAGCAGGCAATCAATGCTCCAAGATGGCTTTATGGCCGTACATGGGGTAAGGCCTCAAATGATCTCAAGATGGAAGGCCGTATTCCTGATGAGGTCTTAAAGGAGCTTGCAAAGCGTGGACATCCGGTTAAGGCTGTGGATGACTTTACCGATACCATGGGACATGCTGGTGCGATTTTAGTAGATCAGGAGACTGGTGTGCTTGAAGGCGGTACCGATCCTCGTGGTGATGGTTTAGCTGCAGGCTACTAAGTCTCATCAAGTAAAGTTTTGATATGAAACAACGTAGGGCTCCTTAATTGGGGCCTTATTTTTGAAGAGAGAGGTTTAACTTTGGACGATCATCTTTGTAAGTACGTGTGATTGACCAAAGAGGATAGGGGCGTGCAATTTACATGTTCTCTTTAAAAAGACGCCAAAAATGCGTGTTTGCCAAAATGAGATCTACACAGACACACACAACAGTTAATAGAGTAGAATAGCGCACACTTAAGTTTGTTAATTAGGATCCTTTCAAAGTGCAAGCAACACAAATAATTAAAACTTGTATGCAACGGGGGGGGGTAATCGCAATTATCGCTCCGATATCGATGGCCTAAGAGCCTTAGCCT
>CAVJLP010000055.1:0-14125 GCA_963650525.1 Firmicutes bacterium CAG:534
ATGTAATTGATGAAGCCATAAATATTTTCCCCAAAGGAGAAGGATAAATCTATTTCTACATACTTAACGGTAATTAAGACCTTAATCTTAAGTATTATTTATTAAACCTTAGCAAACTTTACCTTAGCAAACTTTATGCCCAAAAAAAACGGGATCAGTTTAGATCCCGTAATTTTTGTAAAAACTGCTGACTATTTATCCTCAAGCAGATGCTTATGGATCTTAACTAGTGCATCAGGAGCATCCTGTTCACGTAAAAGGAAGCATAGATTATGAGATGAGGCACCGTAGCAGATCATTTTTACTGGGTAATCGTGAATAGCACTCAAGGCTTCAGTGGTGAGACCTGGAATATCTGACATCTGATTGCCGATCACTGCAACAAGTGATAAACCGGTTTCAACCTTAACATGGCAGAAAAGACGCAGATCTGCGAGCATCTGCTCAGGGATCGCATTGGAAATACCAGAGGTATTGGTGCCGGCATCTAAGGTAATTGCAATTGAAACCTCAGAGGTTGATACGAGATCAACTGAACGCTTATAAGATGCGAAAACAGAGAATACTTTAGCCAAGAAACCTGAGGCACCGACCATCTTGGGAGATGACAGTACAATTAAGCTCTGGTTCTTACGCAGTGCCACCGCACGGAATGCAGGATGAGACTCGGTGCGGGTACGTACCCAAGTGCCACCCTTTTCAGGTTCGCGGGAGGAGCCCACGTATACAGGAATATCGCGGCGAACTGCTGGTACTAGGGTTGAAGGATGAAGGATCTTGGCACCAAATGTTGCCATCTCGGCAGCTTCCAGATAGGTAAGCTCAGGAATAGCCTTGGCGTGGGGAACAATGCGCGGATCAGTGGTATATACGCCTGGTACATCGGTCCAAATTGAAATGGAGCTGGCGTTGCAAGCCTCACCTAGCAGGGCTGCTGAGTAATCAGAGCCGCCACGGCCTAAGGTGGTGGTTTGTCCTTCTGAATTGGATGCAATAAAGCCCTGAGAGATCACGATGGCATCCTCATCAAGAATAGGCAACAGCTGTTCTTTGCAAAGAGTACCGATAACCTCAACTAAGGGCACGGCACAGCCAAACTGAGAATCAGTACGCATTACACGACGTACATCAAACCAGACTGCCTTGGTGCCATAGAAATTAAATAGGGCTGCAAAGAGGTAGGAGGACATAAGCTCACCATGAGATACGATACGATCGGTAAGCTCATCACTGCGCTCCATGGAGGCCTCTTGAGCAAGTTTCTTAATCTCAGTTAGGTGCTCCTCGATATGATCCTTGAGCTCCTGCTTGCCACCAAGACCTGCAATGATTTCATAGTGGATATCGCGAAGTTTAGCAATAAGCTCATCGGTCTTTTGAGTGTTACAGGCTCCCGAGGCCAGCTCAACTAGGATATTGGTCACACCAGAGCAGGCGGAAATAATGACTAGACGGGTATTTTTATTAGAAACGGATACCTTGTAGCTTGAGGTCATAGCCTGAAAGTTACCAACAGAGGTACCACCAAATTTTGCGATGTCGAGTTCTTTCATTTTTTTAACTATCCCTTGGGGGAATTTTCTCAATATTTAGCGATATTAGCCCTATAAATGCTTTTGGTGCAACAGCTTAGTAATTAATGTCCAAAAATGTGCAAGGGGGCTATATAATGTGCGCCTATGAATAACAATACTATCAAGACTAAAGACGTAAAAGCTAGCTCCCCATCGACTCTGTCCTCGTGGCAGTTCATGTTAAAGGGGGCAAAAGATTCACTTCCAATTGTGATGGGCTACGTTCCTGTTGCAATTGCCTTTGCTGTGATGGCCTTGCAGGTAGGCTTTAGCCCTTTGCAAACTATATGTCTGTCACTAACCTCGTATTCTGGCTCAGGACAGTTTTTAGGCGTAGCCATGGCAGGTGCCGGGGCAGGGCTATTTACTGTGGCAATCGGAGGATTTTTAATATCCTTTCGCTATTTTGTCATGAGTACCTGTGTATTTGCCCGTTTTAAGGCTTTATCTTCGCTAAAGCGCTTGTTTTTATGTCATTTCGTAACTGATGAAACCTTTGCCATATTTACAACTAATGACGAGAAATTTGTAAATGTGCCTTATTTTATCGGGCTATTTGTCAGTTCATATCTGTCATGGAATATAGGGACGGTGATAGGGCTTATCGCATCGGAAATACTTCCACAAACAATAACCTTAGGTTTAGGCATTGCCTTATATGCTCTTTTTATAGCCATTATCGTGCCAGGATGCCGTCAGAGTGTAAGGATGCTGGCAGTAGTAGTTGCCGTGGCGGTCTCAGATTCAATCCTTTATTTACTTTTTGAGCATTTGTTCGGCTCAACCTCAACTTCCTGGGCAATTGTGATAACCATGGTTTTAGGGGCGTTAATAGGAGCCTTATTTATAAAAGCCCCAGGAGAGAGTGATGATCAGGATCTAAATAATAAGGCAGAGGAGTGTGAAAATGACTAACAGCTCTGAGCTTTATCTGTGGATGTTGCTCCTTATAATGGGAGTTATTAACTACCTCTTACGCGTGCTCCCGGCTACGGTTTTCTCAAAGGTAAAATTCGGCCGATATATGCGCCGCGTGTTAAATCTTATTCCGTATACTGCATTAACGGCTCTGGTTTTCCCAGGAATTTTCTTTTCTGTAGGAGATCATACCTATATAGCTATGGCAGGAACTGTAGTTGCCATTATCACAGCTATTTTGCGTCTACCCTTATCGTTGAGCGTAATCATAACTGTGCTTGCGGTGATCGGTATGCTAATTGCTGGTGCTTAATTTAAGCATAGTCAGAAGTAAGCAGGCAAAAAAAAGCGACCGACGGTCGCTTTTTTTGTGGGTTATGACAATTACTCATCAATAGAGCTTGAGTCATCACCGGCACCACCTAAGCTACCAGTGTCGTCGTTACCAACAGAGCACAGACGGTGTAAATGACGTGGAGCAATAACCTTTAAATATTTGCTAAAAATCTTAGCATTAGGATCGGTAATAACCTCATTGCCATTTAACTGCTCTAGGAAAACTTTCTCGGTCTTGTCCTTGGGCTTACGTACACCCTTGTAGAGTTCCATCATAGCAGAGCCGCATTTTTCAAGCAGCTCAGATTCCCTGATGGTGAAATCGCCAGAGCGACGGACGCCGCGGGCAAAGTGCTGGAAATCGTTAAAAGGCTTTTCTGATTCAAAGCTCATGGATATAACCTCTAATTTAGGCGTTTTTGAACGGGCGTTATTTTAGCATTTTGAAAGCATTTTTGAAACATAAGAATTTACTTGACCCATATCTACTGGAAAAATGTGATGATTTCCTTTTATTTCAATAAATTAGCTTTAAAAATAGCAGAAAAATTTGAGTTCAAGCATTCCGCTTTGCTAAAATCCTATATATGTGTAAATTTATTGATAGAAACGGAGCTGACAGATGACTGAAGTCGTGGGTAACGAGGAGCGAATTCCCCGCAATTTCATCACCGATATTATCGATGATGATCTTAAGGAAGGAAAATTTGATCATGTGGCTACCCGTTTTCCGCCTGAGCCAAATGGCTATTTGCACATAGGTCATGCCAAGTCTATTTGCTTAAATTATGGTCTGGCTCGTGATTATCATGGCACCTGTAATATGCGCTTTGACGATACCAATCCTGTTAAGGAGGATATGGAATACATAAATTCCATCAAGCGTGATGTTAACTGGTTAGGTTTCAAATGGGACAATCTGTGCCATTCATCAGATTACTTTGATAAGCTCTATGGCTATGCTGTTGAACTTATTAACAAGGGACTTGCTTACGTTGACGAGCAAAGTGCCCAAGAGATCCACGACACTCGCGGTACCCTAAAGCAGCCTGGTACTGAAAGTCCATATCGCAATCGCACTCCAAAAGAGAATCTTGAGCTTTTTGAGATGATGCGTGATGGCAAATTTGAGGAAGGTAAGGCCTGTCTTCGTGCCAAAATCGATATGGCTTCACCTTTTATCTGCATGCGCGATCCTGTTATATATCGCATTCGTTTTGCAACGCATGCCTTAACTGGGGATAAGTGGTGCATCTATCCTATGTACGATTTCACTCATTGCATATCAGATGCTATTGAGGGGATCACTCATTCAATTTGTACACTTGAATTTCAGGATAATCGCCGTCTTTATGATTGGGTTTTGGACAATATCTCAATTGATCATGAGCACCGTCCTCATCAGTATGAGATGAGCCGTCTTAATCTTGAGTATTCAATAACCTCAAAGCGTAAGCTTAATCTGCTAGTTGATGAAGGTTTGGTTGACGGATGGGATGATCCGCGTCTGACCACTATTTCAGGTCTGCGCCGCCGTGGCTATACCCCATCATCCATACGTGAATTCTGCCGTCGTATTGGTGTTACCAAGCAGGAGAATGTAATTGAGATGTCGGCACTTGAAGCCTGCATCCGCGATGATTTAAATGAGCATGCACCAAGGGCCATGGCTGTGTTACATCCTCTACGTCTTGTAATCGATAACTATGGTTGTGATGGTATTGATGCCACGACTATTAGCTGTGCCAATCATGTAGATCATCCTGAAATGGGTGAGCGTCAGGTACCATTTGGCAAGGTCTTGTATATTGATGAGGCAGATTTTCGTGAAGAGGCTAATAAGCAATATAAGCGCTTAAAGCTTGATCATGAGGTCAGATTGCGCAATGCCTATATAGTAAAGGCTGTATCCTGTGATAAGGATGAGCAGGGCAAAGTGGTGTGCGTACATTGCGAGGCAATTCCTGGAAGCTTGAATGCAAATGTTGAAGGACATAAGCCTAAGGGGGTAATTCATTGGGTTGATGCAGAGAATTGCTTTAACGGCACCGTAAATCTATATACTAATCTGTTCAAGATCCCAAACCCAGGTGCTGCTGAGGATTTCTTATCTACCGTTGATAAGAACTCAAAGATTGAAATTAAGAATGCTGCTCTGGAAATTAATCTCAAGCATGCCAAAGCTGGTGAGAGCTATCAGTTTGAGCGTGAGGGTTATTTCTGTGCCGATTCTAAGTACTCTACTGAGGAAAATCCTGTATTTAATCTTACAGTTGCCCTGCGTGAGACTAAAAAGGCTGCAGTTTAATAAATTTTTTACCGAATTTTTTTGATAGAAAACAGGAGATCAACATGGCTGATATGAATGACGAAGGCCAAGCCAGAGACGATGAGGTTTTGGCTCCCCCTCCGGGAAGTGATTATGAGGTTGCCTTCACTTATCATTCTGAAAATCCACTTGAGCGTGCCTATGACAAAGCAGTTCACTGGGTTAAGGTCGGTGTTAATCCCAAAAAGATCTTCTTAGAAGATCGTTCAATGGGTGTGATTAACTTCCGCAAGATCATGAAGGATCCTCTTTTGATTCAGGCAGGTGTTGAGCGTTATATCGATTTTCGTTGCTCCCTTACTCTGTCTGACACAGATGTTGATGCTGTATTCTCCAGTGTATGCTATTACGAGCCTGACTGTGAGCCTTCATACATAAATGCTTACGATCCTGAGCTGTCCTCAATTAAGGATGTACTGAACATGGTAAGCACTAATTTGTTTACCTATTTGCAAAAGCCATTGCTTCGCGCAGATGAGTACGAGCAGGATCTCTAAACAGCGTATTTTAGGAGATGCATTGTGTCTGATCTGAAGAAAGCCAGAAATCTTCTGGCTATGACTGCAATTGCCGTGGCGATGTCCCAATTAGGCGGTTGCAGTATTGCTCAGGAGTACTATGAGTACTACCTAGGCGGCATTGATGAGGGTGCAAGACAGCCTACAGGTTATGAAAACCTCAAGGATGTAAAGCAGGAGGTGGATCGCCTTAAGGTTCCTGAGGGAATGGTCGATCCACAGCAGGATCCCACAATGACGGTACCTGCAATATCTGCTACAGCCTTAAAGTATCCTGTAGGTGATGATCTAGATATCCGTGCTCCGGTGGCACCTTTGCGTTCAGAGCTTGGCTTGCATTCTCAGTGGTTAAATGGTGAAGCCATTGTCTGGTTTGAGTCAGACGGTGAGCATAATGTCCATTCAGAGTCTGATGCGTGGAAGCTTTTGGATAAGGTGTTAAAGTCCATGCGCGTAAATCCGGGCAAGGTTTCTGCTGATGACTATTCCTTGACTACTGCAGTTGCAGACTTTGACGAATTTGGCTCTCCTTATAATGCAGCAGATTTAGGATCCGGTGCAATGCGTTACCGTCAGGTCTACCGCATTCGTGTTGGTAGAAATAATCAAGGTGAGCTCGGTATTGCCTCGACCCTGATAGGTTCTATGACCGTGCTTCCAAAAACCGGTAAGAATCTTGAGAATCTCCTGACCCCGATAGAGCTTGAACGCTTCTCTATGGGCTTTAGTAATTCCATTATTCATGTGCTTGAGAAGGCTCATGAAGATGAGTTGCAGGATAAGGGGGAACTTTCAATCAGCCTAGGTCGTGATCACAATAACCAAGAATCCATTATTGTGGCTGCTAAGTATGAGGACGTTTGGAACGGACTTAGAAATATGCTGCCACGCTTTGGCTGGGATATTACCGAGTACTCCATCACCAACGGTACTATCAAGGTTGATCTTGATGATCAGGAACTTGAGACCTACCAAAAACAGCACGTCGATTCCTTCGCACTTGATGAAGAGGAGTATGTGCTGCGTGTCGGTGAAGAGGATGGCCGTTGCGTGATCACCTTCTATGATGAGGATGATAAGGCATTGCCGGCAACTACTGTAGACAGGATCTACAGCGGTTTCTCTCAGGCCTTAAGCCGTGAGCTCAACTCCTCCTCAAATGAAGAGCAGGTAAGCTACTAAATCCAATCTGATAAAGAGATCCCTGTCTTTTTTAGGCGGGGATTTTTTTTGTCAAACATAGTGCAATGTAAAATCATCTTTAAGAAAGCGCTCAAGGCTGAAACAAATGGTATACTGCACGTGTTTTTTATGGCCCTCTTTGGGGCCTTAGCGTGCGGTGATGAAAATCACCCCAAACCTACCTAAGATTTTTGGATCCCCTTATTAGGGAAGTAGTCAAGATGAGCAACGCATTAACTAACACCGAGTATCATTTTCAGGGTCAAAAGAGTGTCTATCATGGCAAGGTTCGTGATGTTTACAACATCAATGATGAGAAGCTTGTGATGGTGGCAACCGATCGTATCAGTGCTTTTGACGTGATCCTGCCTAAGGGCATTCCTTTTAAGGGACAGGTTTTAAATCAGATTGCAGCAAAATTCCTAGATGCTACCACTGATATCTGCCCTAATTGGAAATTAGCCTGTCCTGATGCCAATGTCACCGTTGGTGTGATGTGCAAGGGCTTCCCTGTGGAAATGATCGTCCGCGGTTATCTCTGCGGCTCCTCATGGCGTGCCTATAAGAGTGGTGTGCGTGAGATCTGCGGTGTCAAGCTTCCTGATGGCATGAAAGAGAATCAGAAGTTCCCCGAGCCTATCATTACTCCTACCACCAAGGCAGAAATTGGTGAGCATGATGCCGATATTTCCAAAGAAGAGATCCTAAAGCGTGGTTTGGCAACCCCTGAGGAGTATGCAGTACTTGAAAAGTACACCTTAGCTCTTTTCAAGCGCGGTACTGAGATTGCAGCCAAGCGTGGATTGATCTTGGTAGATACCAAGTATGAATTTGGTACCCATGACGGCAAGATCTATCTTATGGATGAAATTCATACTCCTGATTCAAGCCGTTATTTCTATGCAGACGGCTATGAGGAGCGTTTTGAAAAGGGTGAACCCCAAAAGCAGCTTTCCAAGGAATTTGTCCGTGAGTGGCTGATGTCAAATGGCTTCCAAGGCCAGAAGGGTGAGACGGTTCCTGAGATGACTGACGAAATCGTAGAGTCTATTTCTGAGCGTTATCTAGAGCTGTACGAGAATATCGTCGGTGAAAAATTTGTCAAGGAAGAGAACGAGGACGTTGTAGCTCGTATTGAGAAGAACGTTTCTGCTTACCTTGTAAAATAAATCTGTAGATATTGCCTGCTTTTGGCACTATTAATCTCTGAAAATGCCTGTCCATAAAAGGGGAGGCATTTTTTATTGCATAAATTTTTTTCTTCTTTAGCTTTGCTTAAATTCTCCGTTAAATAACTAAGCCACCATAATTTAATAAAAAGGGCAGAATGCTCAGGAGAGAAATATATGGCGCTGTATCTTTCAAACAGCAACGCCATGAACATGGCCCTTTGTGCATTTAATAAAAACCAAAGTCAGCTTGAGACTGTTTACACCAGGCTGTCTTCAGGGTTGCGCATAAATTCAGCAAAGGATGATCCAGCAGGGCTCCAGATCGCAAACAGGATGACCTCGGAGATCAACGGATATATTCAGGGAAGTCGTAATACTCAGGATGGAATATCTGTGGCCCAGACTGCAGAGGGAGCATTAGATGAGACCAAGAATATGCTACAGCGTATCCGCACGCTTGCAGTACAGGCATCTAACGGTACCAATACCGATACTGATAGAGCCTCCATCAATGCTGAGGTGGCGCAGCTATCAATGGAAATTACGCGTATAGCCTGCAAAACAACTTATGCCGGAGCAAAGCTCCTCTCAGGTGTAGGTAAAGGATCTCTTTTAGCAGCAGATGGCATGATTACAATTCAGGTCTCAGGACATGCCAATGATGTCATCAAGATATCTGGCCTTTCAACAGGCTTTACCTTATCAGCTCTGTCTATAAGAGCTCAGGCCAATGCCATGGCCTTCACCAAAGGAAATGAGGGAATGGTCTTTGACGTTTCAACTGCATCTAAGGCGCAGGCTGTTTTAGGTACCATCGATAAGGTGATAAATGTTGTGAGTATGACTCAGGGTACATTAGGCGGAGTCCAACAGCGCTTTGAGTCTGTGATCCGCCTTAACAGTACTATGAGGAATAATCTGACTGATGCTAGATCGCGTATACAGGATACGGATTACGCAGAATGTGCCTCTGAGCTTGCAAACTTAACAGTACTCTCCAAGCTTTTGCCATCTATCTATAAGCAGATTGCAAATCAGCGCAGCATTGTGCTGCAACTTCTGCAAAATTGAGCTTTTGTTTTTCTTCAATCTTTCCCAAAACTGCTTACATTTTCAAAATGATTTTGCCCTAAGGTGCTACACTTTACGGATTAGGAGAAATTATGCGATCTTTATTTGTTACCGGTACTGGAACTGACATCGGTAAAACCTATGTCAGTGCTGCCATTGCTAGGTATTTTACGAAAAAAAATTTAGCTATTGCCTACTATAAGGCCGCAGTAAGTGGAGCTGATTCTATTGAACAGTCAGATGCTGGATTTGTAAGAGATAGTGCCAAAATTAAGCAGGAAACCTCATCTTTATTATCTTATCTTTATAAGAGGCCGCTCTCGCCTCATCTTGCAGCACGCATTGAAGGTAATTTTGCATCCTTAGATAAGATAAAAAAGGATTTTCTCTCATTAGATGGCAAATATGATTACGTTTTATCAGAAGGGGCTGGTGGCATCATATGTCCGGTGGTGGTTGAAGAGCACAAACGTATTTTTTATCAGGATATTATCAGGACTTTAGGTGCTCCAGTGGTGATAGTTGCCGATGCAGGTTTAGGAACTATTAATCACACGATCTTAACCTTTGAATATCTAAAAGCACATGATATTAAGGTGCAGGGCGTGATCCTAAATCGCTTTGACAAATCATCTTTAATGCATGCTGATAATTTAAAGATGATCGAGGATTTAAGCGGAATAAAGGTTATAGCAACTCTTGCACAGGATGAAGAGGAGTTGGTTTTGTTGCAAAAGCCTCTTGAGGAGTATTTTGATGTCATCACTCGTTGAACGCGATCTTAAATATGTGTGGCATCCTGCCGCGCAGATGAAGGATTATGAAAAATACCCTCCGGTGGCTGTTGTAAGAGGTGAGGGGCCATATCTTTATACCGAGGATGGGCAGAGGATCCTAGATATTGTAAGCTCTTGGTGGTGCAATCTTCTGGGGCATTGCAATAAGGATATCTCAGATGCCATTGCCAGACAGGCTCACACCCTTGAGCATGTGATTTTTGCTGATCTTACTCATCCTAAAGTGGTAGAGCTTTCAGAGCGTCTTGCAAAGATTGTCCCTAAGGGGCTTTGCCGTTTTAACTATGCTGACAATGGTTCATCATCAGTTGAGATGGCTTTAAAAATTGCCTTTCAATATCAAGCGCAGTCAGGCCGCCCTGAGCGTATTCGTTTTGCCTGCATTACCGAGGGCTATCACGGTGAAACCATAGGCGCTTTATCGGTAGGATCAATGGATCTTTATTCTAAGCTCTACAAGCCCATGATGATGGACAATGTGCATATTCAGGCACCTGACTGCTTCCGTTGTCCCTATGGCAAGGGGCGTGGTAATTGCCATTGCGCATGTTTATTTGAGGCCAAAGAAGCTTTTGCCAAGCATGGACATGAGCTTGCAGCCTTAATCGTTGAACCCTTGTTGCAGGGCGCTGCCGGTATGCGTATTTATCCTGAAGCCTACCTTAAGGGGTTGCGTTCATTGTGTTCGCAATACGGTGTACTCTTAATTGCCGATGAAATTGCCACCGGTTTTGGGCGTACCGGAGCCATGTTTGCCTGCAACAGAGCCAATATAAGCCCGGATATCATGTGCCTGTCAAAGGCCATTACCGGTGGTTATATGCCAATGTCCGTGGTATGTACCACCGACGATATTTACAGGGCATTTTACGCTGATTACAAGGAGCATCGTGCCTTTGTGCATTCACATACCTATGCAGGCAACCCCATGGCCTGTGCCTGTGCTTTGGCGGTTTTGGATGTGTTTGAGCGTGACCATATTCTGCAAAGTGCCCAAGAGACTGCCAGCTGGCTCACATCCGAGTTTATGAATGCCATGCTTGCAATAGAAAATGTAGGTGAGGTGCGCCATATAGGACTTATTCATGTAGTAGAACTGGTGCAGGATAGATACAGCAAGCAGCCATTTGATGCGTCCTTACGTCTTGGCTATCACATCTACCGTAGTGCTTTAAAGAAGGGACTACTACTGCGTAACATCGGAGATGTGCTCTATTTCAATCCTCCTTTGAACATTACTAAAGAAGATCTCAGATTGGCAATTGATATCATGAAGGAGACTATCTTAGAGGAGCTTGCCAAAATTTAGTTAAAAAAAGAGGTCCATCAGGACCTCTTGTGCTATTCATTAAGCCTTCTTAGATGCCTTATCAAGCGATACCGACATTTCCATGATGGAGGTATTATCTTGATTGGCAAATTTGATTTCAACGTCCTCTTCAGATGCAATGGGGACATATTTTTTTAAGACCTCAATAATATCCTGACGGAGCTTGGGCATAAAATCAGGAGTATTGCGACCGGCTCTATCATTGATTAAGACCAGATGCAGACGTTGCTTGGCGCTTTCACGAGCGGTAGTAGTCTCACCACCTTTGAAGATGGCATCAGAAATAATTTTGAAAAAAGACATAGACATCGCTCCTCCTTAGTCCTTACCAAAGAGTTTGCTAAAGAATCCCTTCTTTTCAGTAATGAAACGCAGGGGGACTTCGTTGCCAAGTAATCTTTCAACGGCATCGGCGTATGCAAGACCTGCCTCAGATCCTTTCTCCAGAATCACTGGGTTGCCGGAGTTTGATGCCTTTAAGACATCCTGAGACTCAGGAATAACACCTAAGAGCGGAATAGTCAGAAGCTCCTGCACATCCTCAACAGAGAGCATTTCATTCTTCTTGACGCGACCTGGAACATAACGGGTTAGAAGAAGTTTGGCAGAAACAGGCTCCAATGCAAGCTCGGCACGTCGAGACTTGGCATTTAACAGACCAATGATACGATCAGAGTCGCGAACTGATGATACTTCAGGGTTAGTGGTAACGATGGCATCGTCTGCAAAATACAGTGCCATCAGGGCACCAGTTTCAATACCAGCAGGTGAATCGCAGATCACGTATTCAAAGCCCATTTCATCAAGCTCACGGAAGACCTTTTCAACACCAACTAGGGTTAATGCATCCTTGTCCTTGGTCTGAGATGCAGGCAGGATATAAAGATCAGCGATACGGCGATCCTTGATTAAAGCCTGATTTAGTTTGGCCTCACCCTGAATTACATTGATGAGATCGTAAACTACGCGACGCTCACAGCCCATGATAAGATCAAGATTACGCAGCCCCACGTCAAAGTCGATAACTGCAGTTTTATGACCTTTTAATGCAAGACCAGTTGCAATGGCTGCAGAGGAAGTAGTTTTGCCTACGCCACCTTTGCCTGATGTCACTACAATGATGCGCTCTTTGAAAGGATCCTTAGAGATATTGGCAGGATCATTTGGATCAAATTTGTTTTCCTCTACAGTAGCTTGATCCTCTTTTACTTCTGCTTCTTCTCCTTTTTTTGCTACTGTTTCATTTTCTTTTTCTGCTTCAACAGCTTGAGCCTTCTCTGCTTCAACCTTTTCTAAAGCTTCTTTTTTTAATTCTTTATCTGACATCAGTCTATTCCTACAAATGTGAATTTTAATTGTTGTAGTCGCGACTGCGACCATATCTTAATTTTGAACCTTCCAAGGTCACGATAACATCTCGCATTTCTTGACCTGCGGCATGTGGAATTTGTTCATGCTCCATATCATCAGCTGTTTGATAACTACCATTAATGGCAATTAAGGTGGGGCCAAACCGTCCCTGACAGAAAATAAAGGAGCCGGGGAGACCGGGATCACTGTGGTTTTTAGGAGAGCCAGCGTAGATCTCTCCAAAGAGATTGCCTAAAACCAGTACATTATGTGAGGCAATGATACGAGCTCCATTTGCAACAGAGCCCATTATGCAGACACTGTTACATGGGGCCTGAATTGATTCTCCTGATCGTACATTGCGACGAATGACCATCATAGGCTCAGGATCGCGAATTATCTGTGGTACTTGTACCTCAATTCTCTTGGTGATAATGCGAGGCTTGAAATTTTCCTCTCGAATTCTGGCAAAGCGTGAGGAATTGACAATGGGAATATTACGAGAGTTTAATTCCTGAGCACGACGCTCATTATCAACACCGCTAAAGCCAATTAAGAAAACGTGGTAGCGGCGGAAAAGCTCACATAGGGCCGCATAGTCAATTTTATTGAGATCCTCTACCTCAGATACATCAATGACTATCGGAGCTTCGTTAAAAAGACCTTCTGGGGCATTGGCGACGCGGAGTTTTAATATTTCCTCAAGCTCCTGCACCTCACCTGTGGCCACGGTGATGGTATTGAGCGAATAGCCTGTGCGGGTAACAGCTCCCGTTCTTAATTGAGTGGCATTTTGAAAGTCTTCGCTCATTTAAAATCCGTATTCAACACGACATTATTATTAATTCAAATTCAGTTTAGAATTCTATCATATAGCGTAATAAACAAAGTAAGCATGGCTCACATGTCGTACAATATTGCGTCAAAAGAGGAGAAAAAAGATGTCTATATCAATGGTTTATGTGTATAAGAGCTCAAAAAAGCTCAGAACCTACCTATATATTAAAGAAAAGGATAATTTTGGCTCTGTTCCAGGTGCTCTAATGGATGCTTTTGGCAATCCTAAATTTATGATGGCTTTCATGCTAGAAAAACATGAGACTATTCAGAAAATTTCCAAGGATGAATTAAAAAAAGCTTTGGAAAACAAAGGATTTTTGCTGCGCATGGACCTTGAGTCAGAGGAGGAGTCATGGCTTAACGAGGAGCGTAAGCTCAAGGGGCTTCCGCCTTTGACTAAAGAACAGCTTGATGCCTTCTATCATTAAATCTAAAGGGCAAGCATCTATGCTTGTACCTTTGAAAATCAGGTGATGCTCTTATGGCCAAAGTTCTGTTGTGCCATAGTTCATTCTTCGTTGTGGGCTGAAGGTTACCTAGGGGGCAGTAATTTTAAGACAACAGTTTTAAGCTTTAGTTTCTGTTTTTTAAATCTTAGTTATGGTATCAAAATACTTCTATATCTTAGGTAAATAATTCTTGAAAAGACCGTTTTTATCCATTAATATGCAAGTGAAATGTTAATTTTGGGCTCTTAAACATTCTCAC
>CAVJLP010000056.1:0-13950 GCA_963650525.1 Firmicutes bacterium CAG:534
CTCCATAGCACCTAAACAGGCCTTAAATTATTCAAGTTAATTACGGACGGTTCCTTATATCGTTCTTATGGCTAGCAGTCTTGAATTTCTGATTTGAGATAATCTTCAAGTTGCGTCCTCGCTGAAAGCTAATGTTCCACAATACTGAAGAGTGTTGTTAATATTTTGTGTGCGATAAACATAAAAAGGGCTGTACCCTTGAGAGTACAGCCAAAAAGCATGCGTAATAATCTTTTAAGGATGAGCTTTAACCATTATTTTCCATACCGATCAGATCAAACTTCTCGGTACTTACAATCACCTTGAAACAGTCTTTGTTAGGTTTTTCGCATTTGACCTTAATTAGGTGAGAGGAGCAGTCGTAGTACCAGCCACCACTGGATGCTTCGTAATCCTCAGCCACAAGATAGCGCTTAAGTGCAACACCATCGCAGCTTACAAATAAAGCCCCCTTAACAGGAGATACCACATCAAGCTCAAGCTTCTGGTAGCTGTGGGTGAGCCTACCTGACTTATCAAAGCTAATCTCCATGCGATCACCCTTATGTACAGAGATCTTGGTCAGCGCATAGCCTCCATTTTCAAAGTCTTTGGTGTGACCGTCATCTTCATAGTAGTCAAAGCTGATATCAGATGCTCCTGCAATCAGAAGCTTAAGCGTAGTCACTTTATCAAAGACGGCACGCTTAATGTCATCTGACATCACAACTATTGCTCTGTCACACAAGAACATGGGAATAGAGTCCTCGTTAACTGGTAGCAATATTGTCTGACCGCCTTCATAGGCTTTGAACTTGTCATGAATGTCATACCAGGTGTGACCTGCAGGCAGGTATACCGGACGCTTGGTCTGACCTTTTTCAAGGACGTTGGCAATCAATAAGGATTCACCGAACATGAAGGTGAGATTGTCATCAGTGATAGCTTTTGGATCATCCGGGAATTCCATGAATAGAGGTCTCATAACCGGCAGACCCTTTTGATATGCCTGATACATCAAAGAGTAGATGTAGATGAGCAGACGGTAACGGATAGCCCATGCCTTTCTTATTTGAGGTAGGTATTCTGGGTACATCCAGGGCTGAGTTACAGTATTGTCAGAATTAGCAGAGTTTATTGTAAAGCGTGGTTGGAAGATGCCGTTTTGGATCCAGCGCAGGAGCAATTCGGCTTCAGGTACTGGTCCTGCAAAGCCACCAATATCGCATCCAGTGTTGGCAACACCTGAGATACCCATACCCAAGATAGTGGCAACGTTGTATTTAAGGGTGTTCCATGAGGTCAGATTATCGCCATCCCAAACTTGAGCATAGCGTTGAATTCCAGCGTAGCCTGCACGAGAGGTGATAAATGGACGTTCATTGGGATATACATCAGCGATGGCTTTCTTTGCAGTATAGGCCATCATATTTGATTGCAGGATCTTATATTCAGCCATGGTGCCGCCTTGGCCTTCAGCGTCTACAACCGCTTCTCTGTCCTCAACGCCATCGTATTCACAGTTATCATTCCATACTGTGAGTACGCCCTTTTTCAGCATCTGACGCTCTAGGAGTTCGGTCCATGCAGCACGTCCCTTGGGAGAGGTGAAGTCGACAAAGTTACCAGGACCGCCCCACCATCTGCCAACGTAGTTTTCCTTACCATCAGGAGTTTTTACAAAGGCGTCATTCTTAAGATAGTGATCGCGGAAAGGGTGATGCATCAGCACACCTGGCTTTAAATTGGGAATTACGTTGATGCCCTTGTCAGATAAGGTTTTGATGAATTTATCAGGATCAGGGAAACGCTTTAGATTCCAGTTGAAGGTATAACGCAGGTTATCCTTCTCGCCTGATGAATGACCAGATGCCAGCCAGAAATTATCAATATAGAGATCCTCATCTAAGTGCTTTTGTACTACGGCATAGATTTCTTCATCGCAGTTTTGCTCAAGTTCAGCATAGTACATAGTAGATGAGGTAAAGCCCATTTCTTGGAAGGTGGGCATGGCGCTGTTACCTGTTAGGAAGCAATAGCCGCTGACTACATCCTTAATCTCAGGGCCGTTTATGAGGAAGATATCAAGATCGCCTCCGTCTGCTTGATAGAAGCAGTAAGGCTCCCAATAGCCACTGCGCTCATTTCCCATATCGAAAACACAGTCATAGCTGTTGTTATAAAAGAGGCCTAAATACTTACGCTTGGTATCATCAACGCGTACGTAGAAGGGAATATGTTTATACAGGGGTTCGCCAAATTGAGGATCATGTCCGATAGCATCCTTTGGACTCATGCGCATATGGCGTCCGCGTTTGTCTAGGGCACCAGTTTTCTCGCCAAAGCCAAAGAAGTGATCGTGTTGCAGATCAATTTTGCTGTAATGAGTTATGCGACCTAGGAAATCCTTATCAAAGGCACGTTCCTTTAAATCCTCATAGAGGATCGAGCCATCTTTCTTATCGATTAATTTGAATGAAAGTGGATGCTTTCTTAAAACTAAAGTTAAAGTTGCTGTTTCAAAGGAAATTGAATTTTCATCTTCAGTGTAGGCAACATCTAAGGCTTTGATGCGCTTTCTTTCGTCCTTAAAAAGATCGTCTAACTCATCATCCCAGGCCGTCGTTACCAGTGCATAGGAGCGCTCTTTGAATTTTCCATCAAAGCTTGCTCTAATGCGGATGATGTCATCGGTTAGGAAGCATAACTTAACCTGACCGCCGTCAGCGAATACATGATAGCCACAGTCTGTTTTTTCAATTTTTTGAAAGTCTTTAATAAACATAATAATTTCCAGTTTCAAAAGGAGGGGAGTAACCTCCCCCCGTTTAATTAACTGTGTTTAGATTAAACCTAAAGCCTGAGGTACAGCCAGTGATAGAGCCGGAATGTAGGTCAGAGCCAAAAGGATTAAGAAGAGCACAAGGAAGTAAGGAACAAGCTTGCGTGATACATCCTCAATTGACATCTTGGTGATGGAGCAGCCTACGAAGAGAACTGAACCGACAGGAGGAGTCATTGAGCCAATGCACATGTTGAAGATGAGCACGACGCCAAATTGCACCGGATCCATGCCCAAAGAGGTAGCAATAGGCAGGAAGATCGGGGTGAAGATCAGGATTGCCGGAGTGATATCCATGAACAAACCGATAACTAGTAAGATGATGTTGATGAGGAACAAAATCACATATTTGTTATCGCTGATGGATACGATGCCGCGAGCGATGGCATCAGGAACACCTGAATAGGCCATAACCCATGACATGGCAGATGATGCAGAGATTAAGAACAAAATGATGCCTGAGGTGATGGAGCTTGATACGAGCACCTTCTGGAAGGACTTCCAAGTAATGGAGCGGTAGAAGATTGAAAGCAACAGGCAGTAGAGCACGCAGACGCCGGCACCTTCAGTTGCAGTGAATACACCGCAGACGATACCACCGATGACGATGATGATGAGAGCAAAGCTGGGAAGTGCTTCTAAGGTGATCTTAAGTGCAGTTGCAAAGGGTACAGCACCGGTGGTCTGATACTTGTGCTTCTTAGCATATAGGAAGGCTACAGCCATCACACCAAGGCCCATTAGAATACCGGGAATATAACCTGCCATGAAGAGGGCAGAAATTGATACGCCACCTACAACTGTTGAATACACGATGAAGGCTGAGGTCGGTGGGATCAAAAGGCCTGTAGGTGCAGATGCGATATTAACGGCAGTTGCAAAGGACATGTCGTATTTCTCTTCCTTCTGAATAGGAGAGATGGTGCCACCCATTGCAGAGGCTGCAGCTACAGCAGAGCCTGCAAGTGAGCCAAAGAGCATGTTGCCTAAAACGTTGGTCTGGGCAAGAGAGCCTGGGATGAAGCCACAGAAGAGCTTGGCAAAGTTGATCATGCGACGGGCAATACCACCGTTGTTCATGATATTACCTGCCAGAATGAAGAGTGGTACTGCAAGCAGTGAGAAACTTTCCACACCAGAATTCATCTTCTGCATGGTAATAAAGGTGATCTGATCCCAGCTTAAGCTTGAAAGACCAGTGATTACGGATGCAATGACAATAGCAACACTGATTGGCACAGAGAGTGCGAGCAGAATAATAAAGACTGCAAACAGTGTGACGGTAATTAATGCAATAGACATTATTCGTTACCTCCTTCAACAGAAATACCGGTGAAGTCTTCATAGAGGTTGATGAGCTGGGCAAAGATAATAAATACGCCGGAGATAGGAGCAACTGCGTAGACTAATGAACGCGGAATGCCCAAGAGAGCGGAGTATTCCATCTGAGCAGAGAGTGCAAGCTTGGTACCACCGATTACGATGATGGATACAGCAAAGATCAGGATCAAAGCATCAACAAGGATCTTGATGAGGCGCTGAGTACGCGGATCGGTCTTATCACGCAGGAATGTTAGAGCCATATGCTCGCGTGAGGAGAAGGCGTAGGCTGCGCCAAAAAATCCGGTCCAGATCAGGAAATCACGTACGAGCTCCTCGGTAAAGGATGCCGGATTATTTAAGCAGTAGCGGGTGAAAACCTGCCATAAAACCAAGAAGGTCATGATGCTTAGGAGCACGGTGCAAACACGTGAGAGCAGGTAGGTCATTACCTTTCTCACCTTAACCATAGATTCGTACATCTTATTCCTCTCTTATCTCTTTGATGAGATCAAGTAATTTGCCAACACCGGGATATTCGGCGCGATAGTTTTCGATCATGGGAGCAGTAGCCTTGCGGAAGGCTTCCTTATCCACGTCGGTTACGAAGGTGACGCCCATTTTTTCAGTAGCCTCTTTGACGGCATCTGCAACAGACTTATCCCATTCAACAGCGTGAGCCTTGGTAGATTTACGGGCTGCGTCAACTAGGATGTCCTGATCCTCTTTAGAGAGGGCGTCCCAAATCTTAGATGAGATGATCATTGCATCAGGGATCATGGCGTGCTGATCTTGGGAGTAGACCTTGCAGATTTCACCATGCTTACCTAAGGTTAAAGCGGTTTCGTTATTTTCAGTACCGTCAATTACGCCTGTCTGCAGTGAGGTGTAGACATCACCATAGGACATAGCAACCGGAGTTCCTCCCATAAGACGGATCATCTCTGTCTGTGACTTCATATCCATCACACGGATCTTCTGACCATCAAGATCAGCTGGGGTACGGATTGCCTTTTTGGGGGTATAGAAGGAGCGGGAGCCTGAGGTGTAATAGGTCAGAACGACAAAACCATCATCATGGGTTGACTTGAAGAAGTCATACATCTTGTCACTGTTCATGATCTTGTAAAAGTCTTCGGTGCTTTCAAAAACGTAAGGAAGTCCAAAGGCATGGAAAGCATCGTCATAGGTTGCAAGCATAGGCGCTGAAACCTTGGTCATGCTGATAACGCCTGCCATAACCTGCTCCATCTGCTCATTCTCAGAGCCTAGCTGACCGTTGGCAAAGATCTTGATCTTGATGCGGCCGTTGGTTTTGGCAGTAACCTCATCGCCAAACTGTCTCATGGCAATATGAACGGTATGGGTTTCTGATAGGGAGTGAGCTAGGGTAAGCTCAAGTGGGTGCTCAGCTGTTGCCTGCGCACTTGATGATGCACTCTGCGGACCGCAACCTGCGAGCATTATTCCTGCTGCGCAGAACAGCCCTGCTAGTAGTTGTTTTTTCATGAAAAAAACTCCTGTGTTTATTTTGAATGGGATAAGGCTCTTCTTGTTTAAAAGAGCCTTAATTATTTGTTTTACATACCGATCATGTCGAATGGCTCAAATGAGACCGTGATGCTCTTAAAGAGATCTTCCTTAGGGATACGGATCTCAACGCACTTCTTAGTCTGGGAGTAACGCCAGCAGGCCTCTGTACAGCTTTCAAACTTCTCACGGTGGAGCAAATTGATGATGGTCTTATCTCCAACCTTTACCCAGAATGGGCACTTTTGCTTGTTGATAAGCTCTACGTGCATATTTTCAAGATCTGATGTGTAATTGCCCTCGCCATTGAAGCTTAAGGTGCAGACACTTCCGGTCTTAAGCTCAATACTGGTGGCACGGTAATCACCTTTTTCGTAGTTGAAGCTGACGCCATCGTCTTCAAATAAGGTGAATTGGGCATCCTTATCTGCAGAGGCGATCACATGTAAGGCGTGGACCTTCTCCTTTTGGAGGTTATGAAGCTTGGTGTCAGAGAGCACTAAGATCTCACCTGCACGCAGGAACATAGGAATTGAAGCCAGATCCACATCAAACTCGTAGGTCTCACCGCCTTCATAGCGCTCATAGCCATCCATGTCGTAGAACACTTCACCCTTAGGGAAGTAGATCTCACGCTTGGTCTGTCCCTTATAGAGGATGTTGGCAACTAGTAGGGCATCACCTAGCATGAAGTTATCCTGCTCGTCGTAGCATGCAGGATCCTGCTGGAATGCATAGAGCATTGGATTAAAGTAGGGCAGGCCGGTTACATGGGCACGGTACATCAGTGAGTAGAAGTACGGTGATAATGCATAACGCAGGGCTATGGCATCATGGATTAAGTGCTTGGTACGGCTGTACATCCAAGGCTCGGTAACAGAGTTATCGATGTTGACTGAGTGGATGGAGAAGCGCGGCTGGAAAATGCCGTTTTGAACCCAGCGTATAAACAGCTCTTCTTCAGGTGCAGGACCATAGAAACCGCCGATATCAGCACCCTGATTGGCAACACCTGATAAGGACATACCCATGATGGTTCCAACGTTGTAACGCAGGGTATCCCAGTGAGTGAGATTGTCTCCGCACCAGGTCTGGGCATAGCGCTGAATACCAGCGTGACCTGAACGGCAGACGATGAACGGACGTTCGTTGCCAAAATATTCCTTCAAGGCATCGACGGTGATGTGGCAGAAAATATTGGACTGCGCTGCCTTAATTGCACCAACCTTGGCACCGTAACCTTCGTAGCAGCAGCGGCTGTCCTTGTTGACCAGAGAATCATATTCGCAGTTATCGTTCCAGACGCTGCGGCAGCCGTAGGCAAAAAGGTTGTCCTTTAGCTGTTGCTTCCAGTATTCACGGCCCTTGGGATTGGTAAAGTCTGCAAAGTAGCCCTTGCCGCCCCACCAAGTGCCAGTAGCAGGTTTATCCTCTTTTTCATCCTTGATGAAGATCTCATGTTCAAGCATATCTTGCATCTTGGGATGAACCTTGAGAATTCCTGGTTTGACGTTAGGAGAAACTAAGACGCCACGATCGTTCATATCCTTAAAGAAAGCAGAGGGATCAGGGAAGCGCTCATTATTCCAAGTAAATACGCAACGTTTGAGGCCATCTTCGGTATTTGCAGTGCAGTAGCCAGAGGAGAGTTGGAAGCCGTCAATACCAAGATCTTCATCACCACAGTTGTCGATAAATTGGGAAATTGATTTATCGCAGTCCTTCTCAAGCTCAGAGTAGAACATGGAAGAGCCTAGGTAACCCAATGCGCCCTTAGGTAGCATGGCACTCTTACCGGTAAGATCGGTAAAGCGCTGTACCACATCACAAACCTTTGGTCCCGCAATAAAAAAGAGATCTATATCGCCGTTGTCGGTTCTGAAGGTGGAGCTACGATGCCAGTAATTGCTCTTACGACGTCCCATATCGAAATCACACTCTGAGGTGGTGTGATAGAAGTAGCCGCAGGCACGGGTGGTTGAGTGAGAGAGTTTGATATAGAAAGCAATGTGCTTGTAGAGAGAATCAGTGTGCTTGGCATCATAGCCCATAGCATCGGTGGGGAACAGGGCCATATACTGCTGGGCTTTGTTAAAGTCGCCGCCTTTTTCACCAAAGCCGTAGAAGCCGTCATCAGCCTCTATTTCAGAGGTATGCATACGACGGTGATTGCTATCCTCGCGCAAGGCAAGATCAACGCAGTCACGATGGAGCACGTGGCCTTCCTTATCAGAAATCTCAAGTTGATAGGGGGCCTTTAAAATCTTTACTACAAGCTTATTGCCGGTGATGATAAAGCTGTCGGCATTTTCAGTAAGCTCTGATGGAGCAACTTCAACACGGGTACGATAATCTTTTAAAAGCTCATCGGCACCGTCCTCCCAAGCTGTCATGCAAAGGGAGTATGAGCATTCATGAAAATCACCTTCAAATCCTGCACGGATCCTGATGATATCGTCAGTCATGAACCATAGGCGAATATCCACCTCGTTGGTCTTGACTACATAAAAATTGTTCTGTTTTTGGCAAGCAGTAGCCTCGGTGATGATCCTCATAGGGAAACCTCTTGTTGTCAATCTGAAAAAAAGTATAGTTTCCAAGAGGCTCAAAATCTTTACAGCTTTTGTTGTAAAATTTTAAAAAATCAACATATCTTGCGTTTGAATAATTATTGTTATCTAGGTCACAAAACTGACCAACTAGTATCTTAGTCTGTCAGTTAAATCTGCAGGAGTGTATCCTATGATCGATCATGCTGCGTTAAATATGGACAGTGGAAAGGCAATCGCCGCCGAGTTTGTAAAGACGGTTAATGACAATACATTGATATGCCATTATCATGATTTCTATGAGCTTTTCTATCTGCATAAAGGGGAGCGCTTTGTCACGTTGAATTCAAGCACTTTCTTACTTAAGGAGCATGATTTCATTATCATGCCTCCCTACTCAATGCATAGCTCCTGCTCAAAGGATAATGTCACCTTCGGCCGTTCTGTGGTCTATTTCAGAAAGGAAGCGGTTCCCCCCGAAATCGCAGAACTTATCTGCAATAATGAGCAACCTTGGTCAATTGCCGATGAAAAGATACGAGCTACTCATGAGGCTTTGATTTTCGCTATGGCCTCAGAAAGTGAAAATAATTTACAATTTTCGGATATGCTAATGGATGGTCTGTTAAGACAGCTACTGATTTCATCAATACGCTACCATGATGAAACCCCTAAGGTTGTATATGAGCCTAAGCTTTCTGCGGTGGTACGTTTCATTCAGGAAAATTATGGCCAGAAAATGGATCTGCAACTTCTTGCGGATAAGTTTTTTGTAAGTAAGTTCTATCTGTGCCGAATTTTCAAACGCTACACCAATAGCTCGGTAATTGAATACATCAACAAGACACGTATTCTACATGCTAAGCGTTTGTTTGCAGAGAGTAATATGTCCGTAACTGATATTGCATCAGCGGTGGGATTTTCATCCTTGACTCACTTCGAGCGCACCTATTTAAAAATCACCGGTGAGGCTCCAAAGAAAACTAGCATGAAGGTTAGACAATTTAGATCTCAGGGTGCTAAAGTACGCGATACATCTGTAGAAATTAGCAACAATTAGGAAGGAATAAAAATGGCTGAGATTAAGGTTATTGCAACTGACAAGGCTCCTGCTGCTATTGGTCCCTATGTTCAGGGTAAGATTGTAAATAATATGCTGTTTGCATCAGGTCAGATCCCTTTGGTTCCATCAACCGGAGCTATGGCCGAAGGTGGTATTAAGGAGCAGGCTTATCAGGCACTTACAAATGTCAAAGCTTTGGTTGAGGCTGCAGGTAGTGATCTTGAACATGTGGTTAAGACTACCTGCTTTTTAAAGGATATTGCAGATTTTGCAGCCTTCAATGAGGTCTATGCAGAGTTCTTTTCTAAAAATGCACCAGCCCGCTCCTGCGTAGGTGGTATTGATTTACCAAAGGGCGCTTTATGCGAAATTGAAGTTATTGCAGCTTTGTAATTGTTTCTTTTGATAACAGGGAGGGTAGAAATATCTTCCCTTTTTTGTTTTTAAAATTCAAAGGTATGTTATTAACTAATGAAGTATTTTGTTGTTATAAGAACTGCTCCTAAAAATTTAGAACTGCATTCCTATATCAGGGAAACCCTAGAGGCATTGCTAGACCTCGGCTCTGAAATTGTCGCCGTTTTTTTTACCGATCAGGGCGCAAGTACTGCATCTAAAAACTTTGGTAAAAATTCAGTTGAATATCAGATCCAGCAGGGCTATATGTCCCTTAAGGAAAGAGGCATTGAGCTTTTGTGCTGTGGCGGTGCCTTTCGTGGCTTGGGCATGCGCAATGAAGATGTTCAAGATGGAATTGAGCTTGCAGGAAACCTTGAGCTCTCACAGCTCTTTGCTCAATATCAGGCTTTGGAGTTTTGATGAAAACTATTCTTTTGGCATCTGATCCTTATACCTCACAAAGCTATGAACAGGGCATTGAGGTTGCATTAAATCTTGCTGAGGCCGCAATAGAGGTACAGGTAGTGCTGGCCTCGGATTTTCTACGTGCCAGCGAATGCATGAAGGAAGACTCGCTAATTCTAAAAAAGCTCAATCAGCTTGAACTGTTTGATATTCCAGTCATCAAAGGCATTGATGATTGCTATATTTTGAATATGAACGACGGAGTAATGAGTTTTTAATGTTGCACATAATAATGAGTAAGAAGGGGCTAGATGATTGCGCGGATACCTACGGTCACGATGTAGCCATTATCGGCCGTACCGCCTATGATGAACAGTTAGGGCCCATAGATGAGATTGAGGATGAAATATTCTTTTCATCTCTTTATGCATATGGGAAGCTGACTCCTCAAAAATTTGCCGAGCTTATTGAAAAAAATAAAGGCAAAACCATAACTTGGTACTGAAAAATATAAGAAATTACATCCTAAAAAAAAATTCTTAAAAAAAAACGCTTTTTTTTGCGCTTTTATGTATTTTTCGCTTGTACTTGTAATAAAATATATCGCCCCTTATTTGGGGAAATAGTAAAGTCTGCCCGCAGGTGCGGGCTAACAGGAGATTTTATTTAGATGTCTACTATTAACCAGTTGGTGCGTAAGCCCCGTGTGAAGGTAGTGTCAAAGAACAAGGTTCCCGCCTTGGACGCTTGCCCTCAGAAGCGTGGTGTCTGCACCCGTGTTTACACCACTACCCCTAAGAAGCCGAACTCCGCTATGCGTAAGGTTTGCCGTGTTCGTTTAACCAACGGCTTCGAAGTTACCTCTTACATCGGCGGCGAAGGCCATAACCTCCAGGAGCACTCCGTGGTTATGATCCGTGGCGGCCGTGTCAAGGATTTGCCTGGTGTTCGTTATCACACCATCCGTGGTCAGTTAGACTGCGCCGGCGTGAAAGATCGTAAGCAGTCTCGCTCTAAGTATGGTGCTAAGAAGCCTAAGGCTTAAGCATTATTCTCCCGAGTAAGGCCAAACAATAATTAATTATTCAGGTTTAGTTTTGGAAAACCCTGAAACAAGAGGATTTTAGAATGCCTAGACGTCGTGTTGTAGCTCAGCGTAAGATTCTTCCGGATCCTAGATTCGGTTCTGAGCTCTTAGCAAAGTTCATTAACGTCGTAATGATGGACGGCAAGAAGTCAATCGCCGAAGCCATTGTTTACGGTGCTTTAGACACCATTTCCCAGAAGAGCGGCAAGGATCAACTCGCCCTGTTCGAGGAAGCCCTTGATCATATCCGCCCTGATGTGGAAGTTAAATCCCGCCGTGTTGGCGGTGCCAACTACCAGGTTCCGGTTGAAGTTCGTCCTGCCCGCGGCAATGCACTTGCCATGCGTTGGTTAGTAGACGCTGCCCGTTCCCGTCACGAGAAGTCCATGGCTGCTCGCCTTGCAGGTGAGATGCAGGACGCCGTTGAGAACAAGGGCTCTGCCGTGAAGAAGCGTGAAGACGTTCATCGTATGGCCGAGGCTAACAAGGCCTTCAGCCACTTCCGCTGGTAATTTTGGAGTATTAATACTATGGCACGCGAAACCCCGCTTAAGTATTATCGTAACATCGGTATTTCTGCTCACATTGATGCTGGTAAGACCACTACCACTGAGCGTATTCTGTTCTACACCGGTAAGTCTCACAAGATTGGTGAGGTTCACGACGGTGCTGCTACCATGGACTGGATGGTTCAGGAGCAGGAACGTGGTATTACCATTACCTCAGCTGCAACCACCTGCTTCTGGCATGGTATGGAGCAGCAGTGGAATAACCCATATCGTTTCAACATCATTGACACCCCGGGCCACGTGGACTTCACCGTTGAGGTGGAGCGTTCCATGCGTGTTCTCGATGGCGCTGTGATGGTCTACTGCGCAGTAGGCGGCGTTCAGCCTCAGTCTGAAACCGTTTGGCGTCAGGCTAACAAGTACCACGTACCTCGTATCGCATTCGTCAACAAGATGGATCGTACCGGTGCTAACTTCCTCCGCGTTGTAGAGCAGATTGAGTCCCGTTTGAAGGGCATCCCTGTTCCTGTCTGCTTACCTATCGGTAAAGAAGACACCTTTGAGGGTGTTGTTGACCTCCTCAAGATGAAGGCAATTGACTGGGATGACGCTTCTCAGGGCGTTAAGTTTAATTACGTTGATATCCCTGCTGACATGCAGGAGTTAGTTGACGAGTGGCGTGGCAAGTTGGTCGACGCAGCTGCTGAGGCTAACGATAAGCTCATGGAAAAATACCTTGAGAATGGCGACCTCTCTGAGGAAGAAATTCTTGCAGGTTTACGTGAGCGTACTCTTCGTAACGAGATCATCCCTGTTACTTGCGGCTCAGCCTTCAAGAACAAGGGCGTTCAGTTCATGTTGGACTGTGTTGTTCACTTCTTACCTTCTCCTGTGGATATTCCTCCTGTTGATGGTAAGGATTTAGCTGGCAACGAAATCACCCGTAAGGCTGATGACAAGGAGCCTTTTGCAGCTTTAGCATTTAAGCTTGCTACCGATCCTTTCGTTGGTAACTTGACTTTCTTACGTTGCTATTCAGGCACCGTTGCAGCTGGTGACACCGTCTTAAACTCTGACCGTCAGAAGCGCGAGCGCTTTGGCCGTATCGTTCAGATGCACGCTAACCACCGTCAGGAAATCAAAGAGTTCGGTACCGGTGACATCGTTGCTACCATCGGCCTCAAAGAGACCACCACTGGTGATACCCTCTGCGATCCTGATAAGCCAATCATCCTCGAGTCCATGGTCTTCCCTGATCCAGTTATTTCCGTAGCTGTTGAGCCTAAGACCAAGGCTGACCAGGAGAAGATGTCAATCGCTCTGAACCGTTTGGCTCAGGAAGATCCTTCATTCCGCGTCCGTACCGACGAGGAATCCGGTCAGACCATCATCTCCGGTATGGGTGAGTTGCACTTGGACATCATCGTCGACCGTATGCGTCGTGAGTTCAACGTTGAGTGCAACGTCGGTAAGCCTCAGGTTGCTTACCGTGAGACCATTAAAGCTTCCGTTGAACAGGAAGGTAAATTTGTTCGTCAGTCCGGCGGCCGTGGTCAGTATGGTCACTGCTGGCTTAAGCTTGAGCCTAATGAGGCTGGTAAGGGCTACGAGTTCACCAATGCCATCGTCGGTGGTGTTATTCCTAAGGAATACATCCCTTCAATCGACAAGGGCATTCAGGAGCAGATGGAAAACGGCGTTTTGGCTGGCTTCCCTGTGGTGGACGTTAAGGCTACCGTGTTCGACGGCTCCTTCCACGAAGTTGACTCCTCTGAAATGGCATTTAAGATCGCAGCATCTATGGCATTCAAGGCTGGCTTCATGAAGGCTACCCCGATCCTCCTCGAGCCTTTGATGAAGGTTGAGGTTGATACTCCTGAGGATTACATGGGCGATGTTATCGGCGACTTGAACCGTCGTCGTGCTATCGTCGAAGGCATGGAAGACGGCCCTATGGGTAAGATCGTCAAGGCCATGGTTCCTCTCGGAGAAATGTTCGGCTACGCAACTGATCTGCGTTCACAGACTCAGGGCCGCGCCAGCTATGTAATGGAGTTCGGCCGTTATGCTGAGGCTCCTAAGAACATTGCTGAGGCTGTTATCAGTGAGCGTCAGGCCAAGCACAAGGCCGACTAATATCGGTAAACAATAAATTGGGGGAGCTCCTAGCTCCTCTATGTGAAAATTAAAGGAAACTTTAAAAATGGCAAAAGAAAAGTTCGTACGTGACCGCGTTCACGTAAACGTAGGCACCATTGGTCACGTTG
>CAVJLP010000057.1:0-13858 GCA_963650525.1 Firmicutes bacterium CAG:534
TCCTATATGTGGTCAGGCTGGGGTGTTGATGCCGGTATTTCCTACCAGTTTGCAGAGGACAACTACAAGACCGATATCGTTGCTCAGTTCTTCAATACTGATAAGTATAAGTTTAATGTTGATTCAGGCTTCTCTGTTTATGCTGGCTACACTTCTCCTTCAGTTTGGTTCGGACCTATCGGCGTTCGCGCTGCATACCTCTATTTGAAAGGCCAGGACATCGGCGAGAGCTATGATTATGTTGGTCAGAGCAATCCTAAAGGTGGTACCTTTGAAACTGGTGCACTCCCAATTGATGATATCAAGACCATCGATGGTTCCTTATTCTGGGGTACTAATGGCAAGGGCTTCTATATTGCCACCAATTACAACTGGTCAAAGATGACCATGCAGGATGAGGATACCGAGTTTAAGGTAAAGGCTTGGGAATCTGTAATCACCTATGGCTTTGATTGCGGTGTGCGTTTAGGTGTGTCCTATCACTGGATCAAGTCCGAGGTTGATAGCGCAGGTGTCTCCTCTAAGTATGTTAAGGTTAAGGCCGATCAAGGTAGCGACGTCGATGTTGATACCAAGTATGTTCAGTTAATTGCTGACTACAACGTAACTCCTAACTTCAAGGTTTGGGTTGAAGGCTTGATCGATGCTGGCTCTGATGATGGTTATGCATACTTCAATACCTCCGATCAGAAGGATTCTAACAACTCTGTCATGTTCGGTGCTCGTTACACTTTCTAATCTTATCTTGATTTAAAATCCTAAAATTGTGGCCGGCTTTGTCCGGCCTTTTCTGTTTTCTAGCAAGCTCAATTCTGCTCCTTACTTTTTAGAATATTGCATCATTTGAAGTCAAAACGCATGTAAAAGTTGTGCAAGACTAACCTAAAATGCGACAAACATCAAATTTTCATTGATCACTTTTTTCTGATGTGTATAATAACTTTTAGTTAGTGCAGACTAACTGCTTTCTGTTTTAATTATAATTTTTAGGATTTTGTTATGAAGAAGTCACTTCTTGCTTTAGCTGTTGCTGCTTTTGCTGCAACTGCTGCTAATGCTGCTGCAGTTTATGAAAAAGATGGCACCGAGCTTAACATCGGTGGTGAAGTTGAGACCATGTACTGGTCTAATCACGCTGGTGTTATGGATAACGAGGACCAGACCGTTTCTGATCGTGCTCGCTTGAATGTTGAAGGCCGTACTGCTCTTACTTCAAATATTGCTGCTTATGGTTTCTATGAGTGGGAGTCTGAGCACGCTGGTGATAGCTCTGAAGCAACTGATCTTAATGCTCGTTATGCCTATTTGGGTGTTGATTTTGGTGCTTTCGGTAAGGTTCAGGCTGGACGTTACGAAGATCCTTTTGAGTATGCCGGTAATGTAGTTGACAACCTAGAAGAGGCTGGTCTTATCTGCGGTATGGATGAGCGTAACTCTGGTCATCTCTCTTACATGTGGTCTGGTTTTGGTTTTGATGCCGGTGTTTCTTACCAGTTTGCTCAGGATCACTACAATGCTGATATGTTCGGTGAAGTTGATGTCGACTCTGGTTTCTCAGTATATGCTGGCTACACCACTCCTACTGTTGGTTTTGGTCCTATCAGCATCCGTGGTGCTTACCTTTATTTAAATGGTCAGGATTCAGTGCATGAGGGCACTGGCGGCAATATGTATGATGAAGAGGGTAATCTCATTGCATTAACTGTAAAAAATATTAAATCGTTAGATTTCGGTCTTTCCTGGGGTAACATGGGCAATGGTTGGTATATTGCCTCTCATTATAATTATTCTAAGTCTAAGTTTTTCGCTTCGTTAGAGGAAAATAAAGAGTTAGAACAGGCTTATTTAAAGTATAAGATTTGGGAGTCTATGGTTAGCTATGGCTTTGAGAATGGCGTAACCTTGTCTGCTGCTTATTCTTACATTACTGCAAAGTTTGGTGGTAATGTTGTTGATTCTGATTCCATCTATAGAGGCTCTGGTAAGAGCAAGTTTGCTCAGTTAGTTGCTTCGTACGATATCAACGAGAACTTCCGTGTTTGGGGTGAGGCAATCCTTGATTGTGGCTCTGACGACGGTTACTCCATGTTCTATTCCAAGACTAACGGTGACAAAGAAGAGGGTGCTAATGCATTCTTAGTTGGTGCTCGTTACACCTTCTAATTTAACTTATAAAAGTTAATTTTCTTGTGTTCAAAAAAAGGTCGGCTTTAACGCCGGCCTTTCTTATTGGGCTTTAATCACAACTTCTTGCTCTTGTGTAATCAGTCATAAAGCTCATTATATAAAGTGTTATCCAGAGCATATCTGGCAATTTCTGGATCTACATGATTTAAGATCAGATCGTTATTAAGACCATCCTTTGTTAGAGCCTTGCGTAGTGCACTTGATGACACCAGATGATGTGGCTGTTTTACCAGTAAAATTTTTCCTGCACTTTGTGATAAGCATTCTTTAAAATGTTCATCACTATCCCAAATACCATTTTCATCAATAAGCGTCTTTATTGCAGGTTTAATCTCAGCATCCTCATATCCTGCTCGTACAAAGCATAAAAGATTTGCAAGTTTATGCAGATGTAGTCCTTCTTTCCACTCATCTATATATAAAAGGGAATCCGAGCCCATGATAAAGAATAGGGGAACATTATCACCATATATTTCACGCAAGCGTCTTAAGGTATCGTAGGTGTAGTGATGTCTGCTGTCATCATCTTCTAGATCGCAAATTTCAAAATCCTGATCACCATGATTTTTAAGTGCTATTTCTAGCATGTTGCGCCGGTCTTTATAGGAGACGTTGACACTGTTTTTATAGGCAGGAGATGCATTGGGAATAAAAAGTACTTTGCTAAGATCTAAAAGTTTTTTGGCATCATCGGCAATTGCAATATGATCGTTATGAACTGGATTAAATGATCCACCTAAGATCCCAATGCGGGACTTAAGATCATTGCTTTTATCTGTAGTCATGGTAGATAGGTTTAGTTTAAGAGCTTAAATATCGGTTAGATGAGATACTAAAGCTTCAACTACGTAATGGTTTAAAGTTCATCACGGCAAAGTTTCCCACAGCTGTACAAATATTTTGCAAGCAGGCAAGGGCCTCATCGTTTCTAAAAGTACTCCAGAGTTTAGATGCCTGCGCCAGCTCCTCTGATAGATAGGTAAAAAGCTGTGGCGGCATCTGCATGGCAGCCTTCAATACTGCATTTTGCATAGGTGAGGTTCTAATACCGCAGGATGCAAAGAATGAGCCTCGTGCCTTATACTCCATCCTACCTACATTCTTCTCACGGCATTTGGGAATAACTGCTAGGGCATTATCAAGCTGCGATATAACAAGACCTAGACTTTCAGTTTGCGAGCCAGATCCTGCGCAGAAGGAATTTAGTACGTTTAAAGCACGGGTAGTATTGCCGTTTAAAATTGCCTCAGCAATTTCATAGCCACTAAAGCGACTATCCTGCACTATGGTTTTATCAAGGATCTCTGGTGTAAGTTCACAGCCCTCATGCGTCATGGATATAAGCTTGAGAGTTTGGGCAATTGAGATTAAGTTTCCTTCAAGACAGGAGGCGATGTATTCAGCGCTCTCTCTACTGCATCTTAAATGCAAAGCTGATGCGCGCTGATTGATCCACGCAATTAGCTCATTACCCTCTGGTGGGTACATGATTTCAAGACTGCCGCCTATACCTTTAATATAGGAGATAGCACTGTCACACATGGTTTTAAGATTACTCTTTGGAGGAAGTGGCGCAAAAGGTTTGGGAGCAAGCCTTGAGTAGGTGATATTAATGCGTGGCAGATCAATTACTATAACCACTCCCGGGCGTATTCTTTGGGCAATTAAAAGTAGTACTTGGGCTGCAGACTTATTTAGATCTTTTAAATAAATCTTGATGATACGATCACCGCCAAAAAGGCCTGGATCAATAAGCTCATTTTCAAGCACCTTTAAATTAGCATCCCCTGTGCCAAAGTCAGAGCTTGTAAAGATCATAAAATCGGCATTGGGAAGATCTGCGCGTGCCTGCCTGATGACCGCCTCGCTTTTTTCATTCTTTAAAAGCGGATCATCTGATGAAAAGATCCTGACAATGCCGTTATTTGCCATTAGAAATTGCTCTCATCTATATCAGGTGCTGCGCCCTTAAGTGTAGGCTTTACCTTAGGCAGACTATAGCTACGGTTAAGATAAAGATTGTCTCTATCCTCTTGCGAATTTAAGATGGCTGAGCCATTGTTAAGCTTTGACAAAGGAGTTGCCTCTTTGGCATTAGCACTTTCAATTTCGTTTTGAATACGCAAGGCATCCATTAAGGTTGTGCCTTCAGGAAGCTCCTCAATGGAAACTTTAGATGAAGGATCATCCTTAGACTCAGTCAAGATTGCAGGTGTGAGTGGACTTGCATCAGGATCGCTTTGGCGGCCTAAATAGGCAATGCGATTTACAAGCTGTGTTGCAAGCTCATCATAGGTCTCACCTACCATCTCCTGAAATTCATTGGAGGTAGCCAGAGCCTTACCTGACTTATTTAGATAGGTACGGGTAAGTGCATTGCGCATCAAAATCGGACGATGTCCCGGAATTGAGAGAATATTTGAGGTTCTGACAATCAGGCTGTACTCAAGTGCCGACATATAGGCATTAACTGACATCAAGGGTGCACTTACTGATGGACCCGGGACTGAAAGGGTAGGGATCTTCTTATCATTCTTGTCAATGCCGTCAGTGCCATAGCCGTTAGTGTAGACCTTAACTCCACGCATACGCAGGAGATCTACGGTCTTTCTGAAAAATGAGTTGTGCCAATCTCCGGTGACCTTAAGTTGCGGTATAGCATCAGCAGTTGCCACCTCATCTGGAAGGTGAAAGCCACAGGCGGATACTAACAATGATGCGGCTATGAATAATGGCGCAATCAAAGAGGGCTTACGCATGAGTACCTCTAATAGGTAATAGCTTAAGTTTAAGGCTATACCTTAAAAAATGAATTCTTTAGTCTAACTTCGTAATTTTACCGCACACTGTATTTTTTCGCTTTATTTTTCGCAGAGTACGTGAAAGTTTTAGAAGTTGACTGCAAAGAGCAAAAAGGCAGATCCAATGATCTGCCTTCTTTAATCAAAATTTGATGCTAATTAGTTAGCAACGATATTGACCAAACGTCCCTTGACGTAGATGGTCTTACGTACAGTCTTCCCCTCTAAGTGACGCTTTACGTCCTCATGCTCTAGGGCAAGCTTGATGATCGCATCCTGCTCAAGATCAGGTGCTACGGTAAGCTTGGCACGA
The DNA here is from genome assembly GCA_963650525.1 of Firmicutes bacterium CAG:534. GTDB lineage: Bacteria > Pseudomonadota > Gammaproteobacteria > Enterobacterales > Succinivibrionaceae > Succinivibrio. Next base: position 5,302 of record CAVJLP010000057.1, read on the forward strand.
ACCTTACCATTAACCTGTACTACAAGGTTGATATCCAAAGCCTTTAGAGCCTCAGGATCGACTTCAGGCCACTTAGCATCATCAATAGTGCCTTCGTTGCCTAAAACCTGCCAGAGTTTAAAGCACATGTGCGGAGTTACAGGATCGAGCATGATGACAACGGCGTTGTAGATCTCATGCATTAATGCAAGATCAGAATCTGTCTCGACCTTGAACTTCTGAACATTGTTCAAAAGCTCCATGATGGCAGCAATTGCAGTATTGAAGGTCTGACGACGACCGATATCATCGGTGACCTTTTCAATAGTTAGGTGTAGCTCATGACGCAGACGGCGTTGCTGGGCAGTAAGGTTATTAAGATCTAACTTACCAGGCTTGCCATGAGCTGCAATATCCTGTACCTGAGACCACAGCTTTCTTAAGAAGCGCTGAGATCCTTCAACACCTGACTGACGCCACTCTAATGTAAGCTCTGCAGGGGATGCAAACATCATGAACAGACGTACGGTATCAGCACCATAGAGCTTGATCATATCCTCAGGATCGATGCCGTTAGCTTTGGACTTTGACATCTTGATCATACCGGCGTGGTGCAGCTCATGGCCTTCCTCGTCAGTTGCAGATACGATATTACCCTTTTCATCACGCTGAGCATTAACCTTCAAAGGAGATACCCATACTTTGACGCCAGCCTCATCTAAATAGTAGTAGGCATCAGCAAGCACCATGCCCTGACACAAAAGACGTTTGAAAGGCTCATCGCATTTTACGATGCCAGCATCACGCAAAAGTTTGAAGAAGAAACGGGCATAAAGAAGATGCAATACCGCGTGCTCGATACCGCCGATGTACTGATCAACTGGTAACCAGTAATCAGCCTCCTCATCAAGCATGCCGGTCTCACAGCGGGGAGATGCATAACGGGCATAATACCAAGAGGATTCCATGAAGGTATCGAAGGTATCAGTCTCACGGGTTGCAGGTTCGCCGTGGAAAGTGGTCTTAAAGAAGGCAGGATCCTTCTTCAAAGGTGAGGTTACACCGTCGATCACAACATCATCAGGTAACTTAACCGGAAGCTCGTCCTCAGGTACAGGTACCATCTCACCGGTCTTATCGATAGTGAGCATAGGAATAGGAGCACCCCAGTAGCGCTGACGGGAAATACACCAGTCACGCAGACGGAAGTTGACCTTACGTTCAGCACAGCCCATGGAGATAAGCTTGTCGGCAATTGCTTTAAAGGCTCCGTCAAAGTCTAGGCCATCAAACTCACCTGAGTTAAAGGCAATACCGTGCTCGGTAAATGCAGCCTTGGAAATATCAAGCTCTGAACCGTCGGCAGGCTTGATCACAGGCTCAATTGCAATGCCGTATTTTTTGGCAAATTCATAGTCGCGCTCATCGTGAGCAGGAACGGACATCACTGCACCGGTGCCGTAATCCATGATGACGAAGTTTGCAACATAGACAGGAACCTTGCGACCATTTAGCGGGTGTACGGCATAGAAACCGGTAAACATACCTTTCTTTTCCATGGTGGCAATGTCGGCCTCAGCACTCTTGTGGGCACGACATTCCTGGCAGAAAGCATCAAGCTTAGGATTTGATTTGCAGGCTTCCTTTACCAAAGGATGGTTTGCAGAAATTGAGATGTAGGTGACACCCATGAAGGTATCAGGACGGGTGGTATAGACGGTGAAAGTTTCATCAGAGTCTGCAACTTTGAAAGTGATGTTCAAGCCCTCAGAACGGCCGATCCAGTTGCGCTGCATGGTGCGCACACGCTCAGGCCACCCCTCAAGCTTGTCGATATCATCCAAAAGTTCCTGAGCATAAGCAGTGATCTTAAAGTACCACTGCGGAAGCTCACGCTGCTCAACCTTGGCACCGCATCTCCAGCAGCACCCCTCTTCAACCTGCTCGTTGGCAAGCACGGTGTGATCTACAGGGCACCAGTTAACGGTGGATACCTTCTTATACACCAAGCCCTTTTTATAAAGCTCGGTGAAGAACTTCTGTTCCCACTTGTAGTATTCAGGACGGCAGGTAGCAATTTCACGCTGCCAGTCGTAGGCAAAGCCTAAGGACTTTAACTGCTTTTTCATATAAGCAATGTTGTCATAGGTCCAGTCTCCAGGCTGTCTGCCGTTTTTAATAGCAGCGTTTTCAGCAGGCATACCAAAGGCATCCCAGCCGATGGGGGACATGACATTTAAGCCCTTGAGACGGTTGAAACGTGCAATGACATCACCAATTGCATAGTTTCTGACGTGGCCCATGTGGAGGCGTCCTGAAGGGTAGGGCAACATCACCAAGCAGTAATATTTCTCTTTGCTTTTGTCTTCAACAGCGTGGAAGGTTTGATGCTCTTCCCAATATTTCTGAACCTCAGGTTCAATTTCCTGAGGGTTGTAAGGGATTTTCTCTTCAGCGGACATCTTGGTCTCCGATAAGGTGGGGATTGTTCCCCGTAAACATTTTTCTAAACGTGCTATTTTAGCATTATAAGAGTGTTTAAGTTAGTGCAAAAAAAGGGGAAACTTCTGCCACAGAGGTTTTTTAAGCGCTTTTTGCCCTGCTATCTAAGCCTTTTTTCACTAAAAATGGATTTAGGGGTAAAATACGCGCCAAAGGACAGTTAGTTCCATAAGTTTTGTATGCACTCAGGGCAGTGCCTTTTTTGAAGATTAAAATTATGAAATTGCGCAGTGCAATTGCAGCTGCTGTGATGATGGCAGCGTCAATATCAGCAAATGCTGGTCTTAAGTACAGTATCAACGATGGCACAAGATTGGTCGGTGAGGAGAGTGTTTACCGCATTGAGCGTGATGGCACTACTACCATGGAGTATGTGGCAGCTCACTATACCTTAGGTCTATCTAATATGATTGAGGCCAATCCTGGGGTTGATCCTATCGTACCTAAGAGAGGTACTGAGATGGTGATCCCACAGCGTGTCATTTTGCCTGTTGCACCTCATGAAGGCATTGTTATAAATTCAGCTGAGATGCGCCTTTATTACTATACTCAGGGGCAGGTTGAAATCTTCCCCATAGGCATAGGTCAGCTAGGCAAGGGCACTCCGCTTGCTTGGGTTACCAAGGTAGAGCGTAAAAAAGATGGTCCTACCTGGACCCCAACTGCTGCCATGCGCGCAGAATACGCAGCTCAAGGTGAGATCCTGCCTGCGGTCTATCCTGCAGGTCCTGATAATCCTATGGGACTTTATGCACTCTATGTAGGTCGTCTTTATGCAATTCATGGCACCAACGCTGATTTTGGCATAGGATTGCGTGTATCTCATGGCTGTGTGAGACTGCGTGATGCCGATATTGCAAGGCTGTTTAATATCGTACCTGTTGGAACCCGTGTGGAGTTTACCAATCAGCCGATAAAGCATTTTGTGGCACCTGATGGCGGTATTTGGATTGAGGTTCATCAGCCACTCTCTAGAACCTCTGCTGAGTTTGACAACATCGATGAGCAGGCTCCTTTTAGCTATACTCAGTCAGATCTTGACTTCTTTAAGACAGCAGGCATCGATCAGGATATTCTGCAGCGTGCCTTGCGTGAGCGTACCGGACGTCCGGTGCTCCTAAATCCTGCCGAGTTTTAAATGAACAGGGCCAGAGTGATAAAAGATCTGGCCTTGGCAGTACTTCTTGGTACTGCATTCAATAACTGTGCCTTATCTCAGGATGTACGCCCCTCAAGCTTTCTTGATATAAAGGCAGGTGATGACGTACTTTTCTGGTCCTCACGTCCTCTTTTAGATCCTTTCACAGATTTTTCACAGGAGAGTAATACTCATAGTCTCATACGGGATTTAAACTGTCGTTTAATTGATAAGGACAGTGTAGCCTATCCCCTCTCCATGCCCGAAGCTTTGCAGTTTAGACGCATGGGATCCTTTTTAAACTTCCTATTAAGACGCTCAACTCCTGATAATGTGGTACCAATTCCGGTGATGCTCTTAAGTAAGGTAGGTCATAACGGTGCTTGTGTTAAGAATGTGTGGGATAGTGTGCAGTCTTTGGATATAAATAATCCTACAGCGCGTATTTTACTGCTTCAGGATCCTGGTGCCATCGTGTTAAATCAGGGAAGCTCGGCAGTACTTGCTCAGGGACTTTATAAGGGAGCGGTGCATGTTCTTCCTAAAAACGGGGCCTACTTTGATGCTGCATCTTTATCTTTATCCTATGTGCCACGTTTTTTAGGCTTTGAAAATACTTATGCTCTTGATGGCTCGGTTAAAAGCTTTGATAAGCAGTTAGGCCTTCCTAAGGATGGAACACGCTGCGATCTTAAGCATCCTGATGACTGTGTCGTTGGCTTTCAGGGAGCTGGGGCTTTAAATTTTGTCAGTCATCAGACAGGACTTAATGATCTCTATGTCAGACTAGATGAGGATGGCTGTGCCTTCCTTGATCTGCCAAATACACTGCTCTCAGGTAGTGACTATATAAACTACGGCTTTTATACTGAGCCTGAACTCGTGCTGATGCGTGATCTAGGCTTTGATGTAAGACCCCGTGAGCTTATCGGTAGCACGGTTTTATCCTATGGAACTGCTCAAAATAGAGTTTTATCACGTATAAATTCGGGTTTTTATGCCTACTCTGAGCGTTCATCCCTATATGATCTCTCTCATGCATCTCAGGTACCCCTGACTATTGGTACTCATGTGATGGGATCTTTTAATGATGTGCAGCTGCCAACCTCAATTATAGCTGTAGGTCCAGGCTCTGCTGGTGTGCGTATTGATGGCGTTTCCAATAATCTTACTTTGGAGCCATCGGCATCAATCATTGAAAACGGTTATGACAGTGTCGGTATTGCTGTTGCCTATGGTCGTAGCCATGAGCTTGATATTAAGGGGCGGGTGCATGCAGCAGGATCTGGTGGAACAGGTATTCTTTTATCTTTCCCATCAAATTTAAACTCTGATCTAGTGGAATATCGAGGATCCTATGTAACCGTCAGATCACTTGATGCCATGAAGCATAAAAGCGGAGTAAACGGAGGTTTGGGGCAGGATCAGATACAAAATGCCCAAAAGGATATTGCAGATGAGCTGCAAGGACCACTCGTTAAGGAATTACATATAAGCGGTACGGTTTTAGGACGTGATGCCGCAGTTCGTATTGGACCACTTGCTCATGTGCAGAATATAAGGCTTGAAAATGGTGCTAGGCTTTACGGAGGCATAGTATCTGAGTGGGATCCTTATTTTGCCGATGGCAGGATCTTAGTGTCGCCTCATGAGACCTCACTTACCATGCCGGGGGTTTTGCAGCTAGATAGTATTCTTCGTTATCATATGGAGTTTGATGATTTTTCTGCGCAGAGCTTTATTAAGGATAGGTTGCACACCAGAATTTTCCTTGGAGAAAAGCCCTTGGCATACGGCAGTCATCCTACACCAGATCCTAAGGCAAATATTCAGATCACAGGTGGTATCAATGGTAAGACCCTTGATGTCATAAGCTCAGGTGGTCATTCAAAGATAGTCGGTACTGTGAATGTCAGCTCCATGGATATTCAACACAGTGTCCTGTCTTTATCAACAGGAGGTTCCTTTTCCTCAACCGATTTCTTACGTATGCGTGACAGAGGAGTACTGAACCTTGTAAACGGGACTGGCGACCGATTTTTGGTGCAAAATGGCGGTTATATAGGAGAAGGCTCCTCCATAAGACTTGATGCCAGAGCCGATGGCAGTCCTGCCGATCTGGTAACTCTTCCTGATATTATGACCGTACCTGGTGGCTCTGTAAGTGTAGAGCCTGGACTTTCCTATGCCCAGATCAGATCCTTTAATGCCTCACCGCGTGAGTTCATGCGTTTTATTGAGCGTTTTACCTCGGGTGCGCGCGACTTATTTAAGGAGTCAGGAGTTAATGTCACTTTTCCAAAGCATGTTTGGTATGAAAATGGTGAGCTGGGAATGGAAATAAAATGCTCATCTAGGGGCTGTCGCGCAGGACGTTTTACCACAGTATCCACAAGTAAAGATGATTCAACTCCACTTTGGCGTTATTGTCTGTCAGGTGCAGGATCTACCTTATTATTCTTTATTCTTTTTATATACTTCTCATATGAAAGGCATAACGGCCGTGAGCATGGTAAGAGACGTGCTTTACATGAATTATCTGCAGTTATGAAGCATGATTCGCGCTGATATGGGCGACATTTTCGTGAAATACTTCGCAAACTTGAGGGCATTGCCGTATAAATCTGATAGAAAATCGCATTAAGCTTGCACAAGCGCAAAATCACACTATATTTAAAGCATAAGAACACGTGAACTTGGCAAGCAAAAAATAAGGTTCACTGTTCAAAGAAAAAGCGGGAAGATCAGCGGCGATTTAATCCTTCGCCTAGGATCTTCAGGGAAGACCGCTGGACTTAAGTGGTGAAGTAGCGATGGTTTTATACTGCTTCTAAAAGATAAAGTCCGGCGGTTTTTCTTATTTTGAAAATGATGTTTTTACAAGCCTTGTTCCCACAAATACCGCAACACCGCATTTAAAATTTGACAGCCTTGCAAATTTTTCTGAGCTTGCATAACGTGTTATCTGCTCTAATGCCTCTTGGTATTTCTGCTCTATAGTTTTCGCATTTGCTTTGTTGCAGCTTAGGTATTTAAGCTCGATGAGGTAGGCAAAGCGTGATGAGGAGTCAGAGTTCTCTTCAATAAGCACATCGCAATAACCCTTGCCGATTATCTCCTCATCTGCGGTAACCTTGATGTTAGTTGAGCTGTGGCAGGCGCTTTGCAATGCTATTTGAATGCTGTTTTCACTAAAGTGTGCTAAAGAATGATTGGCACTGGTGTTTGTCAGCATGTCGGATACATAGTTTAAAAGAGGCAATAGCAATCCCTTATGCAACGCATTATGTGCCTCTATAAGCTTTGGCGTTGCGATGAAGTGAAGATCGCCAAAATCAAGAATGTACCTGAAGTAATATCCAAAAAACAGCTCCTTAATGACTCTGTTAGGACAGCATAAAAGGAAGTCATCCTCTCTACTCCAGGTAAGAAATCCCATATAGAGCATCACTGATAAAACTTCGTTACGACTGAGCTTGTGTACTTTATTTAGGTTAATGGTTGCTGGAAATACCGGCATCTCTATAGCTTTATTATTTAATATCGCCTTGCAGATTTCATATGGGAGAGTATCGTCATCACATAGCGAAATGAAATTTGAAATCTTGGATATATCTGCGCCGGTATTTGGGGGTAATAGCTGTCTTGGCTCTTTGTTGGTGGTTTGAATAGCGTTTAGGTAGTAAATACACATTTCTGGGTTAAACACCGTAGTTTTGCTATCAAGGCTAAAGCGATAACCGTTATAAAGAGACTTCATCCGAGCAAGTATGCTTGATGCATTTACACCGTATTTTTCAATATCAATGCAACGTTTTATGAGTTCTAGCAGTTCGTCACTGGTAAAGCCAAACATGGCCGCATAATTTTCATCCGCACTGATATTAGATGCAATATTGAATCCTGATGAAATAGAGTCAAGAGACACAGAGGTAACGCCGGTTAGAAAAATTCTATCTATAAGTTCATCGGTCTGATCTTTGACGGCAGCATAGAAACTTCTTAAAAAGCCATCATCTGCTGTCATCTCCAAAAATGCTCCAGAATCAGCAGATAAAACCTCATTTGCAAATTGATCGTATTCATCTATTATGAGGTAAATATCTCGTTTTCCTTCAATTTTTACTTCTGAACAAAAGCGATTAAATAATGTTGCCGGATCTTTTGATTGCTCTATAAGCTTATCGACATCCAAGCCATGAACTGGGTATTTGTCTAGGAAGCTTTTAAAACTTTTTACAAGGCTGAATAAAAAATTTCTGATTAAGTCTTGGCCACTTGTTATGCCAGAGAAATTAAAGCGCAGGATCCTATATTTTCCCTGCAGAGGAGTCCGGTGTGCATGAATATAGGTAGTAGCAAATAATTTATCAAAATTGCTAGCTTGATTGATGTCGTAATAGGCGATGAGAGTATTTACAAATAAGGTTTTGCCAAAACGGCGAGGACGCACTATAAAAGGATAAGAATAGTTTGAGTTTTCCAAACGCTCAATAAACATGGTTTTGTCAACATAGGCAAAATTTCTTTCAAGCAGAGTATCAAAGCGGGTGTCCCCGCAAGGAAGCTTTTGAAATTTTTTGTCTGTCATTTCTTATCTCGTATTTTGTACTGAACTTGCAATAATTATAGGGGATTTGCTCATACAACTTGTAAGTATGTTTATTTGAAAGATGGGATCGTGCCTGAAATTTTTAGTATGGTGAATGTGATAGTAATCTAAAACAGTGTTGCCACGATCTGAACCTTATTACAAATCTAATCAGTCAGATTGTTAGATATACGAATGCTCTAAATCAAGTTAAGCGTGCTAAAATTTCACATCCTCTATGTTACAATATAATAAAACGGGAGGTGTAGCTATGGCGCAAAAGGATACGTCCGAAAAAATTCTAGAATCCTATAACGATGTCTTTTCAGATATTGTGAATGTGCTCC
>CAVJLP010000058.1:0-13817 GCA_963650525.1 Firmicutes bacterium CAG:534
GAACTACAGCTGGTAACAAATTACTTGAACTTGCTTCGCGTAATGGCTTGATTTTGTAGTCATAACATAATCCATTTGAAAAACTAATAATATCAGGCACACATCTAAAATGCTCTTGAAGCATTAATCCCTGACAATTTTGTTTTGCTATGTCATAAATTGACGTTTTAGTACCGTATAAATGGGAATAACGTATAACGTCCTTAATATACATAGAAATAAGATTACTTACCTTATCCTCATCTGTTCCCACCGCTAGAGGACTCACCTGTTTATCGTCACCAACAATAACAAGCTTCTTTCCCATATAAAATAAGGCTAATGAGGTTATATCCGATTGACTAGCCTCATCGACAATTACTATGTCAAATTTCTCCTGTGGTGAAAAATAATCATAAACCTTATTAACAGGCATAATCCAAGCAGGAACAGCACTTTGACAATCACGCATTATTTTTCTGGCTTGTGCTCTAAACTTAGGAGCATTTTTTCCTGTACCTTTGCCTATTTTTTTTACAGTATTACGCCAAGCAATAAGTGATTGCTTTAAAGAATTACTTTCCTCAGCATGTTTCAATAAATGATACCAAGCAGATTTCTCAGCAAGTTTAACTGTAGTTCTCTGATATTTGTCATTAAGCTGTCTGCTATTTTGTTGAAGCTCAGAAATGGAAAAACCTTGTAACCGAAATTGCCGGCCTCAATGTATAGGACTATGATCCCTTCTTAGCAGTTTTACGAACTCTAGGATGAACCGTCAGATCCTCTTGTCTAAAGCAGATCAGATCTAGCTCATCAATGATCTGCTTTTGAATTTTAGTAAAAGCATCTTTAGCTGTCCACTTGCCATTGCCCATTTTCGTGAAACGGATCTTCTTGAGCTCCTTCACCACATCATGGAACGCGAACTTGTTCTTATGCATCCAGTCCTTAAGGCGGTTAGTAATGTAGCGACGTAAGATCAGTCCAATAAACATGGCGAACATCTTACCGTCAACCTGAGCGTCACCCTGTACATGCAGGCGCTTATCGCATAAGCCGTTCTTGGTGGTATCAAAGCAATCCTCAACAGATTCCTTGGAACGATAGGCTGCCATAATTTCCTGATCGGTCATCTTGTTGCAGGTGGTAAACAGGGTAACAGCACCGCACAGAGCATTGCTGATGGCCTGTCCTTCCTTGTTCTCTTCATAGGTGAAGCCTTTAGGACCTTTGGCACGGGTAACTGTGAAGTAAGGCTCAAAGGACTTGGCCCAGTTATCAAAGTCCTTGCCAGGCCAATGAGATAACGATTTGAGCTCAGCTTCCTTCTTTTTCTTGAGGCTGTGATCGGTTTTCTTGCGGTCGGATTGACTGGTTAAGTCGATATACATCACGAGCTCACCTTCAACACCAGCTAACATGATCGGTTCACGGTGAGAGATATAGAGAGAATCATTGATGTCAAACTCCTTGGAGAAGTCATCAAGCTTGAGAGAGCGTGCCCATGCTAGGTATTTTTCTTTTACTGCTTTAAGACGGCGTGGAGATACACCTGCTATCAGGTTATAGCCTTCCATATGGGCCCAGTTGAAGTTCTCTCTGGAAAAGCCTCCATCCATAACGATGGTGAGTTTCTTGTCATTCTTAAAGAGATGTTGCCAAGCCTCCCACAAAGTTCAGTACATTTCGGCCATATAACCTCGGTATAGAAAGGCGCTCTAACTTCGGTATCTTTTGACTTTTTAACTTCAGTACCAATCGGCCATTTAACTTCGGTACATTTCGGCCTCGTAACTTCGGTAAATCAAATTTTTATACAGATCTCATTTTTATCATCTCTATAACCTCATGATGCAGGTACATGGCAATCGTGCCGTGTCTTGCAACTTTTCTGAGGTTTACTATGAATCAAGGAAAAACATTGGGCATTTCGTTAGTCAGGACGTTATGCGCTGAGATTCTGCTGGGATTTTCTTATTCTCAGAGTAAGAATCGTCACGATGTGGCGAAATCGACGCTGCAAAGCCTTCGAGCTTGTCTGCAGTCCCACAACATCCACACCCTCGATGAATTCAGGGTACTGAGCGATGAGCAGGTAGCTGAGATCGTCTATAGCGATAAGGCAAGTATTGATCGCTCCAATCGTGCTGAGCGTATTGCTATTGCACGTGACCGCCGCTCTCCTGCTAATGATCCGGGTTTAGTTCAACCTGTTGATTACGAGGCTTTGGTAAGAAAGTTCTCCGACAACAGCGCCTTATCCAAGGAAGATCTATATCGCGATCATGTTCTGGAGGCCAAGGCTGCTAACAAAAAGTGTGTTGGCAGGACAACCTTTTTACGTAATCTACGTAAGCATATAGCCGAGCACAAAGGCCCGGATGTCTATATGCATCGTGAGCATCATTTTGGTGATGAGCTTCAGATCGACTGGTGCGGTGCCACCTTCCCTATTGTCGTTGACACCAAGGGAACCGTCAAGCAATGTCCTGTCATTGTCACAGCATGGCCTTGTAGCTACTACGTCTACGCAGAGATCATGCTGGATATGACAACAGCCAGGACCATTGAAGCACTGCGTAATGCTTTGGTATTTTTTGAGTGTCTGCCAAACCGTTTCGTGATTGATAACGCCAAGACCTTTGTGGTTAAGCATCATATCGGACGTGAGGCAATCTTTAACACCTCCTTTGAGTACTTTGCCAAGTGCTGCAGTATTCAAATTGATGCCAATAATCCTTACCACCCAAATGAAAAAAACTGTGTGGAGACCTCTGTCCGTCTTGTTCAGGGTCGCGTCCTATCAAGGATGGATAAAGAGCAGGCTCGCTTCCTAGATGAAGCTAACAGGGATTTGATGGAGAAAGTAAAGATCTACATCAATGATGCTGATTTCAGAGGAGGCGGTGAGGAGGATACCAGAGCAATATTGTTCAAGCGTCATGAGCAGCCAGCAGCGCGCAAGATCGATATTGCCCTCCCGCATTATATAGAGCATTTTCCTTATCTGGTGGTAGGTCTAGATTATTGTGTATCAATCAACGATGCAAATTACTCTGTACCTTACACCTATGCAGGTAAGACCGTATGTGCAGACGTCTGCAACAACTTCGTAAGGATTTTTAACCAAAACCTAAAAGAAATTGCGTGCCATCCTCTGCTTAAAGCCCATGAAAATTCGATTAAGACGGAGCATATGCCTAAACGTCACCAAATCGTTCATGAGCGTGAGCTGAAGTATAAAACTCCAGAGGACATCCTTAATGACGCCAAATCAATAAGTCTGCAGTTGGCCTCCTTCTGTAAGGCCAGCCTTGAAAGGGGATCATTTGTTGAGCGCAAGAAGGGATGCATAGCATTGATCAATCAGTACCGCCGAGGAAAGATTGATCACGCCATGCTCGATGAGGCTATTTCAAGAGTATTGCACCTGAAACCCCGTGCAAACATCAGCTCCTATGCAGTTGATGAACAGGTGAAGGAGCTTCAGGCTATTGCAGCCAAACATGGTGGCAGATACCCCATTCAGCAGGAGCTGGATGGGATCAATATTCCCTCTGATGACTCTCCCTCTACACCTGAGAAATCACCATCCTTTCTGCGAGGCAATGATGATCTGCTTAAGGGAATTCCAGGCGTTACCCTCAGCACCACCAATAACAAGGATCACAACAAGGAATAATCACTATGGACTGTCAATTAACCACTCAATCTCAGGAGCTTCTTGCAAGTTTACACAAGCTCCGTCTCCACGGTATGGCTAAGGCTTTTGAGAACCAGTTGTACAACGAGTCTGCTTTCGCTCAAATCCCCTTTGAACAACGCCTTCATGATCTCATTGCTCGTGAGGTTGCTGAAAAGGATGAACGCAAGTACTTGATGTTGCTTAAAAAAGGTAATCTCAAGACTGAAATTTCTTTCCAGAACATTAATTTTGGCCTAGTTGACGGGATCTCTGCTGATGATTTGGCCTATCTGACCAGTGGTAACTGGTACTTCATCCAAAGGGCTAACATTGTTATTCAGGGAGCATGTGGTTGCGGTAAGACCACCTTGGCATGTTGCTTATTAAACAATATGGCAAGGCAGGGATTATCAGTGCGCTTTATGCCGTTTTATGACTTGAGAGCAGGGGTACAGATCCGTCTGCAAGATCCTGTCGAACTGGAGAAGTTTAAAGATCAATTACTTAAATATGATGTTTTGTGTCTCGATGACTTCGGTATTGAGCCTCTAGATGAAGCATCGCGTCAGGTTTTATTTTATCTCGTTGACAAAAGATGGGAACAGGGACGTAGCCCTTTGATTTGGACCTCGCAAAAGGATCTGACTGAGTACCGTAGCATACTCGGCGGTGATACCAGAGCTGAGGCCGTGATTGACCGCTTGTTAAAGCCCTGCAAGATCATTACTCTGGCTGGTGCAAGTAAACGACCAATCCTGAAGTAATAAAAGCTATCTAATACCAAGGCCATGCTTCATCAAGAAGTATGGCCTTGCATGTGATAGCTCAGTTATCCGTCCCGCTGGCTCACATATCCGTCCCTTCTAGTTAGCAACATCTCAAATTGATAGATATCAAAACTCACACCTGCCAACAGTGGTGCTTCAGATCATGCAGAGGTAAAGGATGGATATGTAAAAAGCTTATAAGAGGGAAGATGATGCTGGTGGATCTGTGGTGTTTGCAGAAAGCTTAGAGGCAGCAGAAAGATCCGTAAATAGCTTAAAAAGAGGAAAAGGTTACTGATGGTACAGAGATCATGCTGCAAGATTAGAAGTACGCCAACCACTGAAAAAGATGTTAAAAAGGGAGAAATAAAATAACTCGTTGTTTTACCAAAGAAAAATTGAAACAGTGTTACCTGCACTCAGTTCTAGTGAAAAAAACATGTAGCAGGTAAGTTACAAAATGGTCAAAAAAACGGCCTCGGTGAGCATAAATAAGCCGTTTTCTAAGTGAGTGCTATACCGAAGTTAAAGTGTCGTTTTGTACTGAAGTTAAGACGTCAAAGAGTACCGAAGTTACATGGCCGGAGTGTACCGAGGTGAATGGCATTTATGGCGTCTATAGGTTTGAACTCAAGCTTACCGCCTTTATGTCTTATTACCTTGAACTGCTCAAGCTCAGGATATTTGGCAACGAAGTCGGCATTGAACTGTAACTCATAGCTCCCTTCCATCCCCGCTACTGGTACCGCTCTGCCTACAGATTCCCCCTTCACTCTACGGCTTTGCTTGAGCTCGCTTACCCATTTATTGCTGTAGGTCATTACATATTTATGATCCTTATTACCATTTACGATAAATGCCGGGAGTTCTGGGGGATTTATGACTGCCATAGTTACACCTACATAGCTATAAATATATATGTAGCTATGATAACATATAAAAAAAATTTTGCAAGCCTAAAAACCCGATTTTTAAGCCATTTTCGGATTTTTAAAAAACTTGCAAAAATTCATATGTAACTAGATCGGACCAATTTGGGTTTACGCTGTTTGGTGCACCGTTTAAATGTTGAAAGCAGGAGTAATTCCTACCAAAAATGCCACCACGGAGTACTTTCACCGTGATTTGATATCCCTTCTAATCTATCCACCACCTTGGCCACAATTGACTTGGGATCATCCACATCCCCCCAGGCACATCCAGTTAAAAGCTCTAAGGCACCACGTACATGGGATACAGTGTAAATATGGAATTTGCCCTGGGAGATAGCCTTTTGTACACTAGAGCGCAACACCAGCTGCGGCACACAGCTATGGGGGATGATCACACCCTGAGTACCAGTTAATCCCTTGAGTGCACAGATCTTAAAGAAGCCTTCAACCTTGTGATTGATCCCCCCGACAGCCTCTACATTGCCAAACTGATCGACAGCTCCGGTTATGGCCAGATCCTGACGTATAGGCACATCGGCATAGGCTGAAAGTACAGCACAAAGCCCTGTTAGGGAGGCACTGTCACCATCAATTTCTGAATAAGACTGCTCAAAGACTAAGGATGCAGATGCCGGGATCGGCAATATAGAGCCAAACTCACGCATGATAAAGCCGTTGATGATCATCATCGCCTTAGCATGAATTTGACCTGCAAGCTCAGCCTTGCGCTCAATATCAACAACTTCGCCATCTCCTCCTGCACGCACTGTGGCACTAATACGTACCGGCTCACCGTACTCATAGCAAGTACCAGCAGTCTCAATTACCGACAAGCCGTTGATCTGCCCTACACATTGTCCGTCAGTCTGCAAAATGATCTCGTTGTCTTTGTGCTCCCTGATGAAGGAATGAGCCACATAGTTTTCACGAAAATCCTTAGCTCCGATTGCTCTTAGCAAAGTATAGGATGAAACAAGCTCTCCCTTACTAAAAGATGAGGCCTCATCTAAAAGCTGTCTTAAGCATGGATCGTCAAGACTCATATAGCGACGATCACCATAGATGCGCGTGCAATAGGCTGTAAGTAAACTTAAAGCGGTGGCATCTAGATGCTTGCTAAAGCCCTCGCGCGCAAGTGAGGCCACATACTGTCCTAAAAGCTCTGCAGATACTGCAAAGGTGGTGATCACATCTGCATGCAGCGCATTTTTAAGAACAGGCCACAAAAGCATCAGATCCTGACAGTCACCTGCAGAGCCTGCAATTACAAGCTTTGGTAGCTTGCCTAAGGCGGTATTTGATAAAAGTAAGGAGGTACGCTTAGGATGCTCAAGCAAACTCTGGGCAGACACCACCCACAGATCAGAGCACTTAAGATCTGTTGCAACCGTGCCATCCTTTTTTACATAGTCTTTTAAAAGCTTATGCAATATGAGTGGCTCGCAATCTAAGTGCAGTGCCATTTCTGAGACAAACTGTGTCCCATCGATACTTTCAGGCACAGTAAGCAACAGGGCATGGCAGACATTCGATGCAAGCAACGAACGCATTGCCGCAATTGC
Source organism: Firmicutes bacterium CAG:534 (assembly GCA_963650525.1). Taxonomy (GTDB): domain Bacteria; phylum Pseudomonadota; class Gammaproteobacteria; order Enterobacterales; family Succinivibrionaceae; genus Succinivibrio. The sequence continues at coordinate 6,929 of CAVJLP010000058.1, forward strand.
TCTTAGCTGCAGTGATGCAAAACCGCGTGGCTTGAAATCTGCAGTGCTATTACACTCAGGTCTTTTAAATAGCGGAGCTAAATCCGATGCTTTAAGCTCGCTAAATAATTTTAAATTCTGATTATTGTTCAACAACAACCTCATAAATTCCGGTAAGCTCACGATATTTTTCAGCAAGATCAAGACCGTAGCCTACAATAAAGCCCTTTTCAAGCACAAAGCCTGCATAGTCAATCTTGATATCAACCTCGCGGCGCTCACGCTTGTCAATTAAGGCAGCAAGCTTTACCGATTTGGCACCGCGCTCCCTAAACATGGGAATGAGCTTTGACATAGTGATACCTGAGTCAATGACATCCTCGATAAAGAGTACATTGGCGCCTTTGATCTCAGAGTCAACATCCTTTTTAATCTTGACCTCATTTGAGGAGGACATGCCGTCTGCATAGGAGGAAGCCTTCAAAAAATCGATGGTGAGTCCCTTGCGATAACGGCCGATTTCACGTACTAGATCGGTGAAGAAAAACACAGCTCCGTTTAAAACGCAGACACAGATGAGATCGCCCTCTGGCAGATCCTGTGCAATTTCCCTGCCCATCTGTGTGACACGCTCTTTAATCATTTCCTCGGTATATACGGGGATTAGCTCTTTAATCTTGATCATAGTAAGCTCCGGCTTTTTCCGATCAGTCAAATTCAAAGCTGTAAATTAAATCCACAGCTTGATCCAAAGAAGAAACAAATTCTGCATACAGCTTACGCATCAGCTCATAGCGCAGCTTAAATTCACCTACAGAGGTAAAAACTCCATAACCGTATGACATCATGATCCTGTTGGTAATATAGGTCTGAACACCAACTTGAGTCTCCTCGCCACTGCCTGAGGACTGAAACTGCACACTGTTCATTCCCATGGCACCGGTGATGGAATTCATAAGACCTGTGGTAGTACCCAAGCCCAGAGCCATCAGCAAGGTGGCACTTGATGAATCAGGATCATTTGAATTCTTCTCAAGTCCATGCCCATACAGCATATAAGAGAGGATCTCATTTTGAGACATACTAGGTCTTGAGAAAAGCTCTATATTAGGATCAGTTGCTACACCGCTTATTCTAACCCCTGCTTCAACATCATCCTCAATGCCAGATGGATCGGCTATTACCTCAGCAGAAATCTTTGGGGATGCAATGTTACCATCAAAAATAGAATCTGCATAGGAAACAATAAAACGGTGACCGTAGATATCAGCTCTGCCGTTAACTAGTGATACCTTGCCACTTGCCTTGATATCATCATCGCTTGCTTTTTTCTTAATATCAATTCCACCGACACAGCCTGCCTTAAGTCCCATGGCCTCAATCTTGATATCAGGCCCGACATCGACTCTCAAATCAAGCTCCAGTCCATCACCATTATGCTGCTGTCTATTGCGTACATCTTTAATTAAGGCAGCACTGCCATCTTTGCCTATGATCACCTCATCTTTAGAGGTGGCAATACCGCTGTCATCGATGCCTGAAACCTTGATATTGGCCTTGGGAATGCTGACGCTTCCTGAGATTTTGGTGATATCACCAAAGCTTGCAGTGGTATTTACATTTGCAAAGCAGTTGCCATAGCCCATTAAGAAGAGTGGTAGACGATTGGATATTACATGTAGCTCACCATTGGCGCCCTCGGCCCAGTTTAATGTACCGTTAAGATTGAGCTCTCCCTGGTTAACCCCTAATGTTCCTCTAAGATCTCCTGACTGTCCATGAGCATTTAAAGCAAGATCAAAGGAGTTAAGACGGCCGATGTCATAGCGAGGCTCGGCAGAGCCTGACATCGTAAGGCTACCATCTATAAGAGGCTTGCTGAGCGAACCTGATAAAGCTAAGGAGGCATTGGCCACACCCTCAAGCTCATTAAAACCGTTGCCAAGTCCGCTTAGACGCTGCAGCTTGAAATCCTTAAGTCTTAGGCTTCCTGATAAGGCCTTGGCACCTGATGGATCATGAAGCTTGATATCTGTATCAAGGCTACCGCTGTTGCGTCCAAATACACAGGAGAGATCTAAGAGCAAATCCCCCTTTGACATGCCTATGCCACCTAAAAAGGAATCAAAGTCGATAAATGCTCCATGTGCAAGGATACGACCACGCTCAAGCTTGAAATCAATATCTACGAGTGGTTCGTAATCCTTAAGTCCGACCTCACCTTCTAAGCTAAATACTCCGTTAAGCCTCACATCCTCGCTCATATACGACTGCAGTGAGCTCAGATCAAAATTGCTTAATTTAAGTCTGGTATTTAAATTGCCGTCTGTAAGGGTGCCGCCACCTATATCTAAATTTCCAAAGGTTGAATTGATGGTAAAGGGCGCAAAGCTAAAGCTATCCTTATCAAAATCATAACTTAGAGCTACCTTGTGCTTTAAATTGATGTTCTGTCCAAACTCGGTTGCAACTACTAAATCAAGAAGATTTCCTGACCAGACTGGCTCTTTTTCACTAATACCTCCGCTTAGGGAGATAAAGCCTGAATTTTTCCCCGAGCAGCCGAAATTGAAATGATGCTTAGAGAGCGTGCCTGCAAGATCGAGCATGCATTTTTTAGAAGGCTTAAGTCCCTCACTAAAGCGTACGCTGTCAGTAAAGAGTGTAATTCCTATGTTCTTGTTTTTTCTATTGACTTTGGCATTGACGGTGAGTCCCTTTAGCCTTATATCTTGGAAGGATAGCTCCTTTGAATTTGCATAAAGCTCGGCATCTGGTGCCAAAGGCATGCCGGATAAATGCAATGTTCCGCTGAGGCTTCCTTTAAGATCAGGAAGAATACGTCTTAGATCTCTAAGCTTAAGCCTGACATCCAAAGCAGAGCTGTTGCTTAAGGTACCATCTGCCAAAATGGAATTTTCATCCTGCTTGATACTAAATTTATTCAACGATAAAGACTGGTTCTGATAATCCACACTATCAGCCTGGATCTTGGTTTTAGCACCATCCAAAACGGCATCAAGGGCAAAATTTGAGATCTTGGCAAAGATCTGCTGATTATCATTTTGAGAGACCGTGAAGGCACTGTGTAAGGAAGCCTTTCCGTGTAAAAAAGGTGAAATAGAAGCGGCATCTGCTGATTTAAAATCAAGCGTCACGAAAAAAGGCTCAGCCTGCTCTGACGCACTCTCTGCCTGATCTGACACAGTTTCATCAGCTACAATCTCATCTTCATCTGCATTTAACTCAAGGCTTTCTGTAAGCTCATCTAAATCAGAGTCAAGTTTTGAGACAAAGGCTGCAAGAGAGCCTAGCCCAGAAAGCATCTGTCCTTTGATTTCACTTTCAAAGGGCACATTCATATAAGAGCCCTTAAGAGACACAAAATCAGGCTTTTGCTCATCATATTGAGTTGCAAGATGGATCTTGGCCTTGGCATCAGACAAGCCATAGCCTGTAAGTACAGCATTAACATCAGCGCTAAAGTCTGAGAGGATTTCGCCACTAAAGAGTGCCTTGAGATCCTGCGCGACTATTCCTTGGGCATTTGATGGAATATTAAAGCTTATTTTTTGGCTATCATCTTCCTTATCCCTATCATTTGAAGCTTTGGTGCTTTCATCTGGGAGCTGCTCATCACTGTCGGCAAGTGCCAGAGAGTCCTTATCAAAGCTTCCTGCAAAATCCTTGGGTATATATAAAGGGTAGGAGAAGAACTTGGACTCAAGCTCTGCCTCAAGCGGAATGTTGTCAGATAGCACATTAAGACGAGCCTTGACCTTAAGGCTCTGCGGTGCCGTTAAATTAACCTTTGCCGTAAAGTCAGACAACTGCCCCTTGACACTGCCTGAACCCTTAAGTGAGCAGATAAGACCGCCAAAGGCTCTGCAGGCCACCTTAGTATCCTCGCCCCTTACATTGACCTTAAAATCAAGACCAAAGTGATCCTTAAAGTCCATCACTCCACTTACTGAGGCTCTACCTAGCTCATGGGCTACTGCTGTTCTCTTTACGGTAAGCTTATGTCCGATCCAACCTGCGTCCACATAGGCATCAAAAATCCCAGTATCAAAGCCTTCCATGTGATAACGGCCACGCATTATATAAAGATCACGTAGCTCAGTATCAAGAGGCAGATCAATTGTGGGAAAGTATTCAATCCCCTGAGGACCAAAGCTTCCCTTTACCTTTTTAACTTGAGCCTTAGCAGTAGATACAGCAGATATATCCTCACTCTTATTCTCACCTTCAATTACTGCTCTGCCATCTTTTTTAAGCTTCGCTATAAGATCCAATGCGTACTGTGATTGCTTTTGGTCATACTCCTCAAGCTTGAGTCTGACATCAACATCGGACATACGACCTCTGCTCACTCCAGCATAATCTTTAAAGCAGGAGGCACTTAAATCAAGATCTTTTACCAACACCTCCACAATCTGCGAGCGGAAGGCAAAATCAGATGAGATAAGATGACGGATCTGAGCCCTGACAGGAATGTTCAGACGAAAGGGCTCCTCATCAGGATCTTCTATCTCTGATGAGTCATCTACAGATGGCATAAAACATTCATCATGTAAAATTACCTCAAGATGTGGCACCTTAACATAGTCTGCAATCAATACTCCTGAGGTTAAATAGTGCCAAAGAGACCATTTGATATCAGCACTGTCCATCTGCACAGTTACGACATCAGGTACTACTACCTTAAGCTGTCCTTTGGTCTTAAAGCCCTGCGCAATACTGCCGCTTTCAATATCCCCCTCAAGGCTTATATATTCAGAGGTAAGATCCTGAGACGTTTTAAATACAAACTGAGAGCCGGACGTTGTCCAAAGCAGATAGTAAAGGGATCCGCAAAGCAGAAAAGAAAATACTGCAAGTACAATTAAAATATAAAAAAGGATCCTGCGTAGCATGACTAAAACTCCGGACCAAAGGAGAAATGCAGTCTGTAGCTATGCTCATCACCGCTGATACCGGTGGCAAGATCGATTGCCGCGGTACCGTATTTTGACAAAAAGCGATAACCAACTCCTGGTCCCCACAGCATCTTTTCATTGTCAGAGCCTGAGCGGTCAAAGACCTTGCCGGCATCTAGGAACAGCGCACCGCGCGATGAGCTAATGCCAATTGGAAACTGAAACTCCGCAGTTCCTGTTGCAAGATAACGGCCACCTTTTAAATAGCCATCCTTTTTGGGAGCCTTTTTCATGTAGTCAAAGCCACGCACGGAGCGATCACCGCCTGCAAAGAAACGCAGAGATGGTGGAACCCTAGTGGCATCTGAGCCGAAGATGGCACCACCTGTGAGCCTGAAGAGAAAGCGGGTACTCTCAGTAGGTGACATTATGCCCTGCAAGGAAAGTATGCTTCTAAAGAAGTTGTAATCTGACCAAAGCTGCGTGCCACCGGTAAAATCACCTGAAATTGCATAGCCTCTTGCAGGATCAAAGCCACCTGAGCTTTCACGACGGGAAAGCATGAGGCCTGGCATTACATTAAATGTATTACCAGTCTCTATGCCCTGAGTGTAATCCTCATATTCACCACGAAGAGAATAGTCACGATGCCACTTGCCGGTCTTGTCTGCTACATAGTGCAAAGAAATATGGGAGAGATCGGATTTGGTGTCATTAAGATCGGTATGGATCTGCGCAGCTCTTATATAGTAGTAGTCAAGGTTTGGATCCTTGCGTGGGATCTTATACACAATTTCCGCATTCTGCTTGACTGCCGATACACGGGCATAGGTTGAAAGCGAATGTCCCTTGTCATTTAAAAGAGGCTTGTCCCAGGCAAGCAGCACGCGGGGTCCCTCATCGGTTGATACACCTAGACCTACACGCATGAGATTTTTTGACTTGCGCTCAAGATGAAGCTCAAGCGGCACCTCATGATCATGCTTGTTTTCAACCTGCGCACGAGCATCAATGGAACTGTAAAAGCCACTGCGCGACATCTCCTGTTGGAATTTCTTTAAGGCCGCGGCAGAAAATGGAGTGCCCTTATCTAGGGTCATAAGTGATGCTGCAGGCTTTAAAAGCTCACGGGTCTTATCATCTGCAACCAGATCACCAAAGCTGTAGCGCTTACCGGTATCCGCAATGATTTGAATATCAGCACGTCCCTCATCCTCATATACCACAATATGGGATACCAACATCTGATAGTCAAAAAAGCCCAAAGAGAGAGCATGATTTTTAAGTTCGCTTTTTAAAGCCTCATATTCACCATGATTTAGATGACCGTAGGATTTAAGTCCGCTTTTTTCAATTATTTCCAAAAAAGACTGGTATTTAGCGCCCTCACCTAAGATCTCGATGTTGCACTCACGTATAAAAACGCTCTTACCCTCATCAATATTAATCTTTACCACACTACTCTCGCCCTTGGGATCAGGTGGCTCGATTTTTATCTTAGGACTGTAATATCCAAGAGCTCGCATAGCAGTTTTGCTCTTGTCACGCATCTCACGGATAAAAAGGAAGGAATTTTTCTTGGATACTGCTGGAATTGAGGAAAGTGCTGCCTGAACATTATCACGCAGTTCCCCATCTATACCATCAATTTCATAGCTTACCTCATCGGTAACACTATTGGCACTGCCCTGTACCTCATCATCATTTGAGGTACAACCTGACAGAAGAAGAATATTAAGGCACAACAAGGCCATCCCTGCCTTAAGCAGAGATTGAAGGGATACAGACCTCAAGAATAAAGTGCCTTTCAAAAATTATTCCAATAAAAAAATTGGCGCAATTATACCGCATACAATGGCCATTTTCTTACTACCTGTTAAGCTTTTTCTTATTATAAATGAGACATGGAGATAACATCTAATTATAAGTTTTGCTAAGGAACCGTCCGTAATTAACTTGAATAATTTAAGGCCTGTTTAGGTGCTATGGAG
>CAVJLP010000059.1:0-13716 GCA_963650525.1 Firmicutes bacterium CAG:534
GTATTTTTCTTTAAATGAAGATTATCGTAGCTCCTGGAAATTTATTAAACAGGAGAATAACTCATTAAAACGTTATACTAATCTTCCAATATTGCTAAAAGGTGAAATTAAGCAGTAAAAAACAAATGCCAAGTATAAAACCTGGCAAATATTGGAATGTAAATGCTATGTGGAAGATTTAGCGAGGTAATATAAAGCGTGAATTCTCAGGATCCTGACGGAAAAGTACTGCAGTACGGCCTATCACGCTTACAAGCTCGGCATTAACGGCATCAGCTGCCTTTTGTGCCTGCTCCTTGCGACCTTCACCTGCATTTAGCTTAATTTTAACGAGCTCATGATGAGCAATAGATGATTCAAGCTCCTTAATTACAGCCTCAGACAGACCGTCATTTCCCATCATTACAACGGGATTTAGTGAATGAGCCTGAGACTTTAGAAACTGGCGCTGATGGGAATTTAGAGACATTTTGTACCCTGTAAAACTTTTCAAAAACTGCACTTTTAGCACTTGAAAATACAGCTAAAAGATTTCATATCATATTATAATAACAAGATTGTAACGAAAAATAGAATATTAGCTACATGCCTACTAAAAAAAGAACAGCAAGTCAGACGCGCTGGCTGCAAGAACATTTTTCAGATCCATTTGTAAAGCAGGCTCATAAGGAAGGTCGCAGATCTCGAGCCAGCTTTAAATTAGAAGAGCTTCAAAAACGTGATCGCCTGATCCGTCCGGGAGCTACGGTTGTTGATTTAGGTGCAGCTCCGGGTGGCTGGTCTGAGTATGCCGTTAAATTCTCAGGTGAGGGCGGACGCTTGATTGCCTGCGATATCCTGCCTATGAATCCAATTCCGGGAGTTACCTTTTTGCAGGGCGATTTCAGGGATGAAAAGGTTTTTGAGAAACTTTATTTTCTCATTGGTGGCGGAGCTGACATAGTATTGTCAGACATGGCACCTAATATGTCTGGAACTACAGCAATAGATCAGCCTAGGGCAATGTTTCTATCAGAGCTGGCCCTTGATATGGCACGTCGCGTGCTAAAAAAGGGTGGCAGTTTCGTGGTGAAGGTTTTCCAAGGTGAAGGATCACAGGAATATCTTAAAGATTTGAAAGCAGACTTTACCACGGTTAAGGTTAGAAAACCTGAAGCTTCGCGAGATAGATCTCGTGAGGTGTATATGGTTGCTACCGGCTTTAAGGGCCATCCATTGTCAGGAGTAGCACCAGGTAGTGAGGATGTATATCAGGATGAAGTTGCATCCCAAGTTTTGGCTAATGAAAATTCCTGATACTATAAAAAGTTTTTTAGGCGGCGCTTTGCGTCATCTGACATTGTGCAGCAGTGCTGCGGAGTAATTTTTATGACAAAAAACCTGATCCTATGGCTTGTGATAGCAGTGATCCTGATGTCGCTTTTTGAGTCATTTACAGGCACAGAAAGTACGGGGAGAACTGAAGATTACACCACCTTTGTAAGGGAGGTGCAGTCAGACAGAGTCCAGGAAGTGGTGTTCGATGGAAATGTTATCAACGGTGTTAAGCGTGGTGGCGATAAGTTTGTAACCGTCATGCCTATGCGTGATGACTCCCTTTTAGACAGCTTGATTAATCATAATGTCAGAACCTCAGGCACCAAGCCTGAGCAGCAAAGTTTCCTAACCACTATTCTTATATCTTGGTTCCCGATGCTACTGCTCATCGGTGTGTGGATCTTCTTCATGCGTCAGATGAACGGAGGTGCTAAGGGCGGTCCGCTCTCATTTGGTAAGAGTAAGGCCAAGCTTATGGGAGAGAATCAGATTAAGACCACCTTCCAGGATGTCGCAGGTTGTGATGAGGCCAAGGAAGATGTCAAGGAACTTGTAGATTTTCTAAAAGATCCTACCAAGTTTACCAAGCTTGGCGGCAGAATTCCCCGTGGTGTATTGATGGTAGGTCCTCCGGGCACCGGTAAAACTTTACTTGCCCGTGCTATTGCCGGCGAGGCCAAGGTTCCATTCTTCTCAATCTCAGGCTCTGACTTTGTGGAGATGTTCGTAGGTGTCGGTGCCTCACGTGTACGTGATCTGTTTGCCACCGCTAAAAAGAACTGTCCCTGCATTATCTTTATCGACGAAATCGATGCCGTTGGTCGCAAGCGTGGTGCCGGTATGGGTGGCGGTCATGATGAGCGTGAGCAGACTTTAAACCAGATGCTAGTTGAAATGGATGGCTTTGATGGGAATGAGGCCGTCATTGTGATTGCAGCAACCAATCGTCCGGATGTTTTGGATCCTGCACTTTTACGTCCCGGTCGTTTTGACCGTCAGGTGGTGGTAGGACTGCCTGATGTCAGAGGGCGTGAGCAGATTTTAAAGGTGCACATGCGCAAAGTGCCACTTGCAAATGATGTTGATGCATCGGTGCTGGCTCGCGGAACTCCTGGTTTTTCTGGTGCTGATCTTGCAAATTTAGTCAATGAAGCTGCACTCATGGCAGGTCGTAATAATCTGCGCGTGGTCTCCATGCATGAGTTTGAAACTGCCAAGGACAAGATTTTAATGGGTGCTGAGCGTCGCTCCATGGCAATGTCTGAGCATGAAAAGGAAAATACTGCCTATCATGAGGCCGGTCACACTATCGTAGGTCGTCTAATGCCTGAGCATGATCCTGTCTATAAGGTATCCATTATTCCCCGTGGACGTGCTCTTGGTGTAACTATGTATTTACCTGAGCAGGATAGAGTATCTCAAAGCCGTCAGTATCTTTTGTCAAATATCAGCACTTTGTTTGCAGGACGTATTGCCGAAGATCTGGTGTTTGGCAAGGACAAGGTTACAACCGGTGCCTCAAATGACATAGAACGTGCAACCGATATTGCTCGTCGTATGATCACCCGCTGGGGCTTTTCTGATAAGTTGCCTCCGATGCAGTATGAGCATGACAATGAGGCCGGCGCCTATTTAGGCGGTGGCTCAACTGCGATGGTTGCAGTATCTGATGATACCCGTCGTATCATCGATGATGAGGTAAGCAAGATCATCAATTCATGCTATAAAAAGGCTCAGGAGCTTTTGGAGGCTAACCGCGATATTCTTGAGAGCATGAAGGATGCGCTCATGAAGTATGAGACCTTAGATGGTCTGCAGATTGATGATCTGATGAACCGTCGTGCCGTACGTGCCCCAACTGCTGATTATGATCCTGCCAAGAGCTATGACAAGCCTACAGATCATGATGATGGCAATAGCAAGGTTGCAGAAAATACTGAGGCAAATCATGATGAGGTTGCACCAACTGATGGTGATCCGCAAAATGATAACACCGATAAGAAGGATTAAGCTGAGGCTCATATGAAAACTGTATTTGAGCAACGCCGTCTAAGTGGTGACATAGTGCATGTTCTAGGCTCCCTTGTCATTAAGGAAGCAGAGCTTCAGGATCCTGACTTTTATAAGGATCAGGCACTCTTACTTTCATCCTCGGGAGCCGAGCTTATCGATCTTAGTATCGAGCCTGCGGATGTCGGCAGTGCTGATCTTGAGGCAGATCTGTTGCTTCCTGTGTTGAGAGTACTAGTTGCAAGTGGACTTTGTGTAGGAGTTGCAACTACCTATGCAACGGTGATGGAGCTTTGCTGTCAGAATGGCGCTGAGTTCATAATTGATGAAAGTGCGCTTAAAGATGAAAAGGCTGCCTCCGTGATTGCAAGATACAAGGTACCAGTGATCATCGCCTGCAAAGGTGTAGGTTTAGGTACATCTGATATAGTTGCAGCTGTATCCGAGTTTTTCTATGAGCGTATTGATTATGCCTTAGAGCAGGGCATGAAAAGACGTCAGGTTATCTTGGACCCTTTTTTGGGAAATGTTTTGCGAGTTGATTCAGCCTTACATCTATTGGGTAGAATTGAATCCTTAAAAAGCTTTGGCCTGCCTTTGTGCATGAGTGTGCCTAAGAACCTGCCGTTTGACGTCATGCCTGGTGGTAATGTCTCATCTGTTGCAGGACTCACTGCTTCATTATTTGGTGCATCTCATGGTGCCAATATCATCCGTACTGATAATGTGCGTGATATAAGCTTAGCCCTTGCAACATGGCAGCTTGCAGCCTGTACTGCTAAGCCTCATCAGCTATCTAAGGGGATCATTAAGCGTTTTATTAAAATGCGTGATGCCTTTAGAGCACGTAAGAGTAAAAAATAGACAATAAGTGCTTAAGGCCTACTACCTTAAGCATTTTTTAACTCCATTTAATCCAAGTTTCTTTTGTAAATATCGAAGTTTTAATATATGGCTAAGAGAAAATATTTTGGCACCGACGGCGTTAGAGGGCGAGTTGGAACCTATCCTATTACTCCGGATTTTGCCTTAAAGCTTGGTATGGCTGCAGGACGGGTTTTAGGAAAAAGTCGTGGCGGACGCGTCATCATCGGCAAGGATACACGTCTTAGCGGCTATATGCTTGAGGCTGCACTGGAATCTGGGTTTTGTGCATCTGGTATGTCTCCGGTGATGCTAGGCCCCATGCCTACTCCTGCCGTATCCTATCTTACCCGTGCCTTCAGAGCAGATCTGGGGGTGGTGATCTCTGCCTCGCATAATCCTTATTTTGATAACGGCATTAAGTTTTTCTCAGCAGAGGGCACCAAACTTCCTGATGAAACCGAGCTTGAAATTGAGGCTCTTTTAGATTCAGGAACTCTTGATGTCTGTGATCCCTCTGATTTTGGCCATGCCTTCCGTCAGGACGATGCCCCCGGACGTTATATCGAGTTTTGCAAGTCAACCTTTGGACACGCAAGCCTTGCAGGGGTGAAGATTGTCCTAGATTGTGCCAACGGTGCCACCTATCATATTGCACCTTTGGTATTTAGTGAGCTTGGAGCTGATGTTATAGTCATGGGTGATAAGCCTAATGGCATCAACATCAATGATGGAGTGGGTTCTACTCACCCTCATGCGCTAGCAGCGCGTGTTTTAAGTGAAAAGGCTGATTTAGGACTTGCCTTTGATGGCGATGGTGATCGTTTGATCATGGTTGACAGCGAAGGTAAGGTGCGCGACGGTGATAACGTCATGTATATCATCGCCAAGGATCGTAACTTACAAAACAAGCTACACGGTGGTGTGGTTGGAACTTTGATGACCAATCTTGGTCTTGAGCAGGCACTTGCACGTGAGGGTATTGAATTTGCCCGCTCGGCAGTAGGTGATCGCTATGTCATGGAGATGCTTTTGCAAAAAGGCTGGCACTTAGGTGGCGAGAACAGTGGTCATGTGATCTGTTTAGATTATGTAACCACGGGAGATGCAATCGTATCAGCGCTACAGGTACTTAAGGCCTGTATCCGTCAAGACAAGGATATTATCAGTTTGTCTTGTGATCTCACCATGTACCCACAGGATCTTATCAATGTGCGCATGAGCTCTGCTTTTGATGCCATGCATGATGAAAAGGTTCTCTCTGAGGTTAGGGCAGTTGAACAGGAGCTTTCCTCACGTGGACGTGTGCTACTGCGCAAATCCGGCACCGAGCCTGTAGTCCGAGTCATGGTTGAGGGGGAGGAGATGGAGAGCGTACATAATTATGCACAGCGCATTGCCAATGTAATTGTGCACCGATCTGAAGGTGAAAACGCTTGAAAATAGCCATTTTCCCTGATACCATTACGCCGCTTGAGGCAATATCTATTTAGGAACGATTAAAATGTACGAAGTTGCTATCGTAATTTTTCTTTTGATCTGCGTGGCTATGATCGCGCTGATCCTTGTACAGCAGGGCAAAGGTGCCGGTATGGGCGCATCCTTTGGCCAGGGCGCATCTCAGACTGTTTTCGGCTCAGCAGGTTCAGGCAACTTCCTGACCCGTTCCACCTGGTTTTTGATCATCGCCTTCTTTGCTATATGTCTTGCTATCGGCTGGATGCAAAAGAGTGCTCATTCTGAGAACTCATCTGATTTCTCAAATTTAGGCGGTGCACAGACTACACAGAGCTCAGAGCCTGCTATAGGATCTGATGCCCCTGCAACTGATGCTCCGGCAAACGACGCACCTCCTGCAGAATAAGAAAAACTTTTTGCATTGCAAAGCAGGGATCATAGGACTTTAGTTCATGATCCCTTTTTGTTTTAGGGCTCTTGATCTTTGTGCCAGAGCTAGACTTTAGCCTGTGGAAAAAAAACTGATTTACACACATGGTGCTTAAGTCAAAAAATGCTCATGCTACTTGCGCTATACTCTCAAGCGTGACTTTATAAAATCCGTGGCTTTGTTGATAATAGATAAGGACAACAGATGAGAACTGTTATATTTTCTCTGTTTAAAAAACTTAAAGCTCTTTTTATTTTACTGTTGCTATCCTTATCATTTTTTAAAGCCAATGCCTCAGAGTCTTTGGTCTTTGGCTTTTACAGTTCACCTGATTATTTTGAGCTTGAAAGCTCCTCAGGCCGTTTTTCAGGCTTCCTCTTTGATTATATGGAGGCCATGTCCAATTACTCCTCACGTCACGTTGAATATCAGCAATGTGAGATCACCGAATGTATGGATTTTCTGACCAAGGATAAGGTGGATGTAATTCCGGTAGTGGTATCACAGCACACGAGGCTTTCCGAGTATCCTTATGAAATTATTCCCATCAAGGTAGCCAAGGCTGCAGTGTTCCTAGGGCTACGTCATGGCCGAGCTTCTTTGTATGCATCCAAGCCACAGATTGTAGGCTATGTTAACAGGAGTAATGATGAGGAGAGCATACGTAATGCACTAAATCAGAGAGGCTTTAAGGAGGTCAGAAATCTTATCTTTGAGGGATTTGACACTGGTGCGCAGATGTTTGAGGCTTATAGACAGGGTAAACTTGAGGGCATGATAATCGAATCCATGCGCCGCAGTGTGTCACTGCCAATTGTAGCTGAGCTCTATGATGCCGATGTGTATCTTGCGGTAAAAAAAGGCAATGATACATTGAAGGAGCAGATCATAAGCTCTATAAACCGTATGCATGCCTCCGAGCCCTGGCTTGAAAATATTTTGAATATCAAATATTTCCTTTCAGGTGAGCCCTTAATCTTGACTGATGATGAATTAAACTTTTTAAATCAGCGCCGAGTGATCAGGGCCGTGGCAAGTCCATTTCAGGAGCCTTTTTCATATTTTAAAAACGGTCAGCATAAGGGATTGCTTGCTGATATTACCAAGATCTTTGAGCATGATCTGGGCATTAAATTTGAGGTCGTTGGATCAGAAAATATTACCGACATGTTTGAGATGATCACTAACGGACAGGCTGATGTGGTGATTGATCTCTATTCTGATTACAACTGGGCCCGTCAGAAGAACATGCGTATCACCTCACCCTTTTTAGATGTGGATTATGTCTCGGTAACTAGAGCCGGAGGTATGCCAGAAAAGCCCAAAATCGCCGCCCCCTATGGCTATTTCTTTACCTCTGAATATATAGAAAAGCGTTTTCCACGTGAGGATATTTCCTATTTTTCAACCATTCAGGACTGTGTCGATGCTGTTGCCAACGGTACTGCCGATGTGACCTTCATGAAGAGCCTCATTGCTCAGACTCAGATTGAGGATTCAGGTCATAGAAATTTAAGAACCAATGGCTCGGTGGTATTCTCCCGCCAGATAGCCATGGGTATCACTGCCCGCTGTGATCCTATGCTAGTTAGGATCTTAAATAAGGAAATTGCCCACCTTGATAAGCCTAATGTACGCCGTCTTTCTAATGAAATAGAATTTGAATCAATGCGCCGATCCAATCTGCTTGATATGGTGTATAGCTATCCTCTACGTTCCATCGGTGTCATTTCCGTACCGCTAGTGCTCATTATTGCGCTCATGTCCTATCTCATGTTTGAGCGTCGCCGTTCACTGCACTCCATCAAACGTGTCTATTACACCAATGTGCAGACAGGGCTGCATAATGCTAGGTGGTTTGAGGAGCAAATCCCCAGGATCATTGAAAAGGTCAATCCCCGCAAGGGAGTAGATAATCCTTTTATAATGATCGTAAAGATCAAGCACAAGGATCTGCTAGTTAAGAAATATGAGGCGCGTCATCTGTCAGATGCTGAATGTAAGTGGATTGAAAAGCTACATGAAACCTTCCCTTGGATTTTGGAATATGCCGTAGCCTCCGAGCTTGAGGGCATATATATTCTCGGTAATTTAAAGCAGGGCATGAGCTTTGATACCCTGATGCAGGATTTTGAGCGTGCTGATCGTCTCTTTGTGATCTCGGGAGTGAGTGTCAATATCAAGACGGTTGCCGGTATTTGCACTTTTGATATTGGCAGTAAGATCCCGATGCAGAATATGATTGTATCTGCACAGATGGCACTTGATGATGCCTCGTCAAAGGGCCTGCAGTACAGCATCTATAATGAAAAGATTGAGCAGGTCCGTCTAAAGCACAAGCGTATTGAGGATCTCATGGAGAAGGGGCTTGAAGAAAATGAATTTGAGGTCTGGATCCAACCTAAATATGCCATACGCTCACGCCGTATCATCGGCGGTGAGGCGCTGGTGCGCTGGCGATCACCTGAGCTTGGTTTTATGCAGCCAGGTGAGTTCGTGCCACTTTTTGAAAAGAACGCCTTCGTAATTGAGCTTGATTACTATATGCTCACCAAAATACGTGAGATGCAACAGCAACGAAGCCGTGATTCAAAGTTTTGTGTGCCGATTTCAGTAAATCAGTCAGGACTGCACTTTAGTGAAGATAACTACATCAACCGTATGAAGAGCTTGGTAGACAAGATCCCGCTACCTGAGGGCTTTGTGGAGCTTGAGGTAACGGAATCGGCCTTCTTTGATATAAATTCCAAAGATCCACGCCGTAATGCCGAATCCATTATGAATCGTCTTATTGATCTCGGATACACCTTCTCCATGGACGATTTCTCCAAAGGTTATTCATCGGTTTCATCCTTGCTCATGTTGCCTATGGATACGGTGAAGATCGATATGGATATGTTAAATGCAGCCATGAAATCAGAAAAGGCCCGTAAGATCTTTGCGGGGATCGTAAGGCTGTGTCGCAGTGTGGATATCAAGGTTATATGTGAGGGTGTTGAAAACACTGAGCAGGAGACCATGCTTTTACAGTCAGGCTGTAACTACGGTCAGGGCTATGCCTTCTCAAAACCTATGCCGATGCCACTCTTTTTGCAGATGCTCGATAAGCAGCAGGCAGCCTCAAGCCGTCAGCCATCTGAGGAGAGCTAAGGTTTAGACTATATGCCTAACTTTAAATTTCAGATAGCGTGTTGGGGTGATTATCTCATCTAGGGGCATGTCCCAAGATCTAGCCCTGATACAGTCTATTTCCTGAAAATCGTGGGCAATGCCGATTTTTCTGCATTGGCAATTTAGATTTTTTAAAAATCGGTCATAAAAGCCACCGCCCATACCTAGGCGGTTACCATACTTATCAAAGCCTACTAGCGGAATAAGCATGATGTTAAGGCACTGAGGCTTAATTAATCTTTTATCGTTACATTCAGGCTCCAAGATCCCGTAGGCCCCAGCATGCAGATCATCTAAGTCTTCTACTTCATAAAAATTCATAAGCCCGCCATCAGTGCTTTCAACTAACGGATAGGCAATCTTATGGCCTAGTGACCTAAGTTTTAAAAAGATATCAAGGGTTGGGATCTCCCCAGGCATGGCACTGTAGAGGGCTATATTAAGAGTATCTTCATTATTTTTTAAAAGATCGAGTGCTAGTATATTTTTTAAAACCTCTTCACCTGCTTTTTTACATTCATCAAAGCTGAGGCTTTTGCGTTTTTTCAGCAAGTTTCGGCGAATGGCACTTAGATCCTGCATAAAGTGGCTTTCTTTCATGATTTTTTTTTCAGATATTTAATTGCAGCTACTGCTGATTAGTGCTCTTGCGCAGACCCTGATTTAACAGCATGCGGGATTTGTGCACGATCTCAAAGGCCTTGTCTTGAAAGGGAGTGTTGTTAGAGAGGATTTCATTTAAATCCGTCTGGACATTAAGGGCGATAAGTACTGCCGCCTGGGCTGGGGTCAGGTTGGGATTGGCTCTTAAAAGGGAGGATGAACGCTCCTGTAGATCCTTTACTGCCTGCATGAGTGAGGCTATCTCATTTTTTCTGACCTTAAGGCTAAAGGCCATTCCCATGATAGTAAAGTTTGCACTTTCAAAGGCATTAGGATCCTGATTATCTGCCATTACATCCTCCAGATTATTGTGCAAATTTTAGCACGACGGCAGAAAATCTTGCCTGATTGCAGGAAGCTTTTCTACTTCAAGGACTGTTGTGAGATAATGGCGGCGTTTTCAGGAGATTTTAATGAGCGAGAAACTTCAAAAGGTACTTGCCCGTAAGGGTGTGGGATCACGTCGTGGCATTGAGACTTTAATTGCCGAAGGTCGTGTAGCAGTTAACGGTGTACAGGCAAAGGTAGGTGATCGCATTGAGGATGATGTCACCGTAACCATTGATGGCAAGGTGGTGCTACGCCCAGGTGAGGGCATCGTATCCTGCAGGGTACTGATGTATCACAAAAAGGAAGGAGAGCTCACTACTTTAAAAGATCCTGAGGATAGACCTACGGTATTTGACCATCTGCCAAATCCGGGTAAGGGGCGTTGGATCTATATAGGACGACTTGATATCAATACCTCAGGGTTGCTTTTGTTTACTACCGATGGAGCGCTTGCCAATGCACTCATGCATCCTAAGCATGGCATTGAGCGTGTCTATGCCACTCGTGTATATGGTGATGTTTCTGAAGATAAGATAGAAGCTTTGCAAAAAGAGGTAGTGCTTGAGGATGGCCCAGCTCACTTTGACAAGGTGCAGTTTAAGGGTGGCGATGGCCGTAATCTGTGGTTTGACTGTACCTTAAAAGAAGGACGCAAGCGTGAGGTAAGACGTCTTTGGGAGGCCGTAGGCTGTAAGGTAAGCCGCCTTATCCGTATCAGCTATGGCGGAGTAGCACTTGATCCTAAGGTAAGAACTGGGGAATTTCGAGATCTCACCTTACGGGAGGTTAATAAGTTAAGAGAGCAGGCCTCAATGGATCCTTTGACCTTGGCAGATTATCCTTTCTCAGATGGCAAGGATGATACATCTGCTGTCAATGACGCTCCAAAGAGTAAGGTATATGGCAAGCCCCGTGCTAAAGTCGTCAAACCTAGGTCATCTTTTGCTACCAAAAAGAGTAATCAGGGCTTTGGCAAGCGTCGTGAAAATAATGAGCGCCGTTTTGATGATGAGGTCTTTGCAAAGGACAGACGCAATGGCGCCAAGAAAAGAGATGGCGGACTATCCAAAACAAAATTTGCAGATAAAAAGCAAGGCTTTGGCAACGCAAGGCCACGTGGAGAGCATGGCCGCGGTGGTGCAGGACGTAGCCGTGGTTTGAAAACTCCTCATTAACAATTATTTTTACCTGTCTTTAAATTCCCAGGTAAGTTTCAATTTCATCTGGGATATATACACTTCTCAATTTGTTAAATCACCTTCAAAGTGATGTTCTTTTTGCTACAATCAAAGATAGTATTTTTGTATTAGGAGTTTTTGTGTCTTCAGCAGAGAGTTGCGGATGTTGCAACTTTAAATCCGTTTTTTTATCTCAGGCTTATTTTCTGTTCATCTCGTCACCTAATCCTGCATTAAGAGGTGACACCCTATGAATTCAGCTCATGTTTTGTTTGATTTTGCTTGGATGGAGGATCCGTCCTGCTGGATAGGTCTTATTACTTTATCTTTACTTGAAATTGTGATGGGACTTGATAACTTGCTCTTTATTGTGCTGCTGTCACAAAAGCTGCCCCCGTCCCAAGCTGCCAAAGCTCGCTATATAGGTATAGGCGGTGCGGTTGTAATAAGACTTTTCCTTTTATTGTTTGCAGCCTATGCCGCTGCGGTAACCGTACCTCTTTTTACTCTTTTTGGAATTGGGTTTACGGTACGTGATACGGTGATGCTTGTTGGCGGTCTCTTCCTTTTATATAAGGCAACAGCTGATCTGCATCAAAAGCTTGAAGGTGGAGGTGAGGAGACTGCCATGACCTTATCACGTTCAGGTGGAAGATCACTTATGATGGTTGCAGTGCAGATCATGGTGTTAGATGCCATCTTTTCAGTTGATGCCATCGTAACCTCGGTTGGTATGACCGAGCATGTTTTCATCATGATGGCAGCGGTGATTATCTCCATGGCAGCAATGACGGCGGCAACAAGTTTGGTGTCATCAGTTGTATCGCGCCATCCAACGCTGGTTATTCTCTGCCTAGGCTTTTTATTGCTCATAGGTTTCTCCCTTATCATGGAGGGACTACACGTTGAAGTGCCTAAGGGCTATCTCTATGCGGCAATTGGTTTTTCTGTGCTTATTGAGATCTTCAATGAGATTGCAAGGCGCAATGTCCTAGGACTTGGAAAGACTGGCTCAATGCAGAATAGGGAGCTTGCTGCTAATCTGGTATTGCGTCTTCTAGGCTCCCGCTCAGGTGAGGTTTCATCCTTAAAAGAGGCAATAGTGCAGGGCACTGGGGATGGGGTTTTTAATCAGTCAGAAAAGGATATGGTCGCAAGAGTACTGCAGCTCTCCTCAATTCCAGTGCGGGCAGTGCTTACAGCAAGAAATGATCTTGAATTTTTAAGAATAGATGCTCCTGCTGAAAAAATTTTAGAGAAGGCCTCCAAATCAACTCATTCGCGTCTTATTGCCTGCTTGAGGGATCATAAGGACTCTCCTGAGGGCTATGTGGGACGTGCGGATATTCTAGCCTTGGGCGTTGAGCATAAGGTATCACAGGAGGAGCTACAAAAGCTTGTGGTACAGCCACTGTTTCTGCCTGAGAGTGTCAGCATTCTCAAGGCATTGGATAAATTTAGAGCTGAAAAGAAATATATAGGCTTTGTCTATGATGAGTTTGGCTCCTTTGAGGGAGTGGTAACGCTGCGCGATATTATGGAGGAGGTTTCAGGAGAGCTTCCTGATCAATCGGAGATCCCTGAGGTTGTGAAACTTGAAAATGGAGTCTTCCGGGTAGATGGTAATGCAGCTTTGGCAGATGTTTATCGTTTGACAGGCTTTAGGGCTCCTCCTTCTGAGCATTATCAGACAATAGCAGGCTTTATTTTAGATTGCCTGCAACGTGTGCCTGAGGTTGGAGAGGTCTTAAGTTTTGGTACAGCTAGGATGGAGATCCTGCGTGCTGATAAAACCTCAATTGATGCAGTTAAGTTGATTGTAAGTGGCAGGCGTAGTGTAAGATAGGGTAAGAATCAGAGAGTGAAGTTTTACAAGCTTAACTTTAGAACATGGCAGAATGTATTGTCACAATGTCTGTCTGCCTTAGCATAATAAGTTATGCCGTATTTTGATCAATCTCATTGGAGGAGATGTTGATGTCTTTGCACAGCTAAATAATGCCTAAGAACGCTTTGATTTAGAGTTCGTAGCAGGCAAGAGATATTTTATCTTTGAACTAAAGTTGTATGAAAGTGAGGATGCAGAGAAAAGACTGCAGGATCTCGTAGAAAATTAAGATCAGGCGTTTTGGTGAGGACTATCATTACGGGAACGTGTAAGTAAGAATGGCTTTAGTCTTATCCTCTGAGAAATGATTGTCGCAAAACGTATAGACTATTGCCCTGCAGTAATGATGATGACAAGGTTTGATTCAGATTTCAGTATGAAATAGGTGATGTAGATGAGTAATAAAG
>CAVJLP010000060.1:0-13567 GCA_963650525.1 Firmicutes bacterium CAG:534
GCTCAGGGGTAGGATCGGGATCTTTGCTCTCTTCAGGATCAGGAGTTGGCTGCGGCGTAGGATCAGGATCGGTGATCTCTTCAGGATCGGGCGTAGGCTGCGGTGTAGGTTCAGGATCGGTGATCTCTCCAGGATCTGGCGTAGGCTCAGGAGTAGGCTCTGGCTCTACTTCACCTTGATAGGCTGTGGTTGTAATGATGCCCCGGCCTGAGAGTGCTGAACTTTTAGTACCATCCTCTTTGGTATTGATAAAGTAGTAGCCACGGCTGTTGCCCTTATCTTGAAGCTTATAGACAAACTTGCCGGTAGTGGATTCATCAGTATCAAGCGTGGTTTCGACAAAGTTTGCAAGCTTGAAGGCTGTGTTTGATGATAGAGCTTTATAGTCAGGATCCTGCTCATCACTGTCTAGGCTGAAGTTTTCTGTAAAGAAGGGATCATAAAAGCGCTTGTCGGTGATGGCAGTAATTGTTTCACCACTGTCATCCTTTGACACAATATAGTTGTCCTTGTGGCTCTCATCTAAGGCCTCAAGACTCTCTTTAAGATCCGCTGTCAGATCGTTACCAAGGCCTATCTGCTTTATGCTGGCATTTTCTGGTACTTTAACGCCATTTAAAATTCCGCCTACAAGAGTTGAGCTGTTTATTACTCCTAAGTTTAAGCCTGCTAAAGTGCCAAAGGTGATGCCACTTGCTCCAAAGAGCAGATCGCTATTTTCAAGATTAGCCTTGGTGCTGACGATGACATTTGTAAGGTTGTTACTGCCACTCATCTCACCTGCAAGACCACCTAAGGTGAAGGCATCAGTGCCTGCAACAGAGCCGTTAAGAGTGTTTTCAAGCGAAATATTTTCTAAATTTGAATTGGAGATGGTACCTGCAAGCGCGCCTTTTTTTATCCCCAGGCTTTCAGGAATATTTGTGCTGGCCTTTAAAAAGAGGTTATTTAATGTTGCATCATCAAGTGTTCCAAAAAGTCCTTGGAAGGCCTGTGCGCCACTTGATTCTTTAAAGCTTAGATGGGACATGGCACCATCAAGACTTCCGTTAAAGGAGGACAATACCGAAGATGAGATCTCACCTAAATCGATATCGTTAGTTAAAAAATAACGGCCATTGTTGGCAATTGCAAGAAACTCCTCTTTGTTTGATATGGGAGTTTCTCCTTCGTGGGTATAGTACTGATCACCATCAAAAAGAAAATCAGTCTTGAGATCTTGAGCGCTGATCCCGCCTATATCAATCCGGTTTACCGAGCTTTTAAGTCTAACTTTCTCTGATTGACGGTTGTGGAGTACGTCACCTGTTACTGTCTTAAGATTTGAGGCTGCACGGATCACAATCTGTCCTGCATCTATCTGCAGGTTCTCAGTTTTGATCTCACCTAGCAGATTGACACGGCCCATGCCAGCGACATTCTGGGCATTAATACTGCCGTTTTCCTCAAAGGAGGTGATCAGATCCTCATCTAACTTGCCGGTGATGAGTCCCAGTTTTTTGGATTGGATTGCTGAGTTTAAGCCAGTGGTGATACCGGCAGGATTGACAATGTAAAGATTTCCAAAAGCTTGAACATGTCCTTCAATTAGTGAAGGCGAGCCTCCTGTTACTAAATTGAGATAGTTCTTTTGATCAAAGGATACCATTGCATCCTCAGAGACATTGAAGCTCTTCCATTTGAGTACATTGTTCTGCTTGGAGGACATGACCATCATGGCAAGATCATCAGAGGCTACATAAACCCCAGAGGGCGCCGCTCCTTGTAATACCGGAAGCTCAGATCCCTGAGCTCTGGTAATGAACAGTAGCGCCAGCGCAAGCGTGCTCAGTCGGAAATTTTTATGCATAAATAACTCCTGTATGTTTGTTATGACGGAAGAAAAGGGCAGAGCTTTTTTCTTCCTCGGAGTTATTCTTGCATAGGGTAGAAGATAAGATCTGTAGGTTTTGTTTGAATCAAACAAAACCTAGAATATCGTTATAAATCAAAGCTATATTGCGCAATTTTTGCGTTATTCCATCCGGATGGATTTTATCCAGTCTCTTATGAGGATAATAAAGGTAAGAAACATGAGGACAAAGCGCAGAATGTTGTAGATGATGACAGCGTTAGCCCACATTGGGCCATCAGGTGTTAAAAGCCATAAGGCCTCTATATAGAATAGATAACAGGCACAGGCGTAAAAAAAGGTGAGCATGGCAGAGATCCTGTTGCCTGCCTTGTGCATGGTGTAGCCGCGATAGATAAGGGCGGCGCTTGCGATAATAAGCAGAATTATCCTTGATGGATTATGAGGAATTGCAGCATAGCCATGCATGGCCATAAGCCACCAAGCAATGAGAAAAATAGATGACTGTACGATGCGATTGTAAAATGGCATTTTTTCCTCTTAAAGTTTTTGGTAAAATAGCATAGTTGATTTCTTATGTGCTGGTATAGCTCAGCAGGTAGAGCACCTGATTCGTAACCAGGCGGTCGAAGGTTCGATTCCTTTTACCAGCACCACACCTTATCTTATAAAAGCGCTTTATAAGCGTTTTTTACCTGTTTTCTACCCGTCATTTGCCTTTTTCTGAGTATTTTCTTGCTATGCTCCATGGGCACAGATAGTACTCAAGAAGATAAATTGCAATATAGAAAAGAGCACCCAAAAGGCTGATCCCAAGTATTGCACAGAACATCAGCGTGGTATCTCCTATCCCCCAAGCATCCATGATGAGAAAGCCAAGACCGCTGTCAGTTGCAAAGCTCTCTGCTAAAAAGAGCACTGCGACCATGGTGCCGGATGCAACTCTTAAGGCGGTGAGAAAATTAGGCAGTGTACCTTCAATATATACATGGATAAGTCTTTTAAAAAAGGAAGCTCCCATAAAGCGCATGTTCTCTGCATATACTGTATCCAACCTTTTGGCAGCAGCCCTTACTATCATGACTATCTGATAGCCACCAGTTAAAGCAATAAGGGTGATGCGTGAGAGATCGCCTAGGCCTAATAATAAGAAGAACACCGGCAACAGCACTATCTTAGGCAGAGGATAGGTAAGATATAAAAGTGGTGCTCCCAAGGCATCTGCTTTTTTGCAAAGTCCAAGCCACAGCCCTAGGGGGTAGGAGATAAGGGATGCAAGCACGGTTGCAAAAAGCAGACGCTTTAGGCTCTCTTTTATATGATTTAAAAATATAGGATCAGCTAATTCAGCTATAAAAAGTTTAAAAGTAGTAACAGGAGCTGGGACGATGTCAGAGCCAAAGGCTGATGACAGTAGCTGCCAGATAAGCATCAGCAGCATGATGGCAAGTGCAAAGGGAAACAGCTTTGATATAAGGTTTGAGCTCCTCATCCTAAAGCCTCCTTCTCCTCAAGACGCATCATCTGGTGAAGCAGTGCCACCTCATGGGAAAAGAGTTCACTTTCTCTAAGCGCTGCATCAGGACTGCTCTGATAGGCCTTATTTTCCAAAAGATAATGTCTCTTAGAGCCATTAGGTCCTAAGAGCAGAATATGCTTTCCAAGATAGGTAGCCTCCTGCAGATCATGGGTGACCATCACCATCAGACACTGTCTTTTTAGCAGTAGTTTTTTAAGGCTATCTTGTAATTTTTCCTTGAGCATGGCATCAAGTGCTGAGAAGGGTTCATCTAAAAACAGCACCTGCGGTGTGGTAATAAGCGCCTGTCCAAGGGCTAGGCGCTGTCGTTGTCCTCCAGATAACTCATGGGGAAAGCGCTTTTTAAGATCTGTAAGCTCAAGCTCATTTAAAATTGCCTCTATCCTTTCATCTCTTTTTTTTGCAGTAAGGTTAGGACTTGCAATATTTAAGGCAAGCTTTAGGCTGTCATACACTCTCTTCCAGGGCATAAGTGCAAGCTCCTGCCACACATAGGCTTTTTTTAGCTCATGATGTGCAATAAAGTCTTGTCCATTTATATCAGTGCAAAAGTTCGCACTGCCATTAAGTGGAGGCAAAAGACCTGCTAGAGTTTTTAAAAGCGTGCTTTTCCCACAGCCTGAGGGGCCTACGATAATTAAAGAGTTATCAATACCATCAAGGCTCAGATCCTCTATTAGAGTCTGAGTCCTGATCCCCGCATTAAGCTTGTGGGTAAAAAGATGAAGCATGGTGTGGTTTTAATTAGAGATCACGAAAGACTATGCTCTTTATATCAGGCATGGCCTTTAACATCTTATGAGAGAGCATCCACTTGCCAACACGCTCAAGCTCCTCATCTGTAGGCAGCGGCGGCAATCCATCGGCGCTGTCAAATAGAGAAAAACGCAACATCTTATAGGAGTTAATGCCATCTTTTGGAATAAGACGCTTTTTAACCATCAAAGCGCGGTATTTTTCAGGATCTTTTTCAATAAGGGCTGCAGCCTCTGCAACTGATTGTCTAAATGCCTTTATCTCATCAGTACTTAGCAGATCTTTTTTCAAGGCAACGATAGCTAAGGTTTCATTAAGCTTAGTGTCATCCCATAAGACGCGTCCGCCCTTGCCTTCAACTAAGGATACAAGAGGCTCTGGCAAAAGCGCAGTTTCAATCTGACCTGCAAGTAGCATCTGCAGACGAATCGGGATCTGTTTTACCTCGGTTTTTATGAGCGCGTGATCATCAAGGCCTTGAGTCTCTTGCATATTATCCAAAAGATAATCGATGATGGTTCCTCCGCTCATGGCGGTGCGAACATCTTTTAGATCTGAGAGGGTAGTATAGGTAGCTGCAAATTTAGGGGCGGTAACGAGGCCAAAGCAACGTTGCTCCTTTGAGGTATGCGTGGTAGTTAATACCACTATCTGAGGGGCACCTGATTCATTTTGCATGAAGACATTCATGAGATCACCAAAGTGTCCGTCAATCTTGCCTGCGCGCATGGCAGCGCCTATTTCAAGGGCACTTTTAAAAGGCAAGGTGGTGACATCAAGCTTGTGGGCCTTAAAAAGCCCCTCAGAGATGGCCGTGTCAAGTACAATAGAGTCGGCTGCAGGCAGTACGCCTAAGGTCAGCTTTTTATCAGAAGCTGCGGCAGTAGTAATAAGGCAGGGAATAAGAGCCACGAGGGCTAATTTTTTTAAATAGCTAATTTTTTTCATAATGCGACTATGATAACGCATTGATATCTTCATTTTGAAAAATTGCGCATAATGGTAAGATAAGCGCACAATCATTAGACGTTTTTTTTGTAGGTTTTATCTTGATAATCATTGGTATCGATCCTGGCTCGCGCTTTACCGGCTATGGAGTAGTGGAGCGTGACAAGGGAGAGGTTTATTACAAAGGATCAGGCTGTATTGCCACAGGTGGTGGGCCTATGGCAGAGAGGCTTCGCATCATCTATGCCGGCGTTACGCAGCTTATTGCTCAGTTTAAACCTACGGCCATGTCAATTGAGGAGACCTTTTTGTCAAAGAACGTGCAGTCTACGGTAAAGCTCTCTGAGGCAAGAGCTGCGGCTATGGTTGCAGGGGCTAATGCTTCTTTGAATGTCTTTGAATACACTCCTCAGCAGATCAAGCAATCTGTTGTAGGCTATGGCTGGGCAGATAAGACACAGGTGCAGTATATGGTAAAGAGCATTCTGCATCTTGCAGGCAATCCTCAATCCGATGCTGCTGATGCGCTAGCCTGCGCTATCTGTCATGCCTATACCTCGGCGGTCACCTCTGCTATGGGACAGAGTGTGGCGGATAAGTACTCAGTACATGGAAGATTACGCACAAGATAATAAAGGATATATATGATAGGTAGTTTGCGTGGCAGACTGTTGCGTATTGATGATGCAACAGCCTTGATTGAAGCAGGTGGTGTGGGCTATGAGGTGGAAATGCCGGGGACCTCAATTGCAGCTTTGCCAAAAGATCCTACCTCAGAGGTCTTTGTCTACATTCACCACAGCGTGCGCGAGGATGCACAGGTGCTCTATGGTTTTACCGATATTGCCTCACGTTCCTTGTTTCGTATTTTAATTAAGGTAAACGGCATCGGCCCTAAGAGTGCACTTGCCGCTTTATCAACCTTCAGCGTTGAATCTTTCATCACTGCAGTGCTTGATAACCGTACCAAAGAGCTACAGCAGATCCCTGGAGTTGGTAAGAAAACTGCTGAGCGCATGATAGTTGAGCTAAAAGATCAGCTCTCAAAGTTTAAAGATGCTGCTGCAATTCCAACTGTTGCTCCCGCAAGCTCACCAAATCCTGATATTTTTGATGAAGCCGTGGTTGCCCTCGTATCCCTAGGTTATAGGGAAAATGAGGCTATAAAGTACTGCAAGGCCTCATTGCCTAATGCTAAGACGGTAGAGGATATTATCAAGACGGCATTAATACTTATCAGTAAGAACAAAGGACGTTAAGCATGGCTTTGGATGATATTGGAATTGTCGCAGACGCCCTTGAGGTATCTGAGGATCTTAAGCCTGAGAAGAATGCCGAGGAGGCTTTGTCTGAGGCGCGTGGTAGCAGTGAGGATAGAGCACTGCGTCCTCAGCTTTTAAAGGACTATGTGGGGCAGGAGGATGTCAAGCGTCAGCTTGAGGTCTATATCAAGGCTGCCAAAAAACGCGGTGAGGCGCTTGATCATGTGTTGATCTTTGGACCTCCAGGACTTGGCAAGACCACTCTTTCAAATATCATTGCCAACGAGCTTGGGGTGAGTATTTCACAGACTTCAGGTCCTGCACTTGAGAAAAAGGGGGATGCGGCGGCACTGCTTACCAATTTGCAACCACGCTCGGTGATCTTTATTGATGAAATTCACCGTCTCTCTCCGGTAATTGAAGAGTTTATGTATCCTGCTATGGAAGATTACCGGGTAGATATCATGACAGGTGAAGGACCATCAGCCCGCTCAATTAAGCTTAGTCTAAATGAGTTTACCTTAATTGGTGCAACCACGCTTGCAGGCACTCTGACCTCTCCTCTTCGTGCCCGTTTTGGCATTATTTTGCAGCTTAAATATTACAAGCCAGAGGAGCTTGAGATCATTATTAATGCTAATGCCAAAAAGCTTAAGATAAAGATCTCTAAAGAGGGTGCTCATGAAATTGCCTCTCGTGCCCGTGGTACTCCAAGAATTGCCAATCGCCTGTTAAAGCGGGTGCGTGATGTGGCTGAGGTTAATGGCAGTGGGGTAATTGATAAGGCTACAGCATGTCAGGCGCTTGATATGCTGAGAATCGATGAGGATGGCTTTGATGAGTTTGACCGCGCCTATCTTAAGACCATAATTTACGATTTTGGTGGTGGACCTGTGGGAATTGAGTCACTGGCCGCCTCCTTAGGTCATGACCGGGATACGCTTGAGAATGTGGTTGAGCCTTATATTATTCAACAGGGCTTTGTGCAGCGTACGCGCACGGGACGTATGGCCTCCAAAAAGGCCTATATGAAGTTTAATCTGCCTTATCCTGGGCAGGAAGAGAGTGTTTTAGATACGGACAACGCTTGATTTGAACGCTATATTAGAGCTAAGTGAGACAAGATAGAATGAGCTTTGAGCCTTTTTCAAAAGATTTTCGCGTGTATTTTGAGGATACAGATGCAGGTGGCATTGTCTATTACGCCAACTATTTAAAGTTTTGCGAGCGCGCGCGAACTGAATGGTTGCGTACCTCAGGAGTAAGTCAGGATAGGCTTTTAAAAGAGGATAAAAGTGGCTTTGTCGTATATGAGATCAAGGGGCGCTATCTGCGCTCTGCTCGTCTTGATGATGTCTTATCGGTAAAAGTTATCCCGGTAAAACTTAGAAAATTAAGCCTTGCAATGTATCAAGAGGTCTATAATCAGCGCGGCGAAAAACTTTTTGAGTTTGAATGCACCCTAGCTTATACCGATCTTGTCAAAAACAAGCCCAAGGCAATAGGTGCTGAAATAGTAGAGTTCATTAAACCTCAGATCCCATCAGATCTTGATAATTTTAGAATAGAGTAAAAATGCAAAACGGCGAGCTTTCCTTTACCGAGCTTATTTTTAACGCCAGCTTGCTTGTGCAGGTGGTGATGTTGATCCTAGTGTCCATGAGTGTTATTTCATGGACTATCATTATCCAGAAGACCTCTGTCTTCAAGCGCGGCCGTACCCGTGCCGATGACTTTGAGGATCGTTTCTGGTCAGGCATCGATCTTAATAATCTCTACCAAGACTGCATGAAGCATCAAGCTGAGCTGCAGGGACTTGAGGTTATCTATGCCTCAGGTTTTAAGGAGTTTGTGCGTCTGGTCAATTCAGGACCTGCTGATCAAGATGTGGTGATGGATGGTACCTATCGTCAGATGAAGGTGGCACAGTCTCGTGAGGTTGAAACTCTTGAGTCGCACCTAGCCTCCCTTGCAACCATCGGCTCTATCTCGCCTTACATCGGTCTTTTTGGTACTGTATGGGGCATTATGCATGCCTTCGTAGCTTTGGCTGCAGTTAAAAATGCTACTTTATCCATGGTAGCACCTCCTATTGCTGAGGCTTTGATTGCAACTGCCATGGGTCTGTTTGCTGCAATTCCTGCAGTTATGTTCTATAACCACTTTGCATCTAAGGTTGAGGCTTTGGAAAACCGCTATGACAATTTCATGGATGAGTTTGCCACTATCCTTAATCGTCGTCTGGTGACTGTCAAGTCACAGATGATGCGCAATGAGGAAAAGCAAGAGGAGAGCGCGCAGCAAGGATCTAATGAGATGCGCACGGTCAATCATCCTCAGTCACTGCGTCAGTCCTATCGTAATGAGGAGCAGTATCATCAGCAGATGCCACCTATGCGTACTGTGCCTCCAAGATATAACGACAATAATCAGATGCATCAGCAATATCAGGCACAGCATCAGTATCAGCGCAATGTAGCTGCTCAAGGCTATGATCCGCGTGCAGTCAAAAGAGAGGCTCCGCGCTATATAACTCCTGGTGTTGCAGGTGAGCAGGAGCGTATGAATGTGCAAAAGCAGATGAATACTCAGAGCCAGAATGTGCAACAGGTTAATACACAGATGGCAAATCAGATGAGTAATCAGATGCAAAATCAGATGGGTGGCTATGTGAATGCCCAGATGCAAAGCCCAAGACGCACTGTCGAGCCTAACAGCTCCAATCATCCATATAATGAGGGACAACACTGATGCGTGCAGCTTCAAGACGTCGCAGATCGCATCCTGTTGCCCAGATTAATGTCGTGCCTTATATCGACGTTATGCTGGTGCTACTGGTTATCTTTATTGCCACCGCACCAGTGGTGATGCAGGGTGTTACCGTTGATCTGCCTCAGGCTCAGTCTGAGACCATGAATGAGGATCAGCGCACACCTATCATTGCAACTGTAGATGCCTCAGGGCAGTACTTCGTATCTATGGATACCACCACTGAAAAAATGCAGGATCTAAATGAGCTTACGGCCTATGTGGCAGCTGAGCTTTCTAAGGATGACAAGCGTCCAGTGGTGGTACAGGGTGATGCACATGTTGATTACAACAGCGTGATCCAGCTTATGAATGCGCTCAAAGAAGGTGGAGTCAAGAGCGTAGGTCTGGTTACCGAGCCTATTTCTACAGGTGGTAGCAAATGAAGTTTGGTACTGCTGCCACAATAGCCGTGGCTATTCATGCCGCAATCTTGGTAGCACTTATCATCAATGTATCTCTTGATAAACCCGAGCGTCCTCAGGATGCACCGGGCAACCTCATGCACGCAACCTTTGTGCCTCCAGCAAAGGGTAATCCCAAAGGAGGGGCTGCCAGCAAGCCAAGTGCTCCACCACCACAGAGCACCAAGGCCCCTGAAGTAAAGGAAGACAAGGCCCCGGATACTGCAACAAAAGAGCTTGAGTATCAGATTAAAAAGCAGCAGCAGGCTGAGGCTGAGCGGCAGAAGATCCTTGAGCAAAAGAAGCTTGAGCAGGAGCAAAAGGCTCTTGCTTTGAAGAAGGCTGAGGCTGAAAAGAAGAAGCTTGAGGAGCAAAAGAGAAAGCTTGAAGAGCAGAAAAAGGCTCAGGAGCAAAAAAAGCTAGAGGAAAAGAAGAAGGCTGAGGCAGAGGCGAAGAAGAAGGCTGAGGCAGAGGCTAAGAAGAAGGCAGAGGCGGAGGCCAAGAAGAAGGCCGAGGCTGAGGCCAAGAAGAAGGCAGAGGCGGAGGCTAAGAAGAAAGCAGAGGATGAGGCTAAGAAAAAGGCCGAAGCTGAGGCTAAAAAGAAGGCTGAAGCTGATGCCAAAGCAAAGGCCGAGGCCGATGCTAAGGCCAAGGCGGACGCTAAAGCCAAAGCAGATGCCAAGGCCCGAGCTGATTCTCTTGAAGATGACATCTTAGGTACAGCAGATGGCGATCCTAATAATGGCCAAGGTCTAGGCTCAGGTAGCGGTGCTGCTGATGGCTATGGCTCTAAGATCCGCACGTTAATTGAGCAGAACTGGCGTGTTGATCCTTCGATGAACGGCAAGAGTGTCAAGTTAACTCTAGAACTTGCCTCAGATGGTACGGTTAAGAGTGCCAACTGCCAAGGAGATGCCCACGTGTGCAAGAGTGCCAAGGATGCAATTTCCAATATCGGACTGTTCCCAATGCCACCTAAGGGCTGCACAGAATGCTCGATTATTCATGTAACCATGACGCCTAAGATTTAATTGCACCTAGGTGTTTTGTGAGGAGAAAACGGTGCGGTGGTGCCGTTTTTTCCTTTGAAATTGTGCATGTTTTTCAAAGATACACTATAATTTCTAAAAATTCTGACAAGGAGACAGCATCCATCATGCTTAAGAAATTTTTAGCTGTGATAGCAGTTGCATTGTGCGCAGGATCTGCTAATGCTGCGTTACAAATTGAGATCACAGGTGGTATCAACGAGGGACATCGTATTGCGGTGATCCCTTTTACCCAGTCAGCCTCTTTAAAGACTGATATGGCATCGGTAGTCTCATCTGATCTCATGCGTTCTGGAAAGTTTTCCCCAATTGCCATGACCTCCCTGCCACAAGGCTCGGTGGTAAATGGTGAGATCAATGCAGATGTAGCTGCATCCTCAGGTGCCGAAGTTGCAGTGACGGGCTCAGTGCTCCCAGCAGGTAACAGCTATAAGGTTGAGTTCAAGGTTGTAGGATTGCAGGGTGCCAATAAGGGCAAGATCTTAGGACACTATCAGGGCAATGCTCCGGTTTCTTTAATGCGTCAGGCTGCCCACCGTGTATCTGACAGAGTCTATGAGCTCTTCACAGGTCAAAAAGGTGCTTTTCGTACCCGTATTGCTTATGTCGTAAGTCGTATCGGTCAGGGGGGGTACCCTTATACTTTGATGACTGCAGATTATGATGGCTACAATGAAAAGCCTATTTTGAAATCTATGCAGCCTATCATGACTCCTACTTGGTCTCCAGATGGAACTCGTCTTGCTTATGTAAGCTTTGAGTCCCGTCAGCCTGCAATCTTTGTGCAGGATATCAATTCCCACAAGCGCACCAAGCTTGCATCATTCCCTGGTCTTAACTCATCTCCTGCTTGGTCACCAGATGGCTCTAAGATTGCCATGACCTTGTCTAAGGATGGTCAGCCTGATATCTATTATTATGATCTGTCATCTGGCACTTTAAATCGTGTCACTGACAATCGTGCCATCGATACCGAGCCTACTTGGTCTGCAGATTCTAGATCAATATTCTTTACCTCAGAGCGTGGTGGCAAGGCTCAGATCTACAAATTTGATTTTGCCACACGTAAGACTGAGCGTATTACCTATCAAGGTCAAGTCAATCTATCCGCCCGTGCCATCCCTGGATCCAACTCTTTAATCGTGGTCACCCGTCAAAACGGTTACCGTGTAGCCAGAGTTGATGCCGATGGTTCCTTGTATATGCTCACAACATCATCCTTAGATGAGTCTCCGAGCGTAGCACCTAACGGATCTATGGTAATATATTCCACAGTGTATCAAGGCAGAAAAGGATTGGCTTTGGTCTCCGCAGATGGTCGCTTTAAGGCTAATTTGCCGACATCCCAAGGTGAGATCGGCTCTCCTGCCTGGGGTCCTTTGCTTGAGAAGTGAAAATTTTAGGAAGAAATCATGTCATATAAATTTTTAGCAGCTTTGCTTTGCGGCGCAGCTATGCTTTCACTCAATGCCTGCAGCACCGATAATAGCTCTTCAGATCTTGTTAACGATGGCTCTGATATTCAGGAAGGCTTAGATTCTGATGGTGCAGTTACCATCGGTAATCCTAATGGTAGCTATAGTGATGGCTGGAACGGTCCTGCTGAGCTTGCTGACAAGCACACTGTATATTTCAACTACGATTCTGATCAGATCCAAGATAAGTACATCTCTGTAATGCAGGCTAACGCTAAGTACCTGCGTAGCAACCCTGATGCCAGAGTTGTTATTGAAGGTCACACCGACGAGCGTGGAACTCCTGAGTACAATATTGCTCTAGGTGAGCGTCGTGCCCGTAGCGTTGCCCGTTATATGCAGAACCTAGGTGTTGATGTCAATCAGATGTCGGTAGTTTCATATGGCGAGGAAAAGCCTGTTGATCCTAGCCACAACGAGTCTGCATGGTCCCAGAACCGTCGTGCAGTTTTAAATTACTAATTTAAATTTAGTATGATTAAGACGCCGGTATTGCCGGCGTTTTCTATATCCGAAGGTTGAATATGTTAGCTAAAAGATTTTCCACAATGGCCTTAGCCTTGATGATGGCTATTTCCCAAGGGGCCATGGCTTGGGGGACAGACGATCTTGAGGCCCAGCTTAATGCGCAGCAGTCAACCATGCTTAAGATGCAGAATTCATTTGATCAGATGCAATCTCAGATTGATGCGCAAAACGGTCAAATAGAGGAGCTTAAGCATGAGATAGAGCAGCTACAGCAGGAGCTTAGTGCCTTAAAGCAAAATGCACAGAGTACAAATAACTCTGATAACTCTCAGGATAATGCATCTGTAAATACTGCAAATACTACAGGTGCTCTTGCAAATGTTGGTGCCAATGCTGCAGCCTCAGCACCGGTAGGATCGGGGACGGTCACTGATGCTAAGGGGAATGCTCTTAAGGCCTCTGATAATAGTGCCAAGAAGGCCTACAATGATGCCTATCAGATGGTTGTAAATAACAAGCTCTCACAGTCCATTCCTGCCTTTAAGAGCTATCTTGAGAAGTATCCTGATAACGATCTCACGCCTAATGCTTGGTATTGGTTAGGTCAGGTACAGTACAAGCAAAAGCAGTATGAGGATGCCCGCGTCAGCTTTTTAAATGCAGCTGGCTTTAAGAATTCAGCCAAACGTCCTGATTCTTTGTACAAACTTGGACTTATCTATAAGCAAAATGGGGATAAGGATAAGGCCAAGCGCTTTTTTGAGGTGGTAGTTAAGAGCTATCCTAATGACACTTCAGCAGCCCTTGCGCAAAAGCAGCTCTCCTCCATGTAAAGAAAGCTACTCCGGCAATATCTCCGGAGTAGCCTCCCCTTAATCTTGAGCAAGCGCCAAGAGCTCTAAGATCTCATCACGACCTAAGCGGGCAGACATCTCAGTACCCTCAAGCAGGGCATCGGCAAGTGACTTCTTAGTTGAGTGCAGCTTGATGATTTTATCCTCAACC
>CAVJLP010000061.1:0-13561 GCA_963650525.1 Firmicutes bacterium CAG:534
GTTCTGTATTGAGGCTTCACCGGTCTTGGCATCAGTTCCTGCAAGATACAGCGTTCCTCCCACTATATCTAAGGGATTACCGTTGATGATTGCATTGGCTTCAGCGTGAACCGATCGACATAGTTCATAGTGAGTACCAGGACGGATTTTTAGCTTATCTCTTAGGCAAACACCGATATCAGTGCAGTTTTGACGACAGCGTGGTGCACCATTGTAGCCTGTAGATACGATACGACCGTCCTTTGAGACAATTACTGCACCATAGCGACGGCGCAGACAGGTAGAGCGCATGGAAACTGCCTGAGCAATTTCCATAAAGGACTCATCTTTGGTAGGTCTTGTATAATTTTGATCCATGAAGTGCTCTAATTATGTAGGGATAAATTTTTTTAGAGAGTATAGCGCGGACATGCTTTGTTTTGATTGAGCTCTTAAGAAAGAGCGACGAATTTTGCGAAAATCAGCCTTTTTTGTGCAAAGCAGTATGAGTTCTGATATAATCGCGCACGCTGTCTGGAAGGTCGCGTCCATGCAGTATGTTATAAATTTTAAATGAGAAAAATATCATGGCAATTGAATTAAATGCAACTATCCGCACTGACTTGGGGAAAGGTGCGAGCCGCCGCCTTCGTCGTGCTGAACAGGTTCCTGCTGTTATTACCGGTGGTAAAGAGCCTGCTATCTCCATCACCTTAGATGCTAAGAAGGTTATCTTGGCTGCTCTTAAGGATGAGTTCTATTCTGAGGCTGTTATCGTTTTAGACGGTCAGTCCATCAAGGTTAAGCCTGTTGAAATCCAGCGCCACCCTGTTTCTGAAGCTATCATTCACGTAGATTTCCTCCGTATCTAATCGATAGCCTTAAAAAAATTTTGTAAGCCGTCAATATGACGGCTTTTTCATTATTTAAGCCTTATAACCCCTGCATCATCACCTTTCTTTCTTTTCTATATATTTGCATTTTAGAAATTTTCAAATTAGAGTAAAAAAAGAACTTATCTTTTAGCGGAGTAATAAATGAGTGATGAGGTAATGCTTGGACACATGATCAGACGTGAGATCACACAGATAACTGATCAGGGTGCATTTATCGATGGTGGGGAGTTTGGTGAACTCTTTGTACCGCGCTCACAGCTTCCTAAGGATATAGGTGTAGGGCAGGAGTTGCGTGTCTTCCTATTTAAAGACGGCGGCAGAGTACTTGCTACCGCACGTCACCCCTATTTAGAGCTTGGCATGACCGGAAGACTGCGTGTTACCGATATTGACTGCGGTACGGTGTATATGGATTTGGGTATTCCCAAGGAGCTCGTAGTTCCCATCTCAGAGCAGCGCAGTATGTTTGAGGTAGGGCAGAGCGTCATGGTGTATGTTGCCATGGACGATCAAGGCCGTCTCTTCGGTACTCAGCGTTATAACCGCTATATCCGTGATGTCCCTGAAAAACGTGACAGCTACAAGCGCTTTCAAAGAGTAACCTTGGTGCCTATTTCAAGAACCCCCTTAGGCTATAAGGCTATTGTAAATGATGAAGTCTATGGTCTCATGTACAAGGAAAATGAAAAGGGTGAGATCCATATAGGCAAGAGATACGACGGCTTTGTGCTGTCTGTGCGTCCTGACGGACGGCTGGATGTGTCCTTGCAGCAGCCTGGTGTCGGGGGGACTGAGCATGCTGCCTCTGAGCTTATGAAGATCTTGGAGAGCTCAGGAGGATTTTTAGGTTTTAACGACAAATCTCCTGCCGAGGACATCGAGGATTTTCTGCATATGTCCAAAGGACGCTTTAAAAAGGCTATCGGCAATCTATATAAGCAGCGCTATATTGAGCTCCTAGAGAGCGGAATTAAGCTTACCGAGGCTGGGCAAAAGGCATTGGATGAAAAAAATGCCAAGAAAGCACACAAGGAATAATATAAGGAACGCTGATGTTTATTGAATGGTTGATGTTTGTAATTAAGGTAATAACTTTAGCAGTTATTGCCGCTGTTCCTGCTTTGGTATTGGTAGGATCAAAGCTTAAGGGTAAAAAAAAGAAATCAGATCTGAAGATTGAAAGTGATGGTGATGACGAGGGACATCTTAGTGTTACTCCATTGCTGAAGTTTCAATTAAACCGCAAGAATTTTATAAAAAAGGCCTTAGCTGATACCAAGGTGCTCTCTGATGATGAATTAAAAGAAGAGCGTGAGAAGGCAAAGAACGAAGGTAAGGCATTAAAGAAAGCTACAAAGGCTAAGAAGAAAAAGGATAAGGAGCTACAAAAAGAGGAGCATGCAGAGCAAGTAAAGGCAGAGCTTACGCGTCAGGAAAATATTGCTAAAGCACGTGAGAGTGGTACTTTTTGTCCAAGAAATCTTTTTGTCTTAGATTATAACGGTGATGTAAAGGCCAGTGGCAATGAAGCTTTGCGCCGTGAGATTGACGCAGTACTAGATTGTGCTACAGCTGAGGATGAGGTGGTGCTGAGACTTACGTCACCTGGTGGCATGGTTAATACCTATGGCCTTGCATCATCTGAGCTCGTACGTGTTCGTGAGCGTGGCATCCATCTTTCGATCTGTGTCGATGAGGTGGCAGCCTCTGGTGGTTATCTCATGGCCTGTGTTGGTGAGAAGATCATCGCCGCCCCCTTTGCCTACATCGGATCAATAGGTGTGGTCATGTCATTGCCTAACTTTAACAAGGTATTAAAGAAGCATGATGTCGATTACGAGCAGATCACAGCCGGAAAATACAAGCGTACGGTGACTGTTCTTGGTGAGAATACCAAAGAGGGTATAGAGAAGACCAAAAACGAGCTTGAGGCAGTACATATGCGCTTTAAGGCAGTGGTTAAGCGCTATCGCCCGCAGCTTGATATTGAAAAAATTGCAACTGGTGAGCACTGGCTTGCAGAGGATGCCAGAGAACTTGGGCTTGTTGATGAGATCATGACCTCTGATGATTATATTGCTAGAAGATGTGAGCTAACCTCAGGATCTGCTGTAGCAATATCCTGGGATGAGCAGGAGAAGCAGTCCAAGCTTCAAAAGATATTAAAGCTGTTTTCTGCCAAGGCGCTGGTAAGTGCAGTTGCAGATGAGCTAGACAAGCGCATGCTGTCACAGAACAATTTACATTAACTTCAAAAGACGGCTCGCTGTCTTTCGTTTATGGTGCAAGGCACAATAAGGATTTTGTATGGGAAAGTCGCTGGTGATTGTGGAGTCTCCCTCCAAGGCAAGCATTATCAACGGATATTTAGGAAGCGATTATATTGTCAAGGCTTCCGTAGGTCATATCCGGGATCTGCCATCTGCACAAAGTAACGCGGAAAAGGCAGCTGCTAGCAAGAAAGCAACTGCGACTAAGAAGACTACACGTAAGAAGTCTGCAGAGGATAAAAATAAAGCACTCTTTACACGAATGGGCATCGATCCTACCAATCATTGGAAGGCTGATTATGAAATCATGCCCGGCAAGGAAAAGGTTGTAGCTGAGCTGAAAAAGCTTTCAAAGACTGCAGATAAAATCTATCTTGCAACCGACTTGGATAGAGAGGGAGAGGCCATTGCCTGGCATCTGCGTGAGGTTCTAGGTGGCAGTGATGACAAATTTCTGCGTGTTAAATACCCAGAGATCACCAAAAAAGCCATTGCCAAGGCCTTTGAAAATCCAGGTCGCATCGACATGAACATGGTCAAGGCTCAGCAGACAAGACGCTTTTTAGATAGAGTTGTGGGCTTTATGGTGTCTCCTCTTTTGTGGAAGAAGGTAGCCCGAGGATTGTCCGCAGGTCGTGTGCAGTCAGTAGCTGTAGAGCTCATAGTGGACAGAGAGCGTGAAATAAGAGCCTTTAGACCTGAGGAGTATTGGACCATTAGTGCCGATACTAAGACCTCATCAGGTGGTGATTTAACGCTTGAGTTAGCATCTTTCCTTGGCAAGAAAATAGCCTTGCATAAAAAAGCTGATGCTGACAAAGCTGTGGCAGATCTTAAACAAAGCATTTTTAAGGTTGCTTCAATTGAATCAAAAGAGCAAAAAGCTCACGCTAATCCTCCTTTTACTACCTCCACCTTACAACAGACTGCTAACCAACGCTTGGGGTTTAGTGTTAAGAAAACCATGAATGTGGCTCAGCATCTGTATGAGCGTGGCTTTATTACTTACATGCGTACTGACAGTGTTAATTTGTCAGCTGATGCCATTGATGCTGCCCGTCAGATCATAGGTAATAACTATGGTGCTAAATATGTGCCACCAAAGCCTAATTATTATCAGTCAAAGGAAAGTGCTCAGGAAGCTCATGAGGCTATTCGTCCATCACATCCCGAGGTAGAGCCTGCAGGGCTTGATAGAGATGAAGAACGTCTCTATAAGCTTATCTATGCACGTTATCTAGCCTGCCAAATGGCAGATTGCATCTTTGAGAGCTCAACTGTAACTGTTGAAGCTGGTGACTATATCTTAAAGGCTAATGGTCGTCATGTGCTCTTTGATGGTTTCCGCAGGGTATGGTCTGCAAGTAAGCAGGATGACGTATTCCTGCCTGATCTTACTCAAGGTGAGATCCTAAATCTTAAGTCGCTAAATCCTCTGCAGCACTTTACCCAACCTCCTGCTCGTTTTTCTGAGGCTACCTTAGTGCGTCAGCTTGAAAAGGATGGTATTGGTCGTCCTTCAACCTATGCGGCGATTATCTCGACAATTCAGGATCGTGGTTATGTAAAGATCGATCATGGTAGGTTTTACGCAGAGCCCATGGGTGAGATCGTTACTGATAGATTACGCTATTCTTTCACCTCACTGATGGATCCTAAATTTACTGCCAAGCTTGAAGATCAATTAGATGATATAGCTCAGGGAACTGCTGATTGGGAGCAGTCTTTAGATGATTTCTATGGCCATTTTGAAAAGACTCTTCATGATGCCGAGCGTCCTGCAGAGGATGGCGGTATGCCTGAAAATCATCCAATTGAGACTGAGATGATCTGTCCTGAATGTGGCAAGCATCATATGGCCATTCAGTCAGGTAAGACTGGTGTGTTCCTCTCCTGTCTTGGTTATTATGATAAGAGTGTTCCTGCATCTGAACGTTGTAAGAAAACCTTAAATCTTAAGGCTGTTGATAATAAGAACAAGAATTTAACTGAGGAGCAAGAGGCTGAGCTCTTGCGTAAGGCACCTCGCTGTCCTATCTGTGGATCGGTAATGAATGCCTATATTATCGATGAACACCAAAAGATCTTTATCTGCGGCTCTCCTAAGTGTGATGGCAATGAACTAGTTCAAGGTGATTTCTCATCAGAGATTGAAAAGACGCCTGAGATCGTATGCGATCGCTGTGGTGGCACCATGGTGTTAAAGGAAGGGCGCTTTGGCAAATACATGGCTTGCACTAATAAGGACTGCGGTAATACTCGCAAGATCTTAAAATCAGGTCTGGTGGCCCCTCCTAAGGAAGATCCTGTTGATTTGCCTGAGCTTAAATGTAAGGCAGAAGGTGCGCATTTTGTGTTACGTGATGGCGCGGCTGGTATCTTCCTTGCAGCACATAATTTCCCTAAGGTACGTGAAACAAGAGCTCCTTTGGTATCAGAGTTAAAGCGTTTTCGTGACAGATTGCCTCCTAAATTCTATTATTTGGCTGATGGTCCTGAGGAAGATGCTGAAGGTAATCCCACTGAAGTGCGTTTCTCAAGAAAATCTAAGAAGCAGTATTTAATTTCAGTAAAGGATGATAAGCCTACAGGTTTTGTGTGTTTCTTTAATGAGGAAACGCATTCTTGGGAGTCCGCAGTTGAGACCAAGCCTGCTAAGAAAACGAGTGCCAAAAAGAAGACTACTACACGCAAACGTAGTACCAGTACCAAGTAAAGACTTTAATTAAAATCCCCCGTATTTGTACGGGGGATATGTGTGTTAGCTATATGCATTTTCAATGGAGACTATAAAGGTAGCGTCAATATGCTTTTTTCGTCGATGACTTTCATATATATCTTCTTGCCAATAGTAACGACGTTATACTTATTGGTAAGAAAGGAGCTTAAGAATCATGTGCTCCTATTTGCAAGCTTGATATTTTATGCTTGGGGAGAGCCTAAATATCTAGCCATCATGCTTTTAACCATACTTTCAAATTATGTCTTTGCCATATTGATTGAAAAGGCAAGATTATATGCAGCAAGTGGTAAGAGCAATTCTTATTTAATGCTACATGCAAAGAGCTATTTTCTAGCGTTAGCGCTTATTATCGATTTAGGCATTCTAGGCTATTTTAAGTACTTTAACTTCCTAATTGAGAACCTTAATCTTTTATTCCATACCCAGAAAGACTTTATTAAAGTGATTATGCCTATTGGCATTTCTTTCTATACCTTCCAGAGTATCTCGTATATTATTGATATCTATCGGGGGGGGTAGCACAGAAAGATATCTATAAATTAGCTTTATTTATCTCTCTCTTCCCGCAATTAATTGCCGGTCCAATTGTTAAATACCACGAAATCGAAGCTCAAATTGACGAGCGCGAAATTACCTTCCAAAAGATTAGCTATGGCATAAAAAGATTCATTATTGGTCTTTCAAAGAAGATGCTTATTGCCAATGTCTTTGGTGAGGTAGCAGATAAAATCTTCTCTCAGCAAGCAGATAGCTTCTCTCCTGGTATTGCCTGGCTTGGTGCCATCTCCTATACCTTACAAATCTATTTTGACTTCTCTGGTTATTCAGACATGGCTATAGGCCTAGGCGCTGTCTTTGGCTTTAAATTCCCTGAGAACTTCAATTATCCCTATATCTCAAAGACCATATCCGAGTTCTGGCGCAGATGGCATATCTCTTTGTCATCTTGGTTTAAGCAATACCTCTATATCCCTTTAGGTGGCAACCGTAAGGGAAAAGCGCGTACTTATTTAAGCCTATCTATTGTGTTCCTTGCAACTGGTGTATGGCATGGTGCGGCATGGAACTTCGTTGTTTGGGGCTTATGGAATGGTCTCTTTATTCTCATTGAAAGATATTTTGGCCTTAATAGAGATGAGAACATCAAATCTAAGCTTATGGCCTTTGCTCTCCATTTCTATTGCATCTTAGTCTTTGTTATTGGCTGGGTATTATTTAGAGCACCTGATCTTAATTACGCACTTACCTATATCGGCAACATGTTTGGCTTGGTAAGGCATGATCACAATATCTACACATTGCTTTATTACCTTGATACCGTTCAGTACTTTACAGGCTTCTTCGCCTTACTCTTCTGTATGCCAATTGCCAAGAAATGGCTTGGTTTCTCCATGAAAAATAACGTGGCCTCATGGGTAATGAACATTGCCTGCTACGGACTACTCATCTTATGCACTGCTCAGATTGCTGCTAGCACTTATAACCCTTTCATCTACTTTAGGTTCTAAACATGACTGTAAATAAGAAACTAGGTAAATTCCTAACCTTAGTAATGGCACTTTTGCTATCTGTTGTTGTCTTAGTCCTTATGCAGGCTTATGTAGGTGATAGCAGATTTAAGTTCTCCTATATGATTAAACCATCTGTTGATGGTGTCTATGACATCGCTGTTCATTACACTGATGAAAGAGATATTGAAGTAAAACTTGATGACAAAGCTCATACAGTAGAGAAAAGAGGACAGCATCTATCAAATACTGATTTCACTACCGTTAGATTTGTTGCACTCAATCGTCCTAATCATCAACTTCAAAAAGTGCTACTAAGGATTAAGCCCAGAAGCAAAGTTCCTAATGGCACTGTAATTACTGTTAAAAAGTTAGCAGTGAACCATCATAGAGTAAGAGCGCTTTATGAGACCCAAAACGTTCCAGGACGCACGATTATCAATAAATGTAATACAGATAGCTGTGAGCCTAAAATCAACGATGAGTATCAGTTGAAGTTTAAAGACAATGTTGCATCTTTGTACTTAAATAGCAATCTGTCTATTCGTCCACAGCTGGTAAATCTTGCAAACTTTGGCACTTTAATCGTACTCATAATTAGCACTTCAATTATCTATCTGCTCTTAAGATTCTTGCTTAACACTAGAAAAAAAAGAACAGGCTCGAGTTTCAGATCTTATTTTTATTGTAGCGATCTTACTTACCATCTTTATTCCGGTAACCTCAATAAATTTAAAGAGTAATGTTACTGAGCCTAATGAAAATCGAAAGCTTAATGAATATAAGCCTTTGTTTACTAATGATTGGCATCATCCATTAAATCTTCAATGGCCTAAACAATTTGAGCAATGGTTTAATGATCGCTTCGGCTTTAGGAGTGAATTGATAAGCCTAAGTAAAGGAATTCCTCTCAAATATAATCATATTATCGAAGTGCCAAATAAGGGAGTATGTCAAAAAGAAAATAGCTGGTGTTTTATAACTGCTAAATGGGCACAAGAAATTGAACAGGTTACAAGTAAATTATCTGTAAAGGTAAATTTAGATTATGTAAAGAAGATTGCAAGTAACACAGATAAGCCTGTTTATGTTTTAGTTTATCCTTTAAAAACAGAAATTTATCCAGAGAAAATTTTGTATGTAAAACATCGTACAGAAGATTATAGAGCTTTTTCATCGGAAGCTTATAAACAGTTGTCAACGATAAAACTTCCAAATTTCCATGTGATAAATTTGCTTCCCATCCTTTTGAAGGCCAATAAAAAAGATCCAGATAAGCTGTCCTACTTAATTGATGAGCATCATGCAACTGAATACGGAAATAAGGTTGTAGTTGATTACTTAAATAACAATATTCCTGAATTTGCAAAATATAATAAAGACTTTGATATTGAAGCCAATTATCCTTCAGAGTTATATCAAATTGCTTGGGGTGGCTTTGTACAGGGTAAAAATGACAAGAATAGATATGGACAGGCTTATGCTGAAGTTTTTGGATGGAAAAACAGATATATTAAGAATGAATATTTCGTTCCACATAATTACGAATTTTATTCATTAAGCAAAGCTTACACTGATAAGATAAAATTTACGATAGACAAACAATGTAACGCTAATATTGTGTTACATAATAAAAATCATGTAGATTTTAAAGTGTATGTATTGGGACATAGTTTTGTTGAGACCTTGTCTAAGGTGCTAGCTACTTCTGCGTCTGATGTTTATCGGAGACGTGTTAATACCCCCTGTGGAGCAAAGGTATTACAGTCTGATAAAGTAATTGCCGAACTAAAAAAACTTAACCCAGATGTCATTTTGATGGCATATTGGAACGGCACCTTTGGAAGCATTCGTTAATAAAGTTGGCGATGTGGTGGATCTGTAAGATGATCTCTTAGGATCTGTTAAATCAGAGAATATCAAAGAGCATGCTTTAACCACCTCTTTCCGTTATACCTTCTAACCTAGCGGAAAGATTTAGTCAAAAGTAGTCAATCGATCCCCTGTTGTTACCCCATAGGGGATCTCGATTTTCTGACTATGAATTTAGCGCATTACTGCGTTTTTTCTCTTGAGTAATTTGCACCTGAAATTGCCGGCCCTAATGTATAGCACCCTAAAATCCAGCCGGCAAATCTCCTCCAAAATTTTCTAAAATCCGATTTTTATGCTTTTTTATAAAAAATTCTGTTGACTTTTTTGTGATTTGATGTATCCTATACATTAGTAATAAATAGGATTTTGGAGCGGCTATGATTTACCCTTTTGTAAGAGTTCCTTTACCTGATCTCAGCGGTTTTATCCAGCCTCGTAACGGTGTACGTTATTTCTTTGCTTATGTTGGTCCCAGAAAAGTAACCAAGAGCGGTAAGAGTACCCATCCTGCATCCAAGATGATTGGTCGTATCGAGACCAATGCTGAAGGGGTAGATGAGCTCATGCCAAATGAGAACTACTTCATGGTTATGGGGCTCCCCAAGCCTGATATAGCTGTAGCCGAAGGTGCAGGTCGTAAGCCGGAGGTTAGAGATGTCTCACCCGAAAAGCAGAAGAAAGGTGCTGAACGCTCCTTTGGCTATGGATTTGTAGCTGCCAATATCCTTGCTGAATCTGGTGCTACTACCTGCCTTGAAAAGGCATTTGGAAAAGAGGATGCCCAGAAGATTTCTGCCATAGCCTGCTACCTTTGTGAGGGTAATCATTCCTCATTTGCCGACTTAAACGACTTTATCAAGGAGAACTTAATCTTAAACTGTCCTTCCTCCTTTGATAGACGTCGAGCAGGTGAGCTTTTAGTACAGCTGACATCAGATAAACGTAATGACTTCTACACCAATTGGATTGACTGGCATAAGAAAGAGGTGGCACAGATTTTCTATGACGTAACCTCCTTCTCCACCTACTCTGGGCAAATCCTAAGAGCAGAGTATGGCTACAACCGTGATGGCGAAGATTTAAGACAGCTAAATCAAGGTCTTTTCTGCTCCCGTGAGACTCAGCTGCCGATGTATATGTGCAGTTATGAAGGCTCCCTAAACGATGCCCAGAACTTTAAATACGCACTACAACAAGCAAAAGATCAACATCTCTTTAAGAATGACAAGAAACTCACCATCGTTATGGATGGAGGCTTTTCCAGAGAGAACTTCAACTGGGCCCATATGGAAGGCTATAACCTGATAGCAGGTGTATCTCCACGCCGTCTTAAAGCAGTAAAAGAAAAATACCTAGCATGGGCACGCTCTCTCAAGCTTGATGACTTCTCCAAGGAGTTTGACATCAATGATTCTCTCTATATCTCTCACCGTGAACCGATCATGTTAGCTGGTGTTGAAGGTGAGCTCGTGATGTATATCGACTTAACCAGTCAATCCGACCGCAAGAAAAC
Organism: Firmicutes bacterium CAG:534; assembly: GCA_963650525.1. Taxonomy (GTDB): domain Bacteria; phylum Pseudomonadota; class Gammaproteobacteria; order Enterobacterales; family Succinivibrionaceae; genus Succinivibrio. The sequence continues at coordinate 10,785 of CAVJLP010000061.1, forward strand.
CGATCACAGCCTCAAGAAAAAGAAGGAAGCTGAGCTCAAATCGTTATCTCATTGGCCTGGCAAGGACTTTGATAACTGGGCCAAGTCCTTTGAGCCTTACTTCACAGTTACCCGTGCCAAAGGTCCTAAAGGCTTCACCTATGAAGAGAACAAGGAAGGACAGGCCATCAGCAATGCTCTGTGCGGTGCTGTTACCCTGTTTACCACCTGCAACAAGATGACCGATCAGGAAATTATGGCAGCCTATCGTTCCAAGGAATCTGTTGAGGATTGCTTTGATACCACCAAGAACGGCTTATGCGATAAGCGCCTGCATGTACAGGGTGACGCTCAGGTTGACGGTAAGATGTTCGCCATGTTTATTGGACTGATCTTACGTCGCTACATTACTAACCGCCTTAAGGACTGGATGCATAAGAACAAGTTCGCGTTCCATGATGTGGTGAAGGAGCTCAAGAAGATCCGTTTCACGAAAATGGGCAATGGCAAGTGGACAGCTAAAGATGCTTTTACTAAAATTCAAAAGCAGATCATTGATGAGCTAGATCTGATCTGCTTTAGACAAGAGGATCTGACGGTTCATCCTAGAGTTCGTAAAACTGCTAAGAAGGGATCATAGTCCTATACATTGAGGCCGGCAATTTCGGTTGCACATAAAAGCGATCAAATTCTGAAAGCTTAAACCACGATCATTGCTCCAAACATGACGATCGCTTTTTGTATTTTGAAAATTTAAATTTAAACAGTTGAACGAATGTTCAAATGTTGTATAATGACTTCAGTTAAAGCTAATGGATACGTTTAGTTACGGGAGTAAAAGGTATGAAGGTCCGTTGCGATATTGAAGGTCTTGATTGTGCTCATTGTGCAGCTAAGCTTGAAGGATTACTTGCTAAGCAATTTGCAGGTGCAACTTTAAATTATTCAATGGGCTCTCTTGTCTTAGATACTGCAGATGACGCAGACGAAGATGAGGTTGTTGAGCTTGCTAATAAAATAGCAGCAAACTTTGAGGACGGTATTACTATTACTCTACGTGATTAAGTGTATTTGAGAGCAGGAGTTTATACTCCTGTTTTTAAATATAGAAATAGTTGAACGATTGTTCAAATATTAAACTAAAATTTTCAAGAAGTAAAAAACGTTTATACGTACAAGGAGCAAAGCATGCTTGCACATATGAGCTTTAGGGAAAAGGCAACACTTTTATTTGCTTTGATTATGATGTTCTTCTTAATTGCAGAGGAGCATGGGGGATTCTTTAACCTATCAGATCTGACAATGGGAGTGTTATGTCTTATTGCCTATATTCCTTTATCTTATAAAATTATTTGGTCAGCTCTTACTGGCATGATTAAAACTCGTCGCCTAAATGAACAAACTCTGATGGTGATTGCTACCTTTGGGGCCTTTGGTATTCATGATTATGCTGAAGCCTTAGCAGTCATGGTGTTCTATATGATTGGCGAAGCCTTTGAAGAATATGCACAGGGTAGATCTAAAAATGAGATCACTTCGCTTATAAAGCTCAAACCTCAAAGTGCGCGCGTGATAAATGAAGATGGCTCAGAGTCCCAAGTAAAGCCACGTAAGGTTAAGGTAGGGCAGGTAATTCGAGTGCTTGCAGGTGAGGCTATTGCCTTAGATGGTGAGCTTTTAAATGCTTCTGCCGCTATCGATACCTCGGCATTAACCGGTGAGAGTGAGCCTAGGGCATATGTAAAGGGGGATGAAATAAATTCAGGGTGTATTAATGCTGGCTCTGTTATTGAGCTTAAGGTTACCCGTGATTATAAGAATTCTTCAATTACCAGATTATTAAATCTTATTGAGGATGCGGCAGCTAACAAATCTCGTCCTGAGGCCTTAATTCGTCGCTTTGCTGTTTGGTATACGCCAATTGTAGTGTTTGCTGCTTTATTGCTTGCTTTAGTGCCATTATTTATAGAAGGTGCATCGTGGTCTGACTGGGGCACTCGTGCCTTGGTATTTTTGGTAGTGTCCTGCCCCTGTGCGTTGGTGTTATCAGTACCTCTTTCATTCTTTGGTGGTATGGGGGCCATTTCTAAAACCGGCGTTATGATCAAAGGCACTGTTTTTATTGAAAATTTAGCCAAACTAAAAGCTCTTGCTTTTGATAAAACAGGCACCTTAACTAAGGGCGAGTTCTCTTTAACCAAAATTGTCAGCTTTAATGATGTAGCTGAAGATGAGGTTTTACGTATTGCCGCCTCCATTGAAAAGCTCTCTACTCATCCACTTTCAAAAGCCGTGGTTGAGGCAGCCTTGGGCAAAGATCTTTCTTTATCTGAAATAACTGATGTTACCGAGGAGGCAGGCTTTGGTCTATCAGGTTATCTTGATGGCAAAAAGGTATCAGTTGGTCGCTATGCACTAGCCTCTCGCATGTGTAGCTCGGAGATCACTCACCATGAAAGCTCAGGTACTGATATCTATGTAACCTTTGATGGCAAGTTAATTGGAGTTTTAGAGCTTTTTGATGAGCCAAAATCTGGTTCCAAGGAAGCCATAGCCGAGCTTAATTCATTAGGGATCAATACCTGTTTAATCACAGGAGATAAAAAGAGCGCTGCCAATAAAGTGGCTGCCGATCTTAATATAAAGACGGTGTTATCTGAGCAGTTACCTGAGGATAAGCTTAAGAATTTTAATAATTTTAAGAACAAATTTGGAATGTCTGGCTTTGTTGGCGATGGCATCAATGATGCACCGGTCTTAGCCGCATCTGATGTGGGTATTGCCATGGGACAATTTGG
>CAVJLP010000062.1:0-10425 GCA_963650525.1 Firmicutes bacterium CAG:534
AGAAAGAGCAGCCAAAGAAAATCCAATCCTTACTTGATGCGGCTGTAAAACAGATCAACGAAAAACATTACGGTGAAAGTCGCTCTCATGGCAAAGAGCTTATAAGAATGGGCTTGGTGTTTTCCTTAAAGAATAAAAGCTTTGTTGGCTTTAGATTAGCTGATGCAAAGGACAAAAAATAAACTAATTTGTGCTATCTTAACTTGCTCTTACACAGCTAAAAAATCCCAGCCTTATTAGCTGGGATTGTCATCAAGCTATTCTAGATTAAAGAGAATCGTAGGAGCCTAATTCCTTGAAGGCTTCAATAGCACGATCTCTCATAGAGGTCTCAGCTGCACGTAGCCATGCACGAGGATCATAGAACTTCTTATTAGGAGCATCAGGACCAGTAGGATTGCCTAACTGACCTTGTAAGTAGTCGTGATTCTTCTCGTAGTACTGCTTAATACCATTCCAAGTTGCCCACTGAGTGTCAGTATCAATGTTCATCTTAATGACACCATAAGAAACAGCTTCTTTAATCTCTGAAGGAGCTGAACCTGAACCGCCGTGGAATACCAAGTTGCAAGGCTTATCAGTAGGAGTACCGAACTTGTCCTTGATGTACTTCTGAGAGTCACGGAGAATGGTCGGAGTAAGTTTGACGTTACCAGGCTTGTAAACACCGTGAACATTACCAAATGAAGCAGCGATGGTGAAGTTAGGAGAAATCTTCATCAAACGCTCATAGGCATAGGCAACATCCTGAGGCTGAGTATAGAGTGCAGACTCATCCTTGCCAGAGTTATCAACACCATCTTCCTCACCACCGGTGCAACCAAGCTCAAGCTCGAGGGTCATGCCCATCTTAGCCATACGCTCTAAGTACTTAGAGCAGAGATCGATATTGTCCTTTAAGGACTCCTCGGAGAGGTCGATCATGTGAGAGGAGAACAAAGGCTCACCATGCTCAGCAAAATACTTCTCATCAGCATCAAGTAAGCCATCTACCCAAGGAAGAAGCTTCTTGGCACAGTGATCGGTGTGAAGAACAACAGGAACGCCATAGTACTTAGCTACATTGCGGGTGTGTAATGCACCTGAAACTGCACCTAAAACGGCTACGCCCTGATCCTCAAGCTTTAGGCTTTTACCACCGATAAAGCCAGCACCACCATTTGAGAACTGAACGATAACAGCTGATTTTGCCTCACGAGCAGCCTCTAGAACTGCATTAATAGAGTTGGTACCAACGCAGTTGAAAGCTGGGAATGCATAGCCATTTTCCTTGGCAACAGCAAACAATTTTTGAAGGTTCTCACCGGTAATAACACCAGGCTGAACAACATCAAGGATCTTAGTCATTTTTATATATCCTTTATCTATTTTGTATGGTGATCTATATCCAAAAAAGTGCCTGCCGAGGCAAGCACTTCTTCATTAATTATTCAGCAGCACGCTTCTCGAGGATCTCGACAGCAGGGAGCTTCTTACCTTCAACGAACTCCAAGAAAGCACCACCGCCAGTGGAGATGTAGGAGATCTTGGAGGTTACGCCAAACTTCTGAATTGAAGAGATGGTATCACCACCACCTGCAACAGAGAATGCGTCAGAGTTAGCAATAGCCTCAGCCAAAGCCTTGGTACCACCTGCAAAGTTATCAAACTCAAATACGCCAACAGGACCATTCCAAAGGATGGTCTTAGCATTCTTGATAACCTTCTCGATATTAGCCATAGACTTAGGACCTAAGTCAAAGATCATATCGTCATCAGCGACATCCTTAAGATCCTTGGTGGTAGCAGGAGTGGTCTCAGAGAATTCCTTACCAACAACTACGTCTTCAAAGGCAGGAATTTCAGTCTTAGCAGCCAATTCCTTAGCAGTATCGATAAGATCCTTTTCGCAAAGAGATGCACCAACATTAGCGCCCTGTGCTGCCATGAAGGTGTTAGCAATACCACCGCCAACGATCAACTGATCGGCAACCTTGAGCAGGCTGTTTAGAACTGGTAGCTTGGTTGAAACCTTAGAACCGCCAACGATAGCAACCATAGGACGAGCAGGATTGTCCATAGCCTTGCCCAAAGCTTCAAGCTCAGCTGCAAGCAAAGGACCTGCGCAGGCAACAGGAGCATACTCAGCAACACCATAGGTGGTGCCCTGTGCACGGTGAGCAGTACCGAAAGCGTCCATTACGAAGACATCGCACAATGCAGCATACTTCTTGGAGAGCTCAGGATCATTCTTCTTCTCACCCTTGTTGAAACGGCAGTTCTCCAATACGAGCAACTCACCTTCAGCAGGAGTAACACCAGCTAGATACTCAGCGTTAGGAACCAAACGGACCTTAACCTCAGGGAGCTTATCCTGAATATAATCAGCAACAGGCTTTAAGGAGAATTCCTCAGCGAAAACGCCTTCCTCAGGACGACCTAAGTGAGAGGTCACCATGACCTTGGCACCCTTCTCAAGAGCGAGCTTGATGGTAGGGAGAGTGGCGGTAATGCGCTTATCAGAAGCAACTTTGCCGTCCTTGATGGGCACGTTTAGATCACTACGGATCAGAACACGCTTGCCTTTAAGGTCGAGATCGGCCATTTTCAGAATTGCCATAGTTCGTATTTCCTCTTTAATAAGTAAAAACTCTTTCAGACAGGATCACTCCATGCCTGACAGTCGTAATTTTACCGCACATTTCATCTTCATATCCATAATATTGCAACTTTTTGCACATTTTAGATACCTTCGTATACAAAAAAGCCCCCACTTTGTGAGTGGAGGCCCATATTTATTTAGCTTTAATGAAAATTATTTCAAAACAGATTTAGCTGCCTTGACGACATTTTCAACGGTGAAGCCAAAGTGCTCAAAGAGCTTGGCTGCAGGACCTGAAGCACCGAAGGTATCCATACATACAGTAGTACCGTCAAGACCGATGTACTTATACCACATCATAGAACGGCCTGCCTCAACGGCAACACGGGCTCTAACCTCAGGAGGTAATACGCTGTCACGATAAGCCTTGTCTTGGCGATCAAACAGAGGAGCGCAAGGAATGGATACCACGCGAGCCTTCTTGCCTTCCTTAGCAAGTTCTTCTGCAGCGTGTACGCATAACGCAACTTCAGAGCCTGAAGATACGAAGATAACATCAGCCTGACCTTCGCAATCCTTGAGAACATAACCACCCTTCTGGATGTTATCTACCTGCTCATCAGTACGAGGCATCTGCTCTAGGGTCTGACGAGTAAGGATCATAGCTGAAGGACCATCCTTACGCTCGATTGCATGAGTCCAAGCTGCTGCAGTCTCGATGAGATCGCACGGACGCCATGCATCAAAGTTAGGGATAAGATCCAAGGAGGCAGTCTGCTCAACAGGCTCATGGGTAGGACCATCCTCACCGACACCGATGGAGTCATGGGTGAAGACATAGAGTGAAGGGATCTTCATCAATGCAGACATACGCAGTGCATTGCGTGCATAGTCTGAGAAGATCAAGAAGGTACCGCCGTAAGGACGGAAACCACCGTGGAGGAGGATACCATTCATGGCAGCGCACATGCCAAACTCACGAACACCCCAGTGGAAGTAATTGCCATCAAAATTCTTAGGACCATTATCCTTTGAGGACTTGTTGATGGTCAGATTTGAAGGAGCCAAGTCAGCAGAGCCACCGCTTAATTCAGGCAAAGCAGCACCTAAGAAATCTAAGCAGATCTGACCTGCCTTACGGGTTGCAACCTTAGGATCAGGCTGTTTCTGTAACTCGTGTACCCACTCATAGGCTTTCTTTTCAAAGCCTTCAGGCAGTTTCTCTGCCATACGACGAGTAAACTCAGAGGCAAGCTCAGGATATTGAGCCTGATATTTTGCAAACAGCTCATTCCACTTACCCTCTTCCTCAGCACCCTTTGCAGTAGCATCCCACTGTTCCTTGATTTCAGCAGGGATTTCAAAAGGACCATACTTCCAGCCCAGTTTCTCGCGGGTAAGCTTGATTTCATCATCGCCAAGCGGTGCACCATGAGATGCAGACTTACCACCCTTGTTAGGAGAACCAAAACCAATGGTGGTCGGGCAGATAATCAATGAAGGATGCTCGGTATCAGCCTGAGCCTCCTTAATAGCCTTAGCAACCTGCTCGCCATCGTTACCATTTTCAATCTTGATAACCTGCCAGTGATAGCCTTCAAAACGCTTGGCAGTATCATCACCAAACCAGTTCTTAACATCACCGTCAATGGAAATGCCATTTGAATCGTACAGGCAGATGAGCTTGCCTAAGCCAAAGGTACCGGCCAAAGATGCAGCTTCATGGGAAATGCCTTCCATCAAGCAACCATCACCCATGAATACATAGGTATAGTGATCAACAATATCAAAGCCAGGACGGTTAAACTCAGAGGCCAGCATACGCTCTGCCAAAGCAAAGCCTACTGCATTACCAAACCCCATGCCCAAAGGACCGGTGGTGGTCTCAACACCAGGAACCTCACCGTACTCAGGGTGACCTGGGGTCTTAGAGCCTAACTGACGGAACTGCTTTAAATCCTCAATTGAGAGATCATAGCCGGTTAGGTGAAGCAAGGAGTAAATCAACATGGAAGCATGACCATTTGACAAAATGAAACGGTCACGATTTGCCCATTTAGGGTTCTTAGGGTTGTGATGCATAAAGCCGCGCCACAAAGCCTCAGCCATATCGGCCATGCCCATAGGGGCGCCTGGGTGACCAGACTTAGCCTTCTGAATTGCATCCATTGCAAGTGCACGAAGTGCATTGGCAAGTTCTCTGCGATCTGACATATTTCTTGCTCCTAAATTTAAATAAAATCGTTAAAACTATTTCTCATTGAATGACAAATGACCGTTAGTGATAGAAATATCAGTTCTATAGCCATCGCCATCCTTTACAAACAAATTACGTCCAAGTGCATCAATGATGCTCTCGCCCTTGTCATTGACATGCTTAAATTTGAAAGAAAATCTTCCGTTAACATCAGACAAGGATAAATTAGTAGCAGGATACTTGATCCCGCCTTTTCCTGCTATATGGTATTTCACATGACCTAGCGGACTTGTGAAGTTAACCTTAAAATCAAGATCATTTAGCTTAAGATAGCCACTACCTGGAACTAGGTATTGCAATAAGGATAGAGGTGAGGCTGTAGCCTCTACAATTGAGCCCCCGCTCTTTTCAATTGCATCCTTTGAAAAATCACCAGCGCTAAGATCAGCACTTCCATGGCCCTTGGTGGTATCAGCAATAAGCTTAAGATTAATGCCAAAGCTATCAGCCGTACGGCCTGAGAGTCCCTTGACTCTTGCACGCAGTCCATAGAGCTCATCAAATGCTGTGCCATGAAGATTCATATCAGATAAAGAAGTATAGATATCACCTAGACTGTCACTGTTCTCTTCATAGACATCACGGACAAACACCCTGCCTATTGCCCCACTTGACGTGACGATATTGGATGCATCAGCGCTTACGCTTACGGTACCGAAGGTTGAACGGTGGAAAGTAAGAGAGGCATAGGTATCATTATTGGCATCTACAGCACGCTTTTTATCAAAAGCAAGATAGCTCTTTGAATAAGTACCGCTACTTTCAACCTTAAGCGTGTAATTCATGGGAAAAAGCCTGACATCAGCTTTGGCAATTGCCTTTGCATGATCACGCTCTAATATCCCATTTTTTAAAAAAAGATTATTTAGAAAATGGAAAAGATCAGCTTTGGATTGCAGGCGTAAAAAACCATGGCAGACATCCATAGGAATACGATATTCCTTATCTGATGTATCGGTTTTTAAAACGATATTGCCTCTTTGGGAGAAAAATCCCTTCTCAAGCTGTTCATAGGATGTTTTGATACCGAACAACAATGAGCCAGACTGATGACGCTTCTCAAGATTTGCATTAAGCTGTGCTAAAGACTTGTTGATTATCTCCTCAGCATAATGGCCTGATATCCACACACCTGCTCCGTACAGTACTGCAACTGAGAGAGCAGCTACGGATAAACATTTGCTTAATTTATTCATCAAATACCGATCTTAAAAAAGGCCGATCATAGTTTGGATCGGCCTTGCATTTTTTATTAGTTTAAGAAAATTAGCCGAAAACTTTCTTGTAGTCAGCCTGGAATTTCTCAATACCCTGATCGGTCAGAGGATGATGAACCATCTGCATAATGACCTTGTAAGGAACAGTGGCAATATCAGCACCAGCCAAAGCACACTGCATTACATGATAAGGGCTACGAATAGAAGCGCAGATGATCTGAGAATCAATGCCGTTGACGGAGAACATGTCAGCGATAGTACGGATCAACTCAAGGCCATCCTCTGAAATATCATCCAAACGGCCAATGAAAGGAGAAACATAGGTTGCACCAGCACGAGCAGCCAAAAGAGCCTGAGATGCAGAGAAGACCAAGGTCAAATTAGTCTTGATGCCTTCCTTAGCGCACTGATGGCAAGCCTTCAAACCGTCAGCGGTAAGAGGGATCTTAACAACCATGTTAGGGTGAATAGCAGCAATTTCACGAGCTTCCTTGATCATACCCTCATAATCTAAAGTGGTAGGCTTAACCTCACCGCTGATAGGGCCGTCAACGATGGAAGTGATTTCCTTGATGGTCTCATTAAAATCACGGCCTTCCTTGGCGATCAAAGAAGGATTAGTAGTAACACCGCAGATAACGCCCATGTCGTTTGCCTTGCGGATTTCTTCAACGTTGCCAGTATCAATGAAAAAACGCATATTTATTTCCTTTTTGAAAAAATACTCGGCCTAATGCCGCTTCACCTTTGTTTACAGCGATTGTACACCATGCGTGCACATGCAAACGGTTACGACCTCATAATTGCGTGACGGATCTCAAAATTTAATTTCTTTAGTTATAAATAGAAAATCTAACTACAAAAGCGCTTTTACTGGACAAGATCAACGCACACTGTTGCGAATTTAAACACGGATTTATCCCCTTAATGCCCTTACCATCAGGTAATTAAAAGCGCAAGAAATTCGTGCATATTTTGCGATTTTTCCGAAGTATTTGTATGGTAAGTTTGTTTCATATCCGTATAGTTTACAAACTGCTATAATATGCACGATTTGCTGCAGTCAGCCCCTCACCGACGCAGCCGGACTTCAATATTTGGAGGAGCTATACATGTCCAGACTTTTTACGTCTGAATCAGTGTCTGAAGGACATCCCGATAAAGTTGCCGATCAGATCTCAGATACCATTCTTGATTATTGCCTAGAGCAGGATAAATACGCACACGTAGCCTGTGAAACTCTCGTTAAAACCGGCCTTATTTTGGTTGCAGGTGAGATTTCCACTACCGCCAACCTAGATTTGGAATCTCGTGTACGTAAGACTGTATGCGATATTGGCTACGACACCTCAGAGGTAGGCTTTGACGGTCACTTCTGTGCCTTTGTTAACGCCATCGGTAAGCAATCACCAGATATCAATCAAGGTGTAAGCCGCGACCGTCCCGAGGATCAGGGGGCAGGAGATCAGGGATTGATGTTTGGCTATGCCTGTGATGAGACTCCGGTATTAATGCCAGCGCCTATCACCTATGCCCACATGCTCATGCAGCGTCAGGCAGAATGCCGTCGCAAGCATATTCTTCCCTTCCTGCGTCCCGATGCCAAAAGTCAGGTAACCTTTGAGTATAACGATGACGGCTCAATTGCCGGAATTGATACCATCGTACTCTCAACTCAGCATGATCCCAATGTAACTCAGGATCACGTACATGAGGGTGTAATGGAAGAGATCATCAAGAAGGTGATCCCAACCAAGCTGTTAACTGAGAAAACCAAATACTTCATCAACCCTACCGGTCGTTTCGTAATCGGCGGACCTGTTGGAGATTGCGGTGTTACCGGCCGTAAGATCATCGTTGACACCTACGGTGGTGCTGCAGCCCATGGTGGCGGTTGCTTCTCAGGAAAAGATCCCTCAAAGGTTGACCGCTCTGCAGCCTATGCTGCCCGCTATGTTGCTAAAAATGTAGTTGCCGCAGGACTTGCCAAGCGCTGCGAACTTCAGGTTTCATACGCTATCGGTGTTGCCAAACCAGTATCAATTTCCATCAATACCTTTGGCACCGGTATCGTATCTGACGAAAAGATTGCCCGTGCAGTCCCTGAGGTCTTTGATTTACGTCCCTACGGTCTGATCAAGATGCTCAATCTGTTACGTCCTATCTATCTGCCGACCTCAACCTATGGTCACTTTGGCCATGAGGAATATCCATGGGAGCAGACTGACAGAGCCCAGATGCTAAAGGACGCACTCTGATCCTAACTCACTGACTAAGTTTGCAAATGCACCAGATATTAAGTACCTGGTGCGTTTTTTTAGAACCTGTATTTTAGCCACACCATATCGTATCCAAGCTGTTGCACGCTTTCAAGATGACAGAGGGAGACTCTCTTGTGCGGATCTAAAATTCCATCAAACATAGCAGTCATACCGGCGCGACCATCGATACCAGGACCGATAATGACTGAAAGTTCATCAATCAGCCCCTCCTGCAAAAAAGCGCCATTGATGCAACCGCCACCTGTCAGCAATAATCTCTCAACTCCAAAATCCTTGTATAAAATCTCACAGATCTTTTTTAGATAAGTTTTAGGACTTCCGCAGGCAATATAGGAGATCTCCTTTGATTTTAAATAATCGAGGTACTCTCTGGGACACAAATTTGAAACCACAACCAATAGCTTCAAACCGTCAAATTCATTTTTATCCCAGCAAAGCTTGCCCATGGAATCGACAGCAATTATATAATTGCTCTCAATGCCTGCCCTGTAGATTTCAGTATGAGCAACAGGTGCAGGATCTGTAGCTTCATATTGTTGCGCACAGGCATAATGCATCTGCATAGTCACACGCCCCATCAACATCGATTTACATTTAAAAGATGCCATGGTGTCATAATAAGGCTCACTAGATCCTAATTGCTCGGTCATTGCACAGTCGATACGGCCGTCAAGAGATGACATCATGTGACAAATGATATAAGGTCTCATACTCATAGATTCCTTTCACAAACTCAACTTACAGTCAAAACTTAACAGCTGACAGATAAGAATAATTATTAAGGCAGGAAAACAGGTAGGATAAGGCAAAAAAAAGCAAGAAAAGCACAAAATTTACGGACAGACTCTAAATACTCTATCTTTTAAAAGAGCCTTGAGTGCATTATCTGCTCCTGCAAGGCTCCCAAATAATAAAGGCTTAAGCACTTACTTGCTTAGTGCTTTATTTTAGAGAACTACCTCCTGATAGAGCACTGAGATGTCTTCCTCTTCAAGGTTGTCTGTCTGTGCACGATGAATAATCTCATCTTGGCTGTAGACATCCTCAGGATAAACCACCACGACTGCCTTATCACCATTTTGCAGGAAATTGTGCTCACCATAATCGGTATAACGGGTAGCACCTACAGAAATTAATACCGTATCAGGACAGCCTGCAACCTTTAAATATTCACCAATAGTCTCAGCAGGTCCTTCATTTTGCTGGTTATTAAACCTATCAATACACCAGTTTAAAAGCTTCTCATAAAAATAGCTGTAGTCACGGACTGCAGAATCTTCACCGTAAGGATGAGCCACCCCGTCACGGATTAAAAAAGATGCAATACGGTATCTGTCTAAAATACCGCCTTTTTCAAACTTATCAATTTTCAGCTGCTGAGAGGCAAAGCCCTTGGAGGATGCTCCCCAATTTTTCTTCTCGGAGATCTTCTTAGCCCCTTGCTTACGAATAGAGCAGTCATTTGAGGCACCAAAAAGATAAGGCTTGAGTGCTACCACCTTACCGTTCTCCCATTTGACTTGACAGACAATGGCACATTCAGGCTCAATCTGTAATTTCTGCTCTCCAGAAGGGAAGATGATGCGGTATTCATCGAAGGGATAAACAGTTAAAAATTCAGGTACAGTCTCACCAGGCTTATTTGGAATATAGGTTGGAAATAAAGCCTTAGGAGCATTAGCTTCAGCTGTTTTAACCTTGGTAAAATCTGCAGCTTCACCAGCCTGCTCTAAGTGACCGGTAAAATTTCCGGCAACACCAAAGGTTGCAATCTTGGTCAAATCAATCAACATAAATTCTCCTGATGGGCAAAAAGCATATTTTTAGAGTAGAGTATACAGATTGCAAGGATACTCATAAAAGGGGCGCAGCGCATGAAATTAAAAATATTACTTACAGCCACGCTAACTATTGCATCTATCATTTGTTCATCTTCAGCATTAGCCTTAAATTCTTTCTCTGAGGCAAAAATGAAGCTACCAAGCATTATGAAGCAGCTTGATCATCCCTCAACGCTATACTGCGGATGTCCATTGATCTTTGATAGAAATCGCTATTATCCTGATCTTAAAAACTGTGGATACAAGG
>CAVJLP010000062.1:10435-13417 GCA_963650525.1 Firmicutes bacterium CAG:534
GTGCAGCCCGTATTGAAGCTGAGCATATAATGCCTGCTTGGGAATTTGGCAGACAACGCCTATGCTGGCAAAACGGTGGGCGTAAGCAGTGCGCCCTAAATGATGAGCTATTTCGTAAAATTGAAGGAGATCTCCATAATCTCTACCCGGCAGTAGGTGAAATCAATGGCGATCGCAGTAACTATCGTTTCTCTGACTGGAATGGCAAGGCAATGTATGGTCAATGTGAAATGGCTATTGACTTTAAGCACCGCCAAGCTCAGCCTCCTGAGAGAGCGCGTGGCCTGATTGCCAGAGCCTATCTGTATATGTCTGATGAATACAATATTTCCATTACCAAACAGCAGCAAAAGCTTTTTGATGCTTGGAATAAAATTTATCCCCCCAAAAAAGATGAATGCACCTGGAACAAAATTGTGTCCAAGGTTCAGGGTAATGAAAATCACTTCGTAAGTGAAGCATGCGATATTGCAGGTTTTTAATTTAATAAAAAGGACGTTACATGCCTGTAGGCAATCTATCACTTGGCTCTTTAGCCACCATTTATTTTGAAGAATACAACCCCGAGGTCCTGCGCCCGATTGAACGCAGCATTGGCAGAGCCTCATTAAGTAAAACTAATTTTCAGGGCTTTGATCTCTGGCATTGCTATGAAATAACCTTCCTTGATCTTAATGGTATTCCCAAAGCCTGTTGTGGTACCATCAAGGTAGATGCCTCAAGTCCGTGCATTATTGAATCTAAATCGCTAAAGCTCTACCTATTGTCATTTACCATGACCAAGTTTAGAGATCTCAATGAGGTTCAAAATCTCATCACTAAAGATCTAGAACGTGAGCTTAAATCACGTCCTGTGGTACAGCTCTACGATCTTGAGGACTGTCCCTTCGTACTCTCTGACAGAAGACAGGGCATACTCATTGATAACGCCCCCCTATCAAAGGTCTCCTATAGCTATGATGCAACACTTTTGACAACAGATGAAAGTAAAATAGTTGAGGAAACTCTGCGCTCAAACATACTCAGAACACTTTGTCCGGTCACATCGCAGCCAGATCACGCCGAGGTAATTGTCAATTACAAGGGGCCTAAGATAAGTCATGCAGGACTTCTAGCCTATCTTATATCCCTGCGTACCCATCAGGGCTTTCATGAACAATGCTGCGAACTGATTTTCTCAGATATTCTGCAAACGACATCTCCGCTTGAGCTTAATGTCGCCTGTGCCTTCACCAGACGCGGTGGTATTGATATCACTCCCGTTCGCTCCACCAAAGCTGATGTCTGTGAGATTGCGCGCACTATTAGACAATAGCAGTTGCTCATTACCAAGCTCTTACAGAAAATTAACAAAAAGCGTTCAAAATCAACAAAAATAATAAAAATACTAAGCAGTGACTAATGTCACTTAAGTGAGGATTGCATGGCAGTTCAGGTGGTATGGCCATCAGGTTCGATGGCATTGCTCAACCAAATTGAAGCTGACAGTATCTCCAATATTTATCAAGGAGAACTCTATAACCTCTATCGCAACTGCTCCTTAGCAGTATTAAATAGCGGTAGCATCACCGACAATTCCAAAGAGCTTTTGGAAAATTACGAAAGCTTTGATATCAACGTGGTACGTACCGAGCGTGGTCTTAAGATTGAACTCATCAATCCCCCTGAGTCCTCTATTGTTGACGGACAAATAATCAATTCGCTTAGAAATCATCTCTACTCAGTGCTACGCGATATTGTAATGCTCAAGCTCTACAATCTTGATATGCTCAAAAAGGCTATCAGCTCGAGCACAAATTGCGATCTCATCACCAACTACATTTTCCTGATCCTGCGCAATGCTGATGTATTAAAAACGAATTTCAAGCCTAATATCGCAGTCTGCTGGGGCGGACACTCCATCACTCAGGATGAATACGATTACTGCTATGATGTGGGCTATCAATTAGGCTTGCGTAAAATTGATATCTGCACTGGCTGTGGACCAGGAGTGATGGAAGCTCCCATGAAGGGAGCTATCATGGGGCATGTATTGCAAAATGCAACTGACAGATGCCGCCTCATAGGTCTTACCGAGCCATCTATTATCGCTGCAGAGCCTCCTAATTGTATGGTGTCAGATCTGGTTATTCTGCCGGATATAGAAAAACGTCTTGAAGCTTTCGTCCGTCTTGGACATACTATGATCATTTTCCCAGGAGGACCTGGTACTGCTGAAGAACTGCTGTTCATTCTGACGCTAAAGCTCCACCCCGAGAACAAACGTACCATTCTGCCCTTAATTCTTACCGGTAACGAAAAATCCAAGGCCTATTTGGATACCTTAGAAAAATTCATCATTACCTGCTTTGGCAATGAAGCCAAACGTCTGTATACGAGAATAGATAACGATCCGCATGAAGTTGCCTGTCAGGTACGCAACATGCTGGAAAACGTCACTGATCACCGTACATTGCTTCATGATTCCTTTACCTTCAACTGGACTTTAAAGATCCCCGAGATTTTACAGCAACCGATGCAGGTCACTCATGAAAGTATGGATGCATTGGATCTACACCGTAACCAAGAGCCTTGGAAACTTGCAGCCAACCTGCGTGCAGCCTTTTCAGGCATTGTCTCCGGCAACGTAAAAGAGGCAGGAATTAGTGAGGTGGCCAAGAACGGTCCATTCCGTCTGCACGGTGATGCTGACATCATTGCCGGCATGGAAACACTGATGCGTGATTTTATCGATCAAGGAAGGATCCTGCTCTCAGGCAGAGACTACACCCCCTGCTACGTTTTTGAACAAGACTAGCACTTTAAAAATCTTAAAAAACACCATAATCTTATGGTGTTTTTTGCTTGCAAAAAAAATTCAGCCTAAGAGATGAAGCACTTGCTACACATCAGGCTAAAAAATATAACTTTAACTTTATTTTAACTATCCTAAGAAAAATCCAAAAGTAGAACTACAAGGCAGTTTAAATTTTTGAATCTCTA
>CAVJLP010000063.1:0-12938 GCA_963650525.1 Firmicutes bacterium CAG:534
GATCATGCTTATGCTCTCGTTTGCAATTACCATATTAATCGCCAAAATCTACTACAATTACCATAAGGCTCAACTGGATTGGAATCTTTGGTATAGCGATAAACGTTTGATTTTCTTATCGCCAATATTGTTCGTATCTTGGAGATTGCTTGGTACTTGGAATGCGGCCATCATTAAAAGCATCTCACGAGGGGCTTTTGCCATTTATCTAATGCATGCTCCTATACAGATGTTTATTATTGAGGCTAAGTTTGTGGAGCATATTGATAGTCCTATTGCTAGAACATTCGTGCTTTTTTTGTGTACTTTTGTTGTCTCCTATTGTGTTTATTTGCTGTGTTGCAGGATTAAGCCTATAGCCCGTTATCTCTTTTTAAGCAAGTAGTAACCAAATAGTAGGCCTGCACATAAAAATTGAAGAAAGTTTTTATTTTGCTTTGCTCATAAGCAAGATCGGGCAATGAGCCCGATCTTAAAGTGCTAATGACTTATATTGATTGTGTAAACTTCAAATTAATCCTCATCACGAGTCTTTAAAATAGCACCTAATGACGCAGATGCTACGCTGTGACGATAGTGATAGAGATAGCCTTCAGTCTTACGGGGATGATATTCAACACCTTCCTTACGGCGGGCCTCAAAATCAACCTCAGCATCGATAGTACCCTCATCCACATTTACGTGAATGATATCGCCGTTACGCAGATACTTGATAGGACCATCATCAAAGGCCTCAGGGCAGATGTGACCTACGAAGCAGCCGTTGTTAGAGCCTGAGAAACGACCATCGGTGATTAAGCACACTTTATCGCCAAGCTTCATGCCAACCAATAATTTCATCGCCTTATACTGCTCAGGCATACCAGGACCGCCGCGAGGACCCTCGTTACGGATGACGACTACATCACCAGGCTTGATCTTTAAGGCACGAATTCCCTCTAAGGCATCCTGCTCAGACTCAAAGATCACTGCTTTACCGGTGAAGTCATGAGCTGCCTGAGGAATTGCAGAGGGCTTGGTAACAGCGCCTGCAGGTGCGAGATTTCCATGAAGAATACCAATGCCTGATACGGTGTGTACCGGATTATCAAGAGGATGGATAACATCGCGATTACGGTTTTCACCAAACATCTCAAGATTAGTCTTTAAGGTCTCACCGGTGCAGGTGATATTATCAAGATAAAGCTTACTCTTAATCTCATTCATCAGGGCATGCACACCACCTGCCTCATAGAAGTCCAAAAGCACATAGGTGCCAGCAGGGATCATGGCAACTAAGTGAGGAACCTCCTGTGCTACACGGCCAAAGTCATTGATATCAAACTTGACATGAGCCTCATAGGCAATTGCGAGCATATGTAATACTGCATTAGTAGAGCCGCCAATTGCAGAGTTGACACGTACGGCATTCTCAATTGACTTTAAGTTTACAATATCACGGGCACGGATGTTCTTACGTACGCAGTTCATCACGGCAAGACCTGATTCAAAGGAGATGCGCATACGATGTGAGTATACGGCAGGAATTGCGGCACAGCCAGGAAGTGATAACCCCAATGCCTCAGCAAGACAGCCCATGGTGTTGGCAGTGCCAAGCATTGCGCAGGAGCCAATGGTGGGGACGGCATT
This sequence comes from Firmicutes bacterium CAG:534, assembly GCA_963650525.1. GTDB lineage: Bacteria > Pseudomonadota > Gammaproteobacteria > Enterobacterales > Succinivibrionaceae > Succinivibrio. Next base: position 1,630 of record CAVJLP010000063.1, read on the forward strand.
ATTCTCAAGCCAATCAAACTGTTTCTGAGTGATTTTGCCGGACTTTAGTGCACCTTCTGACTGCTGAATGATGGAGTGATCGATATACTCGCCACCATAAGGGTTACCTTCTTTCATGTGCCCAGGAAGTGCCGGACCACCGTTTACGAATACGGTAGGAAGGTTTACACGCAGTGCACCTAAGATTAAGCCTGGCTCAATCTTATCGCAGGAGCCTAACAGCACGAGACCGTCTAATCTGTGGGCCTGAACCATGCACTCAACATCATTGGCAATGGTTTCACGGGAGGGCAGTACATACTTCATACCGTCATGAGCCATAGCCATACCATCACAGCAGGCGATGGTGCCAAATTCAACGGGGGTACCACCTGCGGCAAAGACGCCTTCTTTAACGCGTTCGGCCATCTCTTTTAAAATGTTGTGGCCAGGGCAGATCTCATTGAAGGCATTGACTATGCCGATGATTGGTTTTTTAAGTTCCGAATCAGAGTAGCCTGCAGCCTTGTATAAGGCACGTACATTGGCCCACTCAGGACCTGTCATAATATCCTGACTTCTAAAATGAAAATCCATAAAAACTCCATTGCATGTGTTGTTTAAATCATGTGCAGATCTTCCACAAAAATAAGCTCAGACTTTCTTTACTATCCTTGCTGTCTTAGTGTTCTTAAAAGACCCTTGCACTTTGAAAAATTTGGTCAAATTGTACAAAAACAGCAGTGGTTTTAATCACTGCTGTTTTAAAAAGCGCTTTTAGATCACGCTAATTTCCTTAATTATTCCTAGCCCTTCATGAGGTTTGGCAAGAACATGGAGATGCTTGGAATATAGGTGATGAGAGCTAAGCAGGCGATCATCACGATGATGAAAGGTCCAATGCCCTTTAAGATCACACCCATAGGGGAATCACCGATGCGCGATGCCACAAATAGGTTGATACCCAAAGGAGGTGTAATAAAGCCAATTGCTAAGTTGCAGACCATGATGATACCAAAGTGAATAGGATCAACACCTACCTGAGATGCCACCGGCATAAGTATCGGAGCCAAGATTAAGATTGCAGGAGTGGTATCCATGAAGCAACCTACGATGAGGAGCAGGATGTTGATTAGAAGCAAAATCACAATCTTGGAGTCAGATACGGTAGCTAAGGCGTTGGCAACCATAGTCGGGATCTGCTCAATGGTGATGACCTTAGAGAAGGCAGTAGCACAGCCTAAGATAACCATGGTGGTAGCAGTTGTGGAGCAGGAGGTTGACACAGCCTTGATAAAGGTCTTAAAGGTAAGTTCTCTGTGGAACACTGCACCGCATAAGAATGCGTAGATGGCAGCTACTGCGGCAGCCTCAGTTGGAGTGAAGATACCGGCATAAATACCACCTAAGATGATAAGCGGGTTGATAAGTGCCCATTTGGCATCCCAAAGAGCAACACCTGCGCGTGCCCAGGTGAATTCACCGTCATCAGTACCCATGAGACCACGCTTTTTGCAGTGGTAGTAGCAGTAGGCAATTAAAGCAGCACCGATTAAGAAGCCTGGGAAGAAACCGCCCATAAAGAGGGAGGTTACTGAGGCACCAGTGGATACGCCGTAAATTACCATAGGAATTGAAGGCGGAATAATAACGCCAATAGAGCCTGCTGTTGCAACCAAGGCTAAAACGAAGGGCTTGTCATAGCCTAGTTTTAGCATAGTTGGAACAACCATAGAGCCTACAGCTGCCACAGTTGCGGGGCCTGAGCCAGAGACAGCTGCAAAGAACATGCAGACAATAACGGTAACAATTGCAAGACCACCGGTGATACGGCCAAAGAATACGTTGCAGACGTTTAAAATACGGCTTGAAACACCACCTGCACCCATCAAGTCACCTGCGAGGATGAAAAGAGGGATAGCTAAAATTGGGAATGAGTCACAGGAGGTAACTAGAGCCTGAGGAATTGAGGTTAAGGATAGAGTCTCACCTACAAGCAAGGCTCCCATGGTGGAAATACCAAGGGCGATACCTACCGGTACGTTTACGATCAATAAGATCGCGAGCAATATGAATAGAATTGCAGCAACCATTTACAGTATCTCCTTACAGGTTATCAAGATCAATTTGCTGCTCTTCATCAGCTTCAGACAGATGCTTTACTCTGTAGATGATGGTTTGCAACTGACGGATGGCAGTGAGGATGAAACCTACGAGTGGAGCACCATAGGGGATCCACATTGGGATCATCATGGCAGGAGAGAGCTGACCGAACATGATCTGCTTTTGCTCAAGCTTCCAGGCAAAGTACACAATGACAAAGGCAAAGATCATGAAAATGATGTCGCCTAAAATCACAATATACTTACGCATCTTCTTGGGGAAGAGGAAGAGGCCGGCATCGATCTTGATGTGCTTCATGATCTTGCAGCCATAGGGAATACCCATGTATACGAGCCATACGAAGGTATAGCGGGCAAGCTCTTCAGACCAGGACAGTGATGCTTGCATCACGTAGCGGAAGAATACCTGGACAAACAGCACCACAGAGAGGATGCACATCAGCACAATGCACACCGAGATCTCTAGGCGGTTATCCAGAAAATCAAGAAGTTTTTTCATTCTCTATTTCCTTTTTTGAAAAATAGGCGGTATTGCTACCGCCTGGTTAATAAATCCTTAAAGATTAATATTCGTGATTGAGGATCTTATCTAGGTACTCAGGATGTTCCATCTTGGACTTGATCATGTCGTAGATGCCCCCCTTGATGGCAGTCTCACGCCACTGAGCACGCTCTTCGTCGGTAAGCTCGATAACCTCACAGCCTGCCTTTTTAAAGTTGCCCACAGAGAGCTCGTTTAACTCAGTTGCATGCTTGCGCTGAGCTGTCTCATAGGCTTTGGCAGCCTTATCAAAGGCATTTTTGATCTCAGGATCAAAGCTGTCGTAGATCTCCTTGTTGATATAGACCACGTGCGGGGAGAAGATGTGACCGGTTAAAGTGATATAGTGCTGTACCTCATAGAGCTTGTTGGAGTCGATGATGGAGAGTGGGTTCTCCTGAGCATCGATGGTACCCTGCTGTAGACCTGAGATAACCTCAGCAAAGGCCATAGGAGTAGGGTTGGCACCCCAGTTCTTCCACATGGCAATCTGTAGATCAGTTTCCATCACGCGCAGCTTCTGTCCTGCAACGTCAGCAGGTACGCGTACGGGTACCTTTGAATTGGTGTAGTGACGGTAGCCGTTTTCAACTGAGGCTACGTATTTGATGCCCTTCTTTTCAACCTGCTCGTTGATGGCGTGGCCTAGAGGACCATCGATGCATTTCCAGGCATCATCAATGGTATTAAAGAGGAAAGGGGCATCCCAGACATAGAGATCAGGAACCATACCGGCGATAATTGAAGGCATGGTCTGGACAATGGCGATATCACCAAGCATCATGGACTCTGTTGCAGCACGATCATCGCCTAGAGTGTTGTTAGGGAAGTGTTGGATCTCAAGACGGCCGTTTGATTCCTTCTTGGCAACATCAACGAATACCTGAGCTGCATCGATTGATGACTTATTGGTGGTATTGGCAAAGCGTAGGGTAACCTTACCTGCAGCATCTGCTGAGGATAATCCGCCTGCAAGCATCACAGTTGCTACTGCAATTCCGAGTACGTGCTTTAAATTCATAACCTAATCTCCATGTTGTTTGATTTTTATTATTGAGGATTTCTTATCCTTCTAAGCTTAATGTTACGCAATGACATTTGTTCTTGCATTTAAAAAGCTGTAAAAATGAGATCTTTATCACTTAGTCATCTGATCTCATGCTTAAATTTTGATCTATCTCACGTATTTTATCGGTAACATTAAAAATTCTCCTTAAATAACAATGTATTGCTTTTCTATATATTCTAACATGCCTGTTTTATGTGATGCGTAACATTTGATTTTTAAAGAAATTTTTAAAATGCCATTTTTTCTCAAGAACTCATAATGTTAGCTTTGGAATTAATGCATTTTTTAATTTAACCTATGTAACCGACAAAATAGAAATATTTGCTCTGCTAACAATGTATGGAAATAAAGTGATCTGATCTCATGCAAATCTTGGCGACCACTTCTATGATTTAAAAATTTTGATAGGGCAGGAGAGGGGGGATGAAATATTTAGAGTTTAGATGAATAATCATCCAAATGTATAGGATGTAGCGAAGGCATCAAGTAAAAATATCTTGAGACTATGTTACTAAGAACTTGCTTAAACATGTTGTGTTTGAAATGTTGATTTTTCAAATTATAAAGGCGACTCATTAGGCCGCCTTTAATGTAGAGCTTAAATAAATTTGACTATAAGATTAATACTCGTGCTTTAAGATCTTGTCGAGGTATTCAGGGTGTTCCATCTTGGCCTTAACCATTTCATAAACGCCACCCTTGACAGCGCTGTCACGCCACTGAGCACGCTCTTCATCGGTTAATTCGATAACCTCACAGCCAGCCTTCTTGAATTTATCTACAGATAGAGCATTCAACTCAACTGCACGGGCACGCTGTGCAGTCTGATAGGCTGCTGCAGCCTTGTCAAAAGCTGCCTTGATCTCTGGATCAAAGCCGTCATAGATACCCTTGTTGATATAAAGGATGTGGGGTGAGAAGAGGTGACCAGTTAAGGAAATATAGTGCTGAACCTCATAGAGCTTGTTGGAGTCGATGATGGAGAGCGGGTTCTCCTGAGCATCGATGGTGCCTTGCTGTAGACCTGAGATAACCTCCATGAAGGCCATAGGAGTAGGGTTGGCACCCCAGTTCTTCCACATGGCGATCTGCAGATCAGTCTCCATCACGCGTAGCTTCTGGCCCTTAACATCAGCAGGAACACGTACTGGGACCTTGGAGTTAGTATAGTGACGATAGCCGTTTTCCAAGGCAGCTACATACTTTAAGCCCTTACGCTCAACCTGCTCATTGATTGCATGACCTAATTCACCATCCAAGCATTTCCAAGCATCCTCAATTTTATCAAAGAGGAAAGGAGCGTCCCATACATAGAGATCAGGAACCATGGAAGCCAAAACTGAAGGCTGAGTCTGTACCAAAGCGATGTCACCTAACATCATTGATTCGCAAACAGTACGATCATCACCTAGCATGTTGTTAGGGAAGTGCTTGATCTCAAGACGTCCATTGGATTCTTTTTTGGCTACATCGATGAAGACCTGGGCTGCATCGATTGACGGCTGGTTGGTTACGTTAGCAAAACGTAAGGTAACGTCAGCAGCTTCAGCGGTGGATGCCATGCCAGCAAACATTGCAACAGCAGCGGCAATTCCTAATACATGTTTAGCTTTCATATCTAATCTCCAACTTGAAATTTAATCTGTAGGCTTTTGTCTGCCTCTGTGTTTATCTTAGGTAAAGAAAGTTTAGTTTTCATTATTAAAGGTTTAAAAATTTGAGCTAAGTCACTTAGTCATCAGATCTTAGTGTTAAATTTTGAGGGATCTCACAAAATTTTATCGGTAACATTAAAAAAAGCCCCTATATAACAGTAGGTTATATCTAAAATGTTTCTTAGATCTAAAAATATGTGATGCGTAACATTTGATTTTTAAAGAAATTTTATGATTTACAACATCTTGTTAGAAGTGGCTTTTTTAACGCTGTTATGCAAATAGAGCCTAAAATTTGTGTGTGATAACGATCAGAATTTGAAAATAGATATGCTCAATAAACTGAGCCTTTGCGCGATAATTCATCTGATCTCATTACTAATCAGTACACTTTTAAGACACTTTTAAGGCATGGCGCTAGGGATTTGATGTGAAGAAAGGAAATCAAGGCACAGCTGATAATGGCAAGTCCTTATCAGAGATCACCTCTGAGAGGATCTTAAAGCATGTGGTGGATAAGGGCTATCGTGCAGGTGACAAACTTGATAACGAAAAGACTCTGTGTGAGTTATTAAATGTCGGTCGATCTACTCTGCGTGAGGCTGTACGCATGTTAGCATCGCGTAATATCCTATCTGTGCGTCACGGCTCTGGTATCTATGTCTCAGAAAAGCTTGGTATGGTGGATGATCCCTTTGGCTTTGCTTTTATTGAGGACAAGGTAAAACTTGTGCGTGACCTTATCGATTTTCGTCGCATGATTGAGCCCTTGATTGCAATGTTTGCTGCCAATAATGCAACTTCTGAGCAGATAGCTGAGCTTGAAAGTATTGAAGATGAGATTGAGGAACTTATAAAGGAGAACAAGTCACACACGCTCATGGATGCAGCCTTTCACTCAAAGGTAGGAGAGATGAGTGGTAATCTTGTGATGCCCAAGATTGGACCTATTATCAATAACGCCGTTGAGCTTTTTATCAATGTGACCGGCTCTGTTTTAAAGGATGAGACAATCTCGGATCACCGTGCAGTAATTGATGCTATTAAACATAGAGATCCAGTAAGAGCCTCTGATGCCATGCTATTGCATATCATTCATAACCGTGCGGTAATTGAAAAGCTTATTGCCAAGGAGAAGAGAGAGACTCAGGAGGCTTAATGCTCTTTAAAAGGTAGCTTAAGTATTGTATTAGCGATGCATTAAAGATGAGTCTTTCAAAACAGATACCTTCTTGCCTGACAGCATAGTCTGTGCATAATAACAAAAGGCTATTTTAAGAGATCTATTTAACGGTGAACTTTAGTAGCGTATAATAAACATACGCCTTTAAGGCGGGGTGGCTCTACAATCTACTGAGCCATCGGACCAGGATGCGCTCAATAGAATAGTAGAGCTGAAATTCCAACTTCAAGACGGAGATATCCATGTTAAAGTGGAGAATTATCATCTTGATAATTGTAATTATGTGCTCCCTATTTCTTACTGGCGATACGCCGATGTTCTTAGAATAGTTTGAGCTACCAACTACAACATAAGGGCGGGAATTTAGTTGAATTTCTGCCCTTATTTTTAATTATAGATATTGCCTGATAAAAATCAAGATCATTGCTAGGTGTATTTCATAAAAAGCCCGCCTTTTAAGGCGGGCAGTGATAGCTAATTTTCTACAGAAAATAAGACTGTAGCAATTAGAATTTATTTACCTGGCAACGAGGAGTCTGACCTAAGGCACCACGTACTGCCTCTTCTGCACACTTGGTCTTAAGATCAGATGCAGCCTGTACAGAGTACCAAGCCATGTGCGGAGTGATGACAAGATTAGGAGCCTGACGCAGAGCATTGTCCATAGGCAAAGGCTCCTTGATGGTAACGTCAAGACCTGCACCGCCTAACTGACCGCTCTTTAGAGCTTCAGCAAGATCTTCTTCATTCACAAGACCGCCACGGGCAACGTTGATTAAATAGGAGCCACGCTTCATCTTAGCGAAGGTATCCTTATTCATAAATTTGGCATTGTCCTTGTTAAGACCGCAGTGCAGAGAGATTAAATCAGAGGTCTTAATAACTTCATCCATGCTCTTAAGCTCGATGAAGGATAACTCAGGATCGGATTCTACGTGCTTGGTGTAGATATCATAGCCGATGACCTTGCAACCCATAGCATGAACGCGCTTAGCAAAGGCCTGACCGATACGGCCTAAGCCTATTACACCGACAGTCATGCAGGACATGCGGGTAATAGGGGTATTCTTGGAGTAATCCCAGATACCATCCTTAACCTGGGCATCAGCTGCACAGACCTTACGGCAGACAGCAAGCATTAGGGTTAAAGCCTGATCTGCAACCTCAAAGGTGCCATAATCAGGAACATTGCATACTGCAACCTTGTGACGGGAGGCGGCTTCTAAGTCGACGTTATCAACACCGACACCATAACGGCAGATAAGCTTTAAATCAGGAAGAGCGGCAAAGACCTTCTCAGTAAAACGTGCATACTGGTTGCAGCAGGCAACAGCACCCTTACAGGCTTCAATGAGCTCATCCTCAGTCTGAGCCTGACAAAGTTTCCAAGACAAACCAGCCTTCTCAAAAACAGCCTTTTCCTCGTTAAGATTTGCGTGGTCGCAGTCGGTAATAACAATCTTGGCGTCAGCCATAATTTTCACCCCATAAAAAGCAGATACAACGCGGTAGTTACCGCAATGTTTCTATTTTAATGTTTTTTTTACTCAAAGGTGTGAGCAAAATCAAATATACGTCTGATCACTTAAGACTAATTATCAATCTTTGTGAGCTAGCTAAAAATTTAAGATAGGGATATAACTAATTAAAAAACATGCTAAAAAACAAGAAAATTTAGCTTTTATTGGTATGTCAGTAGTGTTAGTGAAATTTTACTAAGCGCTAAGTAAATTTGCGCTGATCTGATGACTTTTACTTAATGCTTATTATTATGCTGAAGATAAAAGCAAGTTTTAAGACGTTTATTAAGAGTAAAAGCAAGGGTTAAGCTTAGGGCCCAGCCTTGATAACTGGGCCTTAGGACGTAATTTAGACTCTTATTGCTGAGCTTTAAATTCTGCTAAAAGTCTGCTTTCGACATCGTCTAGGTAGTCACGGGTTGCAACCTGTGATCTGATCTTCTCCTCATCTTTTTTGGCAGTGACATAGATATTCTGCTGCTTTTCATCGATGATGCGGGCCTTGCGGTTATCTCGTTCCTGCAGTGAGAGTATATGCATGATCCGAGCTTTTAGATCAGGATCTAATACCTTTGTTCCAACCTCAATACGATAATCAAGATTACGCGTCATCCAGTCAGCAGAGCTTATATAAAGCTCATCCTCGCCTCCTGCGCAAAAGAGCATGACACGCGGGTGCTCTAAGAATCTGTCGACAATTGAGGTGATGAGGATGTTGTCAGATAATCCCTGTACTCCTGCTTTAAGTGTGCACATACCACGCACAACCATACGGATCTTAACGCCTGCTTGAGAGGCTCTATAAAGCTGCGACACTATCTTCTTATCGACAAGGTTATTTACCTTAAGATGAATATAGGCTTCCTTTCCTGCCTGCTTATTCTTAATCTCACGCTCGATCATATCGGTGATGCGATCACGGGCATTAAGCGGGGATACTAGCAGATATTTAAATACTGGGCGGGTGTAGGGATACTCGATAAATTCAAAGACGTTTTCAACCTCATCTGTAATTTCCTTCTTTACTGTAAATAAGGCAAAATCAGTGTAGATCTTGGCAGTCTTTTCATTAAAGTTACCAGTACCAATATGGGCATAGCGTACAAGCTTATCTCCCTCTTTGCGGGTAACTAATACAAGCTTTGAGTGAATTTTAAGTGTAGGCAGACCAAACTGCACCTTAACTCCGGCATCAGTTAAGCGAGAGGCCCACTTTATGTTATTGGCCTCATCAAAGCGTGCCTTAAGCTCTACGACTACGGTTACCGATTTACCGTTATTGGCAGCATCGATTAAGGAATTGATTACTCGAGAGTTAGATGCCACACGATAGATATTAATCTTAATTGAGGTTACCTGTGGATCATAGGAAGCCTGGCGTAAAAACTCGGTAAGATAGTCAAAGGAGTAATAAGGATAGAAAAGTAGCACATCTTTTTTGGCAATGGCCTCAAAGGGAGTTGCGGCTGTATCAAAGGCAGTGGAGCGTACTTCACGCAGTGGCTGATACTCACTGTCATCTCCTCCAATTGAGGGAAAAGACATGAAATCCTTGAAATTGTGGTAGCGGTTGCCTGGCATTAAGGAATCAATTGATGAAAGCTTAAGCTCACCAGCCATAAATTCAACTAAGTCTCTTGGCATGGCTGCATCATAGGCAAAGCGTACCGGCTTGGCGTTTAGACGCTGCTTTAAGGACTCGGACATGTCCTCAAGCAAGGATTTATCAAGGTTTCCTGAGAGATCGTATTCGGCGTCTCGGTTCATCTTAATTGAATAGGCTTCAATTGAGTCATAGTCAAAAAGATGGCAGAAGACTTTATCGATGCACAGACGGATGATGTCATCTAAAAACATCAAGGTAGTGGAATCGCCCTCTGATGGCATACGGATAAAGCGCGGAATGGCATCAGTTGGGATCTCAATTAGTGCATAGTAGTTCTTAGCACCGCTCATGCGTACGATTAAATAGGAGTATTTATCCTTAAGGAAGGACACCAAATCCGTGTTCTCATCGATGATGACCGGATTTATGTGCTTTAGCACATGATGGCGGAAATAATGCTCAACCCACTGGCGCTGAGTATCACTGATACTCTTTTCATCACGCAAAAAGATCTTGTTGCGCTCAAGCTCAGAGACTAATGAGCGGAAGATCTCATTTAAGGTCATCTGATAGCGTGCAGCCTCATGCTGTACCTGCTTTAACAATGTTACCAGCTCTTCTTGGGACTGTTTTTCATGAACGATCATGGCCTGACGCTTAAGCTCGGCGACACGTACCTTGAAAAACTCGTCCTGGTTATTGGCGTAGATGCCCAAAAAATGCACCCTTTCAATTAAAGGCACTGAGGGATCGGCAGCTTCTTGAAGCACGCGACCGTTAAAAGAGAGCCAAGAGAGCTCCTTGGGGATAAATTCTGACATCGCTTTTCCTGCTAGTAGGGCTTTTTTCTAAGAGTTCTTTTACAATTGCTGCTTAAATATTAACGCTTTACTGTTAAGTTTGCGTGAAGTAAGTTAAGGCTTTGAAAAAAATAGCCACTAAAACAGGCGAAAGCTTGCACTTTTGTACTTTTTAAAAATGTCCCAGAGGCTACTTTTTAGGTACAATCAGCTATGAAATTGAAAAAAGAAAGCTTTTATAAGGGTAAGGCTTAAATCTATGACTTATGAATTACTGCCAACATTGTTTATTGCGGTCATCGTTTTATATGCTCTGCTTATAAGATGTATTTTCAGCATTAGCGCAGATATTCTAAAGCATATACGTTACCGCAAGGTAATTGCCTTAAAGCTTAGGACTATTGCCAAAAAAACATCTATATTTTTGCTCATAGTAAGTTTTAGCTTTGCGTTACATCAGATAAAGTTCAATCCTGAGTTTAACCTCAGCAATTCTCTTTCAGTCTTGATCCTGCTTTGTTTTGCTCTGTACTGTGTGCTAAATATTTTGACAGTGCATGAAATACAGCTTGAGATTTCAGAGAAAGTTATGCATGAGCAAAGTGAACAGGAAAGGCTTAGTAGGAAGAGCATAGCAAACAGCGCTCCTTAGGTTGATTTCAACATAGCTTAAGTAAGTGCTTTAAAGTGATGAAAAAGGGATCTGGCGTTAGGTGAGATGTATGGATATAAAAATTCTTAAATCACTAAAGGGGCTTCCTGTAGGCTACGATTCTTTTAACGAAGTTATCAATGATGGCTTTTACTATGTAGATAAAACTCCTTATATCAAG
>CAVJLP010000064.1:0-12865 GCA_963650525.1 Firmicutes bacterium CAG:534
CATTTTGCTTCTTGGTAGCCTCCTGAGGAATTATAACGTCAGTGAATGCCTTACTTTTATGTTTTCGCAAAATTGTGAATAAATCATCCAAGCTCCACTGATGAGAGTGAAGCTGAATCAAACGTTGTACAACGATTACCAAAAAGATCATCACTTGAACGCATAGAGTTAACATCGAGATCACAGCCTTGTGTGCCCAAAATTGAGATTCCCCATTAAACTTAAGAGAAACAAAAAACCGCCCGACGTATGCTAACGCCTGACGGTTTAATAAAATTAAGCAGACTTAAGAATCAACTTATTTGCTTTCTACGACCTCAGCCTCAGCAACACCAGTCTCAGCTTCCTTAGACTTGTTACCAAAATCGTGAACGATCTTATCCAAAGCCTTAAAATTGATTTTCTTCTCAGATACCAGTTTGTAACCACAAGCGCCGATCACAACACCGGCAGCAAAACCTAAAACTACCTTAGAGGTAAGATTTAAACCAAATAACATTAGTTAGCTCCTTTTTTTGCCTGTAAATCAGCGATTAAATCCTCAAGACGCTCCTTCTGAGACTCAAGCTCTTCTAGGGTTAACTCGGCATCTTCCTTGACAAGCTCACCCTTAGATAGGATATTGCATCCCTTGAAGTTCTTGAGCTTATCGGTGATCTCATCGCGATGCTGCTCATAATATTTGGCACCAGCTACACCGACGGCCACGCCTGCCAAAACACCTAAAATCAGTCTGTAATTAAGACCAACTAACATTTTATTTCCTCCTGACCGCGGGAAATTCCGCATAAAAAACTAGTTTAATTCTTCTTCCCTTTGTGCATTATTACGCCCTTTCTTAGGCTCAATTAATACACGAGCTGAATTTAACACAACACCTAAGGTTGAAGCATTGTGTACCACTGTTGCCCATAATGGGGTGATTAAGCCTAAGGATCCGAGCATCATAGCACCAGTATTAATTAAAATGGTGGCACAGAAATTCTGATGAACAAGTTTCATCGTCTGCTTTCCAATTCCGATGAACTCTGGAAGCTTTAACGGATCCTCTGAGTTAATGGTGACATCGGCAGACTCCATGGCAGTATCAGTACAGCCAGTACCCATGGCAACACCGATATCAGCATATGCAAGGGCCGGAGCATCATTAATACCATCACCTACCATTAATACGTTACCTACACTCTGAGCCTTGGCAACGAAGGATGCCTTATCCTCAGGCATAACCTCAGCTCTATATCCATCTAAGCCGAGATCTCGAGAGATAGCAGCTGCAACTGACTTGTTATCACCTGTCAACATGTTGATCTCTTCAACACCGTTGTAACGCAGGCGGTTGATAGCACGCTTAAAGTCTGGACGTACAGGATCATCAATTTCCAATACACCTAACAGATGACCGGCTCCTGAGATATAGATAAAGGATCCGGTAGGACTTGTATTCTTGACATCAAGCATATCCTTGACTTTATTCTCAGTCATAAAGGTTCTGGAGCCTACTAGAACCACACCGCCCTTGAAGCTGTCAACCTTACCGATATGAGCCTTAATGCCTCGGGCTACTATGGTTTCAGTATCCTCATGCTCAGGGATCTCAAGTGCGCGCTTCTTCACCTCATCTAAGATGGATATAGCCATAGGATGAGAGGAGTGCATTTCAGCAGATGCAGCAAGACGCAAGACCAGATCTGCACTGATATCCTTTTGAGTGGTGATATTTACAATTGCAGGCTTACCACGGGTAATGGTACCAGTCTTATCAAGAATAATAGTATCGATGCCGGCAGCCTCTTCAATAAAGGAACCGCCCTTAACGAGAATACCAGATTTTGCACAACGGCTAACTGCAGCAGAAATAGCAGTTGCGGTAGAAAGCTTCAAGCCACAAGAAAAATCAATAAAGAGCATGTTCAGAACACGCTGGATATCACGGGTGGCAAGATAAACTATAACAGCACCTAAGAAGGATACTGGTACCAAAGCTGTAGCCATGGAATCGGCATAATTCTGCACCGGAGCTCTACGGTTTGAGGCATCCTCAACCATGTGGACAATACGTGCAAGCGAGGTATCATCACCGACCTTGTCAACTAAGATTGTAAGCTCACCTAAGGATACAACTGTACCGGCATAGGCTCTGTCACCCTTTTTCTTAGCTGCAGGAACACTCTCACCGGTAATTGCGGCCTGATCAACAGCTGCCTCACCTGAGACCACTACACCATCAACACAGATCTTCTCACCAGTGTGAACAGTGACGGTCATTCCCTCTTTGACTTCCTCCAAAGGAACCTTACGCTCAAGACCGTTTTCATCAACGATCCAGACATCACGTACATCTAAGGCTACAAGCTTTGAAATATTAGAGCGAGCCTTACGTGCTGCCAGGGTAGTCAGCATCTCAGCACAATTTGAAAGAGTAAGTAAAGTCAATGAGGACTCAGGCTTGCCGGCAATTACAGATGCCATAACAGCAGTCATAGTCAAGGTGTCTGCATTAGGACGACGCTCCTTGATTGCACCGAAGATACCATTTTTCAATAGCTCCTTGGACATTATGATCACTGCAGCAGAGCGCAAAGCACCAGTTGCTAGGAATGTTGCCGGACTTACACGGCGCATGATTTCAAATAACAGGAAAAATCCTAAAGAAATTACAGCGCCTCTGCGATGCACCTTGAAGTCATCGTCGATATCAGCTGTCTTTTCTCCCTTGAAGCAATCCTTAGACTGCTTTGCAATGGCCTTGCCACTCTCAAGTGCGATGCCACCTAAAAGGCGGGATAACTCAAGTAAGGCACTATTGCGTACTTTTGCAGAATAATCATCAGCAAAGGTTAATTTTACATAGCCCTTACCCATAAAGCAGGAGAGTACGCCACTGACACGACGCATTTTAGCTTCAACAAGGGTGCAGTTGTGATAATCAAGCTTAACTGCAGGCAACGGTAATTTTAAAGTTTTCATATATCCTTGTCCCTCTCAATTAAGCCTGTTCATCGTTATGCAATGACTTAGGCTCAGGATGAGACTGACGCAATAATAAAGCTAAGCCCCACAACATGATCTGAGGACCTGCGGGACGATCACCATTAATAACAATGCGGTTAAAGCCGTAAATTAAAAGCGCAATAGCCGCAACACGAGTTAAGAATACAGGCTCGGTATGATTAAAGAAACGTTTGATGCTACCTACAACACGACGGGCTGAATCGTTTAGGTTATCACCAACCTGCAAAGCAGAAGTTGGGATCAGCGTTTCCTCCTGCACAGCATGAGTACCAGCAATTTCATGGGACAGTGCATCAAAAAGAGCATTGATGTGTCGCTCTGTCTGGGTATAGCTGACAGTGACTGAGCCTAAAATAGGACTTACGCGTACATAGGTCATTCCAGGAAAACGTGCAAGGATCTTTTCAAGCTCCTGACAAGCCTCTGCATTCCCTTTTATGGCCTTGCAAATATAGCGTCTGCGACCTTTTATTCTATGTGCAATGACCATGCCCTCGTTTTCAAAAAGCTTCTGCTTGATGAACCGACCGGCATTGACTCCTGCGCCATAACCTATCATTTTGATCACCTCTTTCTAAAACCTATGCCTTAACGCGAGATCTTACGCCCTTAATTAATTGGTCAATAAATGATCCAGGCACAATACTTTGCGGATCGTAATTAATAGTTACAGATCCGGTAATACGATTTATCTTGTACTCGATAATCTCTTTTATTTCATTGAGACTATCACAAACACCTGAATAGATCTCATCATCATGCTTTAACTTCTCATATATGACTCTAATCCTTCCTTCATTGAAATGGGCTACTTTAACCTGACTTAAAAGCCACTTTGCCTGCAGTGATTTTGGAGCCAGAGCTGAGAGTACGGATTCAAGCATGATAAAAAACCTTAATTAAATTGCATTTTCGTAAGCTATAACTAACTTATGATCATATCACCTTTATGCAATATGCTCGAGAAAGAGCCTTGTTAACTTAACGTTAACTTTATGTTAACAGTTAAAAAGAAGTTGACATAGGCTAATTTTTACTTATTTTTCAAAAACTTAAATTATCATACGCTAACTTTTTAGTTAGTCTTGACATACCTTATTATTTTTTAAGAGAATTTTGCGGATGCTTACTGAATTGTTTGATTAAGGTTTACTTATGAATGTTCTTTCAAAAAAAATAGAAAAGATTAATGATACCGAGCAACGTATGCTCGCACTTGAGGAGAAATGTGCGTGGCTTGAAGATCAGCTTGAAAATCAGGGCCGTGAGCTGACACAGGCCTTAGATGAGCTCAACGCCTTAAAGCGATCTTTAAAGATCCTGATTTCAAAAACAGCTGATCCATATGCAACGCGTGATCTAAAGGATGAAGTGCCACCGCCACATTATTAAAAAAGCCTGCGATAGCAGGCCTTTTTTAGGAGCCAAAAATTATTTATTTGGCATCAGGATCCTTCATATTATTGTAGATGGTAGCAATAATAGGACCTGAGATGTTGTGCCAAACTGAGAATATAGCTGAGGGCACAGCAGATAACGGTGAGAAATGAGCCATAGCTAAGGCAACACCCAAACCTGAGTTCTGCATACCAACCTCAATAGACAGAGTCTTACGTTTGTGCAGTGACATATGAAAAATCTTGCCAAGCAGATAGCCTAAAAGGTAGCCTAGGCAGTTGTGCAAAATAACCACCACAAAGATCAAAGCACCAGTTTCTGCAAGCTTATCATGAGATACGGATACCACTGCGCAAACAATTGAAACAATTGACACTACCGATATCAGAGGGAGCACCGTAACTGCGGTACGTACCACCTTGCCAAATAGAGCATTGATGCCAATACCTAACACAATTGGAACAACCACGATCTTAACAATTGACAAAAACATGGCAGACATGGATACGTCAACCCACTGACTTGCAAAAAGATAGATTAAAGCAGGTGTCACAAACGGTGCTAAAACTGTAGTGCATGCGGTAATAGATACTGATAAAGCAACATCGCCACGTGCTAGGAAGGTCATAACATTAGATGAAGTACCACCAGGGCAACAACCGACCAGAATAACACCCACTGCAATTTCATCTGGAAGTCTTAATGCTTTGCACAGAGTCCATGCGATCAAGGGCATGATGACAAACTGACCCACGATACCAATAAGCACATCCACAGGGCGCGTGAAAACCTCTGAGAAGTCCTTAGCAGACAATGTAAGGCCCATACCGAACATCACAATACCAAGCAAAATTGAAATGTATGGAGCCAGAAAGGTAAAGCCCTGAGGGTAATAATAGGAGATGCAGGCAAATAAAATCACCCACACAGCAAATGTTTTGCCTAAAAAAGCAGATAAAGAAGCTAATGCTTTTAAAAAATTCATATTAAGAGCCTTATTAAAATATAGCCTTAGATTTAACAGCACGAAGCGGCTAGGGGTTGGAGTCGTTAGGCAGGAAGGTTGGTAACCTTATTGAAGACGTAATATGGATAACACTACGCCTTACTCTAAGGCAATGTTTGATGGTGTCAAACACATATAAGTTCTAGCATTTTGTTTTGGCATAAAACTTAATGCCAGATATCATAGTACTATTTTTCATTTTTTGCACATAATTTGTACTTTTATCCCGTTTTTTGCAATTTTCTTACATACAGGAAAGAAAAACAATTTTTTAGGTTTTGAGAATGCATCCTGTAGGCTTATAATCACGCTTTGTATTCTGAGGAATAGATCACAGATCGTACTGTTAATCATCTGTTCATCTCTACCTTAATAAATTAGGTATAAGGACAGCTGTGCTAACACCGAGGCTTATATGAAGTTCAAATCACTTATTGCTGTTGCTTGCTGTACCGCCTTACTTACAGGCTGCGCATCATTACCAGACGGCTCAAAAAAACCAGAATTAACGATAAATTCTGTAGAAACTGCTGAAAACAATGGCATAAGCGGTTTTAACGTTTCCTTTACCTTAAAGCACAATTCGCTTGAACCTTTGGAAGTAAGACAGATCTTAACTCAGATTTCAATTAACGATATTCCAATGGCAAGCTCTAAGGAAGAGCCTGATGACATGGAAATTGCCCCACGCTATGAAATGAAACTTCAGCGTTTCATTCCGGCAAATCTTGCACGTAACGTTTCTGGCAAAACCGTTCAGTCCCCCCTGTTTTACGGTGAAACCAACTGCACAGTTAAGGTTATGTTTACCAAAGATGAGGAGGATCCCTTCAATCCTCAGGCTAACTTGAGCACAATTATCAACAGCGCCAATAAATAATTTAACTAAAACTCTTATCTCACAAGATTTAGTATGGATCAGAAAACAGCAGAAATTCGCCGCAATTCCTTTGAACCACGCTTTGGTGTTGCGCAACTGGTATTTGGAATTATCTACGGCTTTATTGCAGGCATTGGTTTGGTGCTAGCAATTTATACCTGGACTGCATCAGGGCATCAGCATCCTTGGACTCAGTACTTCTTTGTATTACTTTTTGCAGTCCTTGCCGGCAAAAGCTTTTTTATGTATGCCAAGACCCGCATCCTCTATGCCCAAGGCAGACATACTGTAGGCAAGGTCTATGACATAGTTGCAGAAAAAGGCCTTACCTATGTTCGCGGCACTATTGAATTACCGGAAAATAAAGGCTCATTAGCATTTGAAAGCCGGTATGCCGGTATGAGTGTTGCCCGTGAGCTTCAAAGATTTTTAGATGAACAACATTCTAGTTTCTTACCTGCCTTATTAGTAGGTGAGAAGGATTTTCCTCGTGGAATGTTCCTCATCAAAACCCATGCAGGTCATCTTGATCCTGCCCACATCAACAGTTTGAAAACCGATAGGAAATAAAACATGAGCATTTCAAGCGTTAAATCTCTGCTTAACGGAAAAGAGGCCGTTGGCAGCAAAGTCACGCTCGCAGGCTGGGTAAAAACCCGCCGCGATTCTAAAGCCGGCTTCTCCTTCATCGCCGTCAATGATGGCTCTTGCTTTAATAATCTGCAGGTTGTTGCAGACAAGGCTTTAGCAAATTACGACTCAGAAATCTTAAAACTCACCGCCGGTTGCTCTGTTGCTGTTGATGGTACCTTAGTGGAATCCCAAGGCAAAGGCCAAAGCGTTGAAGTTCACGCTGATTGTGTTAAGGTTTTAGGCTTTGTAGAAGATCCTGATTCCTACCCTATGAGTGCCAAGCGTCACAGCGTTGAATATCTGCGTGAATATGCTCATCTGCGTCCCCGTACCAATCTTATGGGTGCGGTAATGCGCATTCGCAATGCTGCCGCCTTTGCCATTCACTCCTTCTTCCAAGGAGAAGGTTTCTTATGGCTCTCCACCCCGCTTATCACTGCATCAGACTGTGAGGGCGCAGGTGAAATGTTCACTGTCACTAACTTCAATTTAGATGACATGCCCAGAAACGACAAAGGACAGGTTGACTTTTCAAAGGACTTCTTTGGCCGTCATGCCTACTTAACCGTATCTGGTCAGCTTGAGGCTGAAACCTATGCCTGTGCCTTGTCAAAGGTCTACACCTTCGGTCCTACCTTCCGTGCAGAAAACTCTAATACTACCCGTCATTTAGCTGAGTTCTGGATGGTTGAGCCTGAGATGGCCTTTACCGATCTAAATGGTGCTGCCGATACTGCAGGTCGCATGTTAAAGGCAATCTTTACCTACGTACTTGCACATTGCCGCGAGGATCTCGAATTCATCGTAGCCCATGTGGATAAGGATGCGATAACTCGTCTTGAGAATTTTGTAAACTCAGAATTTGCTCAGGTTGAATACACTGAAGCAATTGAGATCCTAAAGAAAGCTAAGAAGACCTTCCAGTACCCTGTTGAATGGGGTATTGATTTGCAATCAGAGCATGAAAGATATCTTGCTGAAGAGCACTTCCACGCTCCTGTTGTTGTTCGCGATTATCCAAAGGATATCAAGGCCTTCTACATGCGCCAGAATGATGACGGCAAGACTGTAGCTGCTATGGATGTATTGGCTCCTGGCATTGGTGAGATCATCGGTGGCTCACAGCGTGAGGAGCGCATTGAACTCTTAGATGCCCGCATGGATGAGCTTGGATTAAATAAAGATGCTTACTGGTGGTATCGTGACCTACGTCGTTATGGCTCAGTGCCTCACTCAGGCTTTGGCCTAGGCTTTGAACGTATTGTAGATTACATCTGCGGTACAGGTAATCTGCGTGATGTGATCCCCTTCCCTCGTACTCCTCAGCACGCTGAATTCTAATAAGCTTTATCTTTACTTTAGGCAGGATTTAATCCTGCCTTTTTATTTTACAATGCGTCCATTTGTGCACAATTTGCGCAAATTTATTTCAAATGCAACTCGTAACACTTCAGATAAGTGAATAAAATTCCCATTTAATTTTTTTTCGTATTTTACATTCTTAACATTTTAGAAAAAATAACATTTTGATTTATAATAACTGTTACGCATAACTTTTTTTTCGTTATAATTCAACCCACTTATTTGGACGCAAACGATTTCAAAATTGCGATGTATGCCACAGATCTACAAATTTGAATTTATATAATTCCTTACATGGTAGGTCCGCAAGCTTATTGTTTCGGACGTCCAAAAAAGAAGATTGCTCGTCAATCTGATAAACGCCCGAAATGGAATTGAGCTTCTCTTCATCCATAAACGGACAATAGAAATAAACTAAAAGGACAAAATATATCATGCGTATCAACAAAGTACTCGGTATTGCTGCTGCATTAGCTGCCGTTGTAGCTCTTTCTGCTTCTGCTGAGGCTAAGACCACCGTTCGTATTTCTCATACTCAGGTTGAGACTCACCCTGATCACATCGGCTTTGTTGCTTTGAAGGACTATGTAAACAGCAAGCTTGGTGACAAATATGACATTCAGATCTTCCCTAACGGCACCTTAGGCGCTAACGAGAAGGTACTTGAGCTCATTAAGCAGGGCGTTGTTCAGTTCTTATCAGTTTCTACTGCTAACATCGAGTCCTTTGATAAGGCTTACGGTGTTTTCTCTGTTCCTTTCCTCTTCACCTCTGAGAAGGCATTCGAAGGCTTCATTTCTACCCCTGAGTTCTTCGCTGAGATCAACAAGAATGCAGCAAAAGACGGCTTCCGTTCTTTAGGTGCTTTCACTGCTGGTACTCGTAACTTCTACTCTAAGACTCCTATTAAGACTGTTGAGGACTTAAAGGGCAAGAAGTTCCGCGTTCAGGCAGGTCCTACCAACGTTGCTATGATGAACGCTTTCGGCGCAGCAGCAACTCCGATGTCATTTGGTGAGGTTTACTCTGCATTACAGCAGGGCGTTATTGACGGTGCTGAGAACAATGAGCTTGCATTGACTGATCAGAAGCACGGCGAAGTCTGCAAATACTTCACCTATGATGGTCACCAGATGTGCCCTGACATGATCGTTGCCTCTGAGAAGTTCTTAAAGGGCCTCCCTGAAGAAGATCGCAAGGTATTCGAGGAAGCAGCTCAGGAAGCTCAGAAGGCTGAATTTGCTGCATGGCACAAGTCCATCGATGACGCTAAAGAAAAGGCTAAGGCCATGGGTGTTGAGTTCATCGACGTTGATGCCGGCCAGTTCCGTGAGAAGGTTCTCCCTCTCCACGAGCAGTTAAAGAAGGAAAATCCTGCTATTGTTCCTCTCTACGAAGCAGCTTCCGCATACGATGCAGCTAACAAGTAATTAAAAATTTCATCTAAAATTTTTTAACTTGCTAAGCATTTTATAATTTACACTGTCCCCGTGCGGATCTTCCACTCGGGGATTTTAGTAAAAACGTCTTGTAATTATTAATTCAAACGGAGCATTTCCAATGCAAGCTTTAAGGAAATTAATGGACAAGATCGTGATGTTTATCTGCGTAGTACTTTTTGTTGAAATGACTATCGTAGGTACTTATCAGGTCGTTGTCAGATATTTCTTCAACTCACCTAGTACCCTCTCTGAAGAGATCGTAACCTACAGCTTTACTTGGCTTTCAATTTTAGCTGCAGCTTATGTGTTTGGTAAGCGTGAACACTTGGCTATGTCTTTCTTAACTAGCCGCTTCCGTGGTGCTACCAGAGTCTACCTTGATATCTTCTCTGAGATCTTGGTGATTTTAACTGCAGTATTCCTGCTCATCTATGGTGGCTATGTTATGACCGTTGAGAACGCTGATCAGTTAACCTCTGCACTGACAGTCTCCATGGGCTTAATGTATGCTGTGTTGCCAATTTCTGGTGTAATTATCACCGTATACGGCATCATGAACTTGGTCGATCTTGTCAAAAAGCTTAGCTCTCCTGACTTAGCTGAATATGGCAAGCCTGTTGAAGACTAATCAGGAGTATATAGAAAATGACCGCAACTGTTGCTTTAATTCTTGCAGTAGCCATGATCGTAATGCTCGTTTTGGGCGTACCTATTGCTATTGCTATCGCAATTTCATCAGTTCTAGCAGGTGGCTATGCCCTTGACTTTGATATGATGCTCACCACCGGTGCTCAGCGTACTTTCACTGGTGTTTCCGTTTTCACCCTAATTGCAATTCCTTTCTTCATTCTTGCTGGTAACATCATGAATCAAGGCGGATTGGCATTGAGACTTATGAACCTTGCTCGTGTCTGCGTAGGTAAACTCCCTGGCTCCTATGCTCACACCAACTGCTTGGCTAACATGATGTTCGGCGCAATCTCTGGCTCTGGTGTAGCTGCAGCCTCTGCAATGGGTACCATTATTGGACCTATTGCCGTTAAGGATGGCTATACTAAGGACTTCATGGCAACCATTAACATTGTCTCTGCACCTACCGGCCTTTTGATCCCTCCTTCAAACGTGCTCATTACTTATGCATTAGTTTCAGGTGGTACTTCAGTTGCAGCCTTGTTCCTAGGTGGTTATATCCCTGGTATTCTCTGGGGTATTGCCTGCATGATGATGGCAACCTTCATTGCAGTTAAGAATGGCTTTAAGGGCGACACTCAGGTAGTAACCTTTAGCTTGTTCATGTCTACTCTCTGGAAGGCATTACCTGCTCTTGCTTTGATTGTGATCGTGATCGGCGGTATCATCATCGGTGCTTTCACCGCAACCGAAGGTGCAGTTGTTGCTGTGGTGTACTCAATTGTACTCTCTGCTTTCTATCGCACTATTTCACTTAAGAGCTTGCTTAATACCTATGCATCCTCTGCAGCCATGACTGGTATCATCATCTTCTTGATCGGTGTTTCCTCCATCATGTCCTGGATCATTTCCTTCGTGCAGATCCCTGATGCTGTACGTGATTTGCTCTATGGCATTTCCGATTCCAAGATCGTGATCTTACTCATCATCAACGTATTCCTGCTCTTCATTGGTACCTTCATGGATACCACTCCTGCAGTGTTGATCTTCACCCCGATCTTCCTGCCTATTGCTGTAGGTTGCGGCCTCTCCCCTGTTGAGTTCGGTATTATCATTACCTATAACCTCTGCATCGGCCTCATCACTCCTCCTGTAGGCAACATCTTGTTCGTAGGTGTGAAGGTTGGTAAGACCACCATCGAGCGCGTTTTGAAGAACATTCTGCCGTACTATGCAGTTATCTTCATCGTGTTGATGCTCATTACCTACTTGCCGTTCTTGAACTCCTGGCTCCCTCAGGTCTGCGGCTACGATGGATCAATGGGCGAGACTGCCAAGGCAATGCTCGGCTACTAATATAAAAAAATTGCAGCCTGCCTAGCGCAGGCTGTATTATTTCAACTAACGTTAAGAACCTAAAAAGGACAAAACATCATGAAGAAATTTATGGATAAGGATTTCCTCTTGGAGACCCCTACTGCTGTTGAGCTCTTCCACGAGCACGCAGCTAAGATGCCTATCATCGACTATCACTGCCACATCAATCCTCAGCAGATCGCTGAGAACTATAAGTTCCGCAACATCACTGATGCTTGGCTTTCAGGTGATCACTACAAGTGGCGTATGATCCGCTCAAATGGTGTTCCTGAGGACATGATCACTGGTGATAAGAGCACCGATTACGAGAAGTTCCAGATGTTTGCCAAGTCCTTACCTCGTGCAATTGGTAACCCTCTTTATCACTGGACCCACTTGGAGCTTCAGCGCTACTTTGGTATCACCAAAACCTTGAATGAAGATACCTGCAAGGAAATTTGGGATGAGTGCAATGAGAAGCTTGCATCTGCAGATATGACCGTTCAGGGCATCATCAAGCAGTCAAATGTCAAGTGCATCTGCACCACCGATGATCCTGCTGACTCCCTTGAGTGGCACAAGAAGCTTGCTGCCGACAAGAATGCTCCTTGCAAGGTTCTGCCTGCATGGCGTCCTGACAAGGCAATGAAGGTTGAGAAGCCTGGTTTTGGCGAGTATGTTCAGAAGGTTGCAGAGCTTACCGGCATGAAGATTACCTGCTGCAAGGATTTCTTTGCTGCAATTGATGAGCGTATGAAGTTCTTCAACGACATGGGCTGCCGTGCAGCTGATCACGGTATTGACTACGCATACTGCACCAAGTGCACAGATGCTGAGCTTGAGGCTATCTTCCAGAAGGGCTTAAAGGGCGAATCAATCAATGCCGCTGAGGTTGAAGCCTACAAGACCATGATCCTCCTCCACCTAGCTAAGGGCTATGCTAAGTATGGTTGGGTAATGCAGATGCACTTTGGTGCTGTCCGCGATCCTAACACTCCTATGTTTAAGCGCTTAGGTGCTGATACTGGTTTTGATACCATGGGTGATAGACTTTGCGCTGAGGGCATGGATTCCTTCATGAACGAGCTCAATGCTCAGGGCTCATTACCTAAGATGATTTGGTACTCCCTAAATCCTGCTGATGAT
>CAVJLP010000065.1:0-12204 GCA_963650525.1 Firmicutes bacterium CAG:534
AGCTTTATGGCTTTGTGCCATATATGATCTGCTATCTTTCTTCCCGGGATCATCATTTCATATCCTAAGCAGTATCTGTTTTTTCTATATAGCCTTTTATCTTGTACGTCTTATCTTTTGTTTAATTAAACGCAGAAAATTAAGATCTGATCAGACACCTATATTGTGTGAATCATTTGCGGTAGTGCTTTTTGACAATGATCATTTTAATAAGGTGACAAGCTTTGAAAGCTCTGCTGTGCTCTATAAAGAGATCGGATCGCTCAAGCCTCGTTTTTTTACCGGAGCTATTGTGCGCGGCTATCGTTATGAATTCTGCCCTGAGATGAACGTACGCGTATTCATAGATAGAAAAAATCCTAAGTATTACAGTGTCGATGAAAATACTGCTTTAGCTATGGTCAGTAAAAGAAAGTGGTTTTCAAGAAAAAAGCAGTGTGTCAGTGCCTATAAGGTAAAGCCTTAGCTGACAATGAAAGCTATGATTTAAATGCCAAATGTTAGTACTCACATCCAATCTTGCTGCCTGTAAGGTAAGATCTCAGCTGATGCTTATGTCGTTCATGGCCTGAGCTATCCGAAATATTAGGTGTTGAGGCTCAGATTGAGGGCAGTCTATACTTTCACCACCTCACCTAATGCCAAGGCTCAGGCGCTGATGGCATCATTCCACTATGCCTTTTACATAGCGCATAAGATAGATCTTAAGCTAATGCAACCCCCTCGTAGTGATACTGTGGTGATACTGTGGGGGGCCTTGGGATTAGATGACGCAAATGCCTATCTTGAGAAGTAGGCCCTTTATTCGCCATCGTCCACGTTAACGGCAGAGCCAAAGCGCTCGTCGTCATTGGCCTGCATCAGATCCTGTGGGCACTCCATCTCCTCTAGGGCATAGTCTTTATCCTTATTGCCTCTTACAATTTCAAGGCTGCGGCGCATATCCTCATTAGGGCAGACAAACTTATAGCGCCAGGTGGAAAAGCCATCAAGATCATGCTCAGTTACGCTTTGACGAGAGGCAAAGCCTAATTGAATTAGTAGAGAGCCTAATTCCTTGCCCTCGGGCGACAGTCCTATGGAGCTTGCGTATAGAGGATCCTGACCATCTTTGCCAAAAAGCCATAAAAATCCGTCGTCTGCGCGTGTGAGTGCTTTTTTTAAAAAAGCATAGTCACCGCCTGCACTGTAGGGGAGGAGCTTGCAGTTATTGGTGATGACATGATTTACACAGACGGGGCATACCATACGGATAAGCCTGTCAGAAAAAGAGAAGCCTCCGTATAAGGCCTCAATAAGCGGTACTCCCAAATGCTTGGGCAGATCGTGCTTTTGGGCAACCTTTTCAAGCTCTGCGCCAAAGACATTAATAAGCTCATCATGAGTAAAGCCAAAAAGGGTATCGTATTTGGCAGAGGATGATAGATCTCTTACTAGTGGTAGCCCCTCTGAGAGATCGGATGCTAGTTTGAATTTTATATGGCCTGATAAAAAGGCATACTGCACCTTATCTTTGGCATGTTTTAATACATTGAGCATTTCAAGATAGGTAGCGGTAGCCTGATCTCTTTCATTTGGCTCCATGGCGGAGGCCATAATGAGGGGAATATCGTAGTTATCAATTAAGATAACCACCTTCTCCTGATGGCGTTCGGAGAGCTCATTGATGAGATCGGCAAAATAGCTTTTGGGAGTGGTGTAATTGGTGATCGCGCCATGTAGGTGATGCTCCCAGTAGAGCTGCTGTAGCATAGTCAGCAGCTCTTGTGAAAACTCGGCGGCGTTTTTTGAGGCCACCTTTTTAAGATTTAACATGAGCACATGATGATGAGGTAGTTTTTGCGCACGTGCTCTTTCCTCATCATTACGCAGGATCTGCGTAAAATCTCTCGTTCTCTCAAGTACGGTATATAGTGCCTCGGTGCAAAGTGATAAGCCAAAGCCTCTAGGTCTTATCATCATGAATATATTTGGTGAGGCTAGAGCCTTCATTTCCTCCATTTCCTGCATAAGTGCATAGAAAATATCGGATTTTTCAACGCGAAGGTAATCTGAGAGGATGAGCTCGTGAAGCTCAGAGTAAAATCCAGGAGTACTGCCCATGAACGAGCTCCAAAATATGGAGGGGAGCGCCAACCACACCGCGGTACCATGTTTTCCGACCCTGGCTGCTTCCTTCCGAACCTGACCAATTAAACCGGGAACACGTACGCGGGGACTGACAACTCCCCATAGAACGAGGAGTATTCTACCTAAGATATGGACATTGTGCAAGGATGTTGCAACTTACAGGCATGAAGTTTTGTTAAAATGACGCACAACTTTTCAAAATATAGGATCTTCGTTGTGCAGGATACAACCAATTACCGTCATCTACAAAGCCGTATGCCCAAGCGTGATGTCAGCGGCGTCTTCTTATTAAACAAGCCCTCAGGCTTATCATCAGCCTCTGCTTTGGCAAGGGTGCGCGGAATTTTCCGTGCCAACAAGGGGGGACATGCCGGTGCGCTCGATCCTTTGGCATCAGGCCTGCTGCCGGTGCTCTTAGGTGAGAGTGCCAAATTTGCCTCGTTTTTTTTAGAGGGCAGAAAAAAATATATTGCCGAGGGTACCTTGGGTATTACCACCTCAACCTGTGATGCCGAAGGGGAAGTACTTGAACGCCGTGATATCACTGGCGCTATGGCGCATTTTGATGAGGCTCTTAATAAATTTAGAGGGGTGATAACTCAGATCCCGCCTATTTATTCAGCAGTAAAGGTTGCAGGCAAGCCTCTTTATAAATATGCCCGTAAGGGACATGAGGTTGAGATCCCCTCTCGTGAAGTTGAGATCTATGAGATAAATGTGCTTGAAAAAAGCGCTGAGAAATTCAAAGTTGAGGTCTACTGCTCAAAAGGAACTTATATCCGTACCCTTATTGCAGATATCGGTGAGGCTCTAGGCTGTGGTGCTTATGTAACCTATTTACATCGTACCTTTGTTGAAGGTCTGCCACAGAATATGATGAGTCTTGATGAGCTTCAGACCTTAAGCGATGAGGCCTGCCAAAAGGGTGATTACGCAATTATGGATCATATGCTCTTATCTACAGGTGAGCTTATGGGAAGACTGCCACGTATCTATCTACCTGAGTCACGCCTTGAGACTTTGATGCATGGTATGCGTCAGCGCGATCTTGATGACTGTACCTTTGTCGGAGATGGTGCTGGGGAGAATGAAATCAAATGCTCGCTGTGGGGCAGAGACTGCTTCCTAGGTGTAGGCCATGTCAAGGATGGCATTTTAATTTTGGACAGAATGATGTCAGATCCTTTTGGAAATAAATAAGATGTTTAGTTTTTATAAAGTAAAGGTAGCACTCTTCTTTGCATTAAGTACTGTTTTAGGTGGCAGTAGTGCTATGGCAGTAGCCTCTGATGAGACGGTAGTTTCATTGAAAGATGAAAGTTCTCAGATCACCTCTTTATTAAATGAGGCCTTAAATAAACAGAAGATCTATGTAACTGCGCCTGGTATCCCCTCAAAGCTTCATGAAATGGCTCTGGTTGCAGAGGATCCTAATGCAGATGAGAATAAAGACAAGAAATATCATCCGGCTGAAAAAGCAGGATGGCTTTCAATGATCTCCTATGGTGAGGCCCTAGAGCAGGCGGGGGTATTAAAGATCACTCACGGAAGCTTCTTTGAGGATGATTTTTATAATCGCCGTTTTAAATTTACCGGTGTGTTGATGGAGTTTGCCTCTAATATGAAGGATTATGTAGCGGTAACCTCACAGGATGGACGGGTGCTTTTACGTGTAGGTGTTGTAGGAGTAGGTGAGCTTTCATCCTTAAAGAGGCTTTCAGATGCATCATATGAGATATCCTTTACCACCGCTCTTGCCAATAGATCTCCTTGGTTTACTGATGCAGTAGAGCAACATACTAAAATCTCCTCGCTTTTAGGTGGCCTTGAAAAATGCAGATTAGCTTTGAAGGATGGCTCTTTTGCAATTGATGATGAGGCTTTTATAAAAACACTTTCAAAGCCGGTGGTCGATTTTAAAAAATAAAAGGGAGCTTAGGCTCCCTCTTTTAAAGGTATTTTTACTTACTTTGCAAGAAGGCCTTATAGCCCTTGCAGGTTTCATAGACATCAGCCTTGCTTACGGCCTCAAACGGTGCGTGCATCGAGAGCACGGGAACGCCACAGTCAATAACCTCCATACCATAGAGGGACATGATATAGGCAATAGTACCGCCGCCACCTAAATCGACCTTGCCAAGCTCTGAGAACTGGTAATTTACTCCAGCATCATCTAAAACTTTGCGCATAAAACCTACATACTCGGCATTGGCATCATTAGAGCCTGATTTACCTCTGGCACCAGTAAATTTATTGAAAACCATACCTCGGCTTATATAGGCCACATTCTTTTTATCAAAGGCACTGGCATAGAGCGCATCGTAGGCTGAGCTTACATCAGATGAGAGCATACGTGATTTGGCAAGCATGCGGCGTACATAGAGATCAGATGTCTTTCCCTGCAGTGCAAGCAGCTCGGCACAGATATTTTCAAAGAATTTTGAATGCATGCCGGTTGCACCTACTGAGCCTATCTCCTCCTTATCAACCAAAAGACAACAGGAGGTTCTTTCAACGTTTTTTATTGCTAGCATTGCCTCAAGTGAGGCGTAGGCACACACTCTGTCGTCATGGCCGTAGCCTAGGATCATGCTTCTATCAAAGCCTAGATCACGGGCACGTCCTGCAGGCACGAGACACAGCTCGGCTGATAAAAAGTCATCCTCATCGATGCCGTAGTTATCTTTTAGGAGCTTTAAAATACCTTCTTTTACGGCATCCTTGTCCTTGCCCTCAAGTGGGGTATTGCCAATTAAAATATCAAGATCTTCACCTTCAATAACCACTGCAGCATTCTTCTTTAACTGTTCTTGAGACAGGTGAATTAGCAGATCGGTTACACAAAATACCGGATCATTCTCCTTCTCGCCTAAATCAAAGCTTAGGGTTTCACCTGATTTTTTTACGATTACGCCGTGAAGTGCTAACGGAGTTGTGACCCACTGATATTTCTTGATACCGCCGTAGTAATGGGTATCAAGATAGGCCATACCGTTGTCCTCATAAAGAGGATTTTGCTTGACATCAAGACGGCAGGAATCGATATGGGCACCGAGTATATTCATGCCTTGTTCAAGATCTTCAGTACCCATATTGAAAAGTGCTAGTGCCTTATGCATATTTACTGCATAGATCTTATCGCCACTTTTTAGCGCTTTGCCTTCTTTTATGACATCTTCAATATTGCGAAAGCCGGCCTTGATGGCTGCATCTACACAAAAGCTCAAGCTCTCTCTTTCAGTTTTACATGAGGAGATGAAATCCTTGTAGCTTTCAGAAAGAGTGTTTAAGTCCTGACGCTGCTCATCGTTATAGGATAGCCAAGCACTTTTTTTAGTTCTGCCGTTATTCATGTATATTCCTTGCAAAAATAGAGACCAGATCTGCTTTGGTGTCAAAAATAAAAAGAGCGGCCATGCCGCCCTGAAAATTAATCCTGATGATGGAGCAGATGCCCCATGCGCTCAGCTTTGGTTTCGAGGTATTCCTCATTAAACTGATTACGACCGTATTCGAGTGGACGGCGGTCGGTGACGATTATGCGGTGCTTGGTGATGGAGGCGATCTTTGCAGGATTATTAGTCATGAGGATCACATGATCAAAGCCCATAGCACGCATCATATGGCCACAGACACCATAGTGACGCTGATCTGCTTCAAAGCCAAGACTTAGATTAGCATCTACCGTATCCATGCCACCATCTTGGAGTTCGTAGGCGCGGATCTTATTGAAAAGACCGATCCCACGGCCCTCCTGACGCATATACAGCAGAGCTCCTCTGCCTTCCTTGGCAATTGCTTGAAGTGCCGCTGCCAGCTGAAAGCCACAGTCACAGCGAAGAGATCCGAAAACATCTCCTGTCAGACATTCTGAATGAATGCGTGTTAACACACTTTCACCAGAGCTTAAATCGCCCATAAAAATCATGGCGTGGTCAAGCTTATCGTTTTCACGGAAGATAGTGATGCTAAACTGACCATATTTGGTAGGTAATTTGGCAACGGGGCCCTGAACGAGTTTTAGGCCTTCCTTATCCACCAAAACTTTATCTTTAGTCACAATATAACCCAATCTGCATGATCTGAAAGAGTACTTTCAGAGTATGTATTGCTTTTAAAATTTATCTTAACATTATACAACATCACCGCTTTTTATTGTTTTAGGATCTTTTGCCAAAATATACTTTCAACTATATGCTGTACATACGACAAATCTCTTTGATCTTTCTTACAAAGTTATCATTCAAGCCTTTTAGTTGCCTGTAAAAAAAAGTAAAATCCCTGTTTAGTCGGTTAATTAAGTTATTAGTTTTGAGTCATCAGTGAAAAACTTAAATATATTTGTCAGTTTCGCTTTAGCCATGGTGCTAATGATAAACATGACGCCATCTTTTGCTGAGGACAACAACACTGCGTTAGCTTCTGTTTTTGAGGATAATTCCCAGCCCATAAGAACCAATGAGGAAGGCAAGCCTCTGTTATATATAGGACTTCATCAGCAACACCGTCCGTTTTCATATTATTCAAAGGCTCTCAAGCGTCGCTCCGGTTATACCGTTGATGTGGTAAAGGAGATGTGCAAGCGTTTGAAGGCCGACTGTCATGTCTATTACGGCGACTATAAGGATATTGAGCTTAAGCTTTTGCGCGGTCAGCTGGATTTTGCCTTAGGGAATTTCTTTGAAAGGGGAGCTCCATCTGCAGAGCAGAGACTTATATATACTGATTATATTATCCGCTCGTATCCGGTGATTGTAGCTACCGATTATTCTTTGGCCTTTGCCTCGGCAGATGATCTGCGCGCCTATAACTTTGGGGTCAGAGCCAATTCCTTTGAGCATGTGATCATGGAGCGGGAGCGTGCTTTAAGCCATGTATCCTATTACACCATCTATGGAACGCATACCGAACTATTTAAAGCCTTAAATCAGGGGAAGGTAGATGCTCTCTATATAGGTAATCTTTCAGCCTATGGCTTTACCTCTGTTGATAAATCGACCCTCTATATTATTTCTGACAAATTTCATCAGCAAAGACAGTTTGGCGATGTGCGTATTATTTTGCCAGAGGATCGCAAGGCGTTGCAAAAAAGCTTAAATGAACTCATTTTGCAAATGAAGAATGATAAAACCCTGTATCGTCTGTCCTTAGACTATATGCCTAGTGTTGAAAACGGATTGTAAAAAAAAGTATGAATGAAGAGCTTTTTATTGGCCGTCCCAAGAAAAGACGTGTCACCAAGGCACAGAACTTTATGCTTGGTATCATCCTTGCCATACTGGTGGTTGTTACCTGCATGTTCATCTTTTTCTTCAACGAGTTCCGTCATGTTTCCAAATCCTCAGATCAGATGTCTGCGGAGCTGGTGCCATCTATCCTTGAAAGTCAGAAGACCTTCATTAATTTAGATTCTCTGCGTTATCTAATTTCTGATATTCGTAAATCTGCCGAATTTGCCACCGCGCGTAACAGCTTTTATAACGCCCAGCAGATCCTAGTTGATGTCGAGCAGAGCGTAAAAATGCAGCATTCAACTGACAGTGCCGAGTTACAACGTCAGCTGCAGATGTTCTGGTATAAGCGTCTGAAGCTTGAGGGCTTAAGACAGCGGGCCCTTGATCTGCTAACTGAAATGGTATCGATTGGCATGCAGGTCTCTTCTGCAGATCAGAAACATATCGATGCTCAAAAAGCTGTGCTTGAATGGGTGCAACGTATGTCTGCAGGTTTTTCCTCGACAGATATGATAACCGATCGCGCTATCGCTGATGTAAGACTGTCTGCCTCCACTATGCTAGGACAGTGTCGTCTGCATACCGTTAATTATGGTGCAAGTAGCATCTGTGCAAGCTATGAGGAGGATTTTAGAAAGCTTGTCATAACGCTCTCTGACTTTCAGGAGAATCTGGTTGAATTCAATATTATCTATGATTACTTCCGATCTCAGCTTAATGGCTTGGTGCTAGGTGCCTCAAGCAAGGAAACAGGAGCGGTATTATCCTCCTTAAGTTATATTAAGAAGGTAGCAGATAACTCAGAGGTGGTAGTCTTTTTCTGTCTGCTACTTACGATGACACTGCTCTTTGGTGCCTTTGTCTTGTTAAAGCGTGTTGTAGCATTGCCGCTATCTGTCATCGAGCGCATGATCCGTATCTCGCACTCTAAGATCCACCGTCCGCGCAATTTCCCTGTTTCATATATAAGTGAAATTGACCATATTTTCCGTATGCTACCTAGGGTATATGACGAGTTGCATATGTCGCGAGTTGAAGCTAAGAATTCCAATACCAACTATATGCGACTTTTGGATGTGTCCATGAAGGATGAATTGACCGGTGCTTTAAACCGTCGTGCACTTGAAACCTTTATGTCACGTAATTCCATTGTGCCAGCAGGCTTGTGTGTGATGATGGTTGATATCGATCATTTTAAGAGCTTCAACGATGAGCGTGGACATCAATACGGTGACTATATCTTAAAATTGATCGCTGCTACGTTGATGAATTCGCTGTCTGAAAAGAGTGCTGATCGCGTGTTCCGTTTCGGTGGTGAAGAATTCGTAATTATTGTGCAGGATATTGAGTCCCGTATGCGCAAGCCGATCGCAGAAAGACTGTGTGAGCGTGTACGTGCGCTACATGTTCCAAATAGCGCCAATGATACCGGGCTGCTTACTATTTCTGTAGGATGTTCCATTGTTGCAGGACCTGATGCTGCATCCTCAATTCCAGCTCTGATCTCTCAGGCTGACGTTGCTCTATATGAGGCCAAGCGTCTTGGCCGTAATCGTGTGATCTTAGCAAGTAAGACCAATTAATAAAAAGACAAAGCCCCGTCAGTGAACGTCGGGGCTTATCTTAAGAAGACTTGGTTAAAGCAGATTTTGCTTTTAAGATCATCTATAAAAAGAGAGTTACAGCGGTAAATGTAAGTGAGAGCACTAGCATTAACAGTACAATCATCGCCAAGGCTCTTAGCAATCCTTCTTTTTTCACATCCTCTCCTTAATAAGGCAGCTTTTGCAACGCGGCAATTCTATTGGCAATGGTAGGGTGTGACATCATAAGCTCTGAGGGCTCAGCGCCTGATGCAATGCACAGGGCCTGCATAGTGGCACTTTTCTTGGTAAAGTGCTGTCGGTCAAGTGCCATCAGGGCCTTGATCATCTTATCTTTACCTAAAACCTCGGCAGAACCTGCATCAGCTGCATATTCACGGTGACGAGAAAACCAGAGCACCGCCAAAGTTCCTAAAAAGCCAAAGAGCATTTGCAGTACGCTGTGGACCATGTATAACATCATCATATTGCCACCGCGGTTATCATCATCACGATCTCGATTTAAGGCACCAGAGGCCAAAGATGCAATGATATAGGATAGGGCGTAGACAAAGGTATTAACGATGCCCTGCATAAGTGCCATTGTCACCATGTCTCCGTTGCGAACATGGCTCATCTCATGGCCTAATACTGCTGCAAGCTCATCTCTATTCATCTGATTTAAAATGCCGCTGCTTACTGCAACTAAGGCCGCATCCTTATTCCAGCCAGTTGCAAAGGCATTCATTTCATCTGACGGGTATATCCCGACTTCAGGCATATTCACGCCCTTCTTTTTTGCAAGATAGGCCACAGTCTGCATAAGATAGCGTTCATCCTCAGAGCGTGGGGTGGTTATAACCTGTACTCTCATGGATTTTTTGACCATGGTTTTAGATAGGAAAAGGGAGATTATTGAGCCTGCAAAGCCCATTATTGCTGACATGATAAGGATGGTGGTCATGCCTTGTTCCGGAATATAGATCCCAAAGAGGTAGCAGATAATATTGGTGATGATACCAATAAGAAAGATCACACCAAGCATGGTCAAAAGATAGAAAAAGCCTCTTCTGAGCATAATTTTCCTCAACTTAAAAATATTACGCAATTTAGGAAATTGTACCCCAAAGTTCTTGATAAATAATAAGTAAGCATAAGCTAACTATGGTCAATTAACTGATTTTTGTTTAATTGATAAGCTCTTGTATTAGTTGATATAATCAGCAGATTTTGAAAATGTTGGAGCTTTTTCATGAAAAATATTATTCAGGACACCCATTTGCCGGAGCTTACCATCCGCGGGATGATCCTTGGTGCTTTGATCACGGTGGTGTTCACGGCATCGAATGTATACCTAGGCTTGAATGTTGGTATCACCTTCAGTTCCTCAATCCCTGCTGCCGTGATTTCCATGGCGTTCTTACGCATGTTTAAGCATTCAAATATCCTTGAAAATAACATGGTGCAGACTCAGGCCTCAGCTGCAGGTACTCTCTCTACCATTATTTTTATCCTACCTGCTTTGATTATGCTTGGCTATTGGCATAATTTCCCCATGTTGCAAACATTAGCACTGTGTGCCTTAGGCGGTTTTTTGGGAGTGCTATTTACTATCCCGCTGCGTCGTACCATGGTAGTAGCCTCTGATCTTCCTTATCCTGAGGGACGTGCTGCCGCTGAGATCTTGCGTGCAGGCTCAGTAGATGAGAATGATGACAAGGATGACAAAAAGGACTCTGGCTTAAAGGAAATCATTTTAGGTTGCGGTTTATCTGGCTTATTTTCCTTATTCTCTGGCGGATTCCATCTTTTTTCCTCGGGCGTAAGTACTGCTTTTACGCTAGGGGCAACTGCTGTAACTAGCGTTTCTCTATCCTTCTCAACAGCTTTGCTTGCTGCAGGTTGGTTGATTGGCATTGCCTCAGGTGTTGCAATTTTGCTAGGCATGTTTCTTGCGTGGGGCATGTTTGTGCCTTATTTCTCCTCTTTGGCAGATGTTATTCCCGATGGTATGTCAGCTAGTGATTTTGCCTCCACCATTTGGGTGCAGAAAGTTCGCCTAATTGGTGTTGGTGTGATCGGTATTGCTGCGATTTGGACTTTGATATCCTTGTCAAAGCCGGTTATTCGCGGCATGCTTGAGACCATTGCCGTAGGTAAGAAAAAAAATACTGCAGAGCAAAGAGCTTTGCATCATACCGATATTGATCTTTCACCTAAGGCATTCTTGGCGGTGCTTGCTATTTCTGTGATTGGTCTGTTCTTCGTTTTCTATAACTTTGTAAGTTCTTCAGGCCTTGATAGCTCAACTGCTTTTATCTTTGTAGTTGTTGGTGTTGTGGTAGCTGTGATTGTAGGATTTTTAGTTGCTACAGCCTGTGCCTATATGGCAGGTTTGTTGGGATCATCCTCAAGTCCAATTTCAGGCATCACTATTTTGGGTGTGCTGGTTTCTGCTTTGACCGTGTTAGGGTTGTCAAAATTATTTGATGTTTTTGAGATCCCTAATGGCCCACAGTTTGCAACTGCATATGCCATCTTTATTACCTCTGTGATCACAGCTATTGCCTGTATTTCAAATGACAATATGCAGGATTTGAAGACTGGTTTTTTAATTGGAGCTACTCCTTGGAGACAGCAGGTGGCCTTGCTTATCGGCTGTGTTACTGGCGCTATTGCAATGGCTCCGGTGTTAAATCTCCTCTATGAGGCCTATGGTTTTACCGGTGCTATGCCTCGTCCTGATATGGATCCTGCAGCGGTGCTGTCAGCTCCACAGGCTACCTTGATGTCAACCATTACTCAAGGTATTTTTAAGTCAAGTTTAAGATGGGATCTTATTCTTTTTGGGGTAGGTATTGGGGGGGTAGCAATTATTGCTAATCAGTTGTTAAGAAAGGTAAAACCTAATTTGTCTTTGCCTCCATTGGCTGTAGGTTTTGGTATATATTTACCTCAAAGCTTAGTACTTACTTTATTTAGTGGTGCAATGCTTTTCTATTTTGTTAATCGCTATCTTAAATTATCTGTAAGTAAAGATGCTCAGGCAAAAGCCGATCATACTAGCGTGCTGTTTGCATCCGGTATGATAGTTGGTGAATCAATTATCGGTGTTTTAATAGCTATGGTAGTGGTTTTTGCTGTCTCAAATGGTGGTAGTGCCGATCCTCTAGCTTTGGTGGGCGCAGATTTTGCACCTGTTGCAGATATCTTAAGTGTAATTGCCTTTGCCTCTATCATTGTTGTATTTATTTACA
>CAVJLP010000065.1:12214-12777 GCA_963650525.1 Firmicutes bacterium CAG:534
CGATTAAGTCTTCTAAGTAAATTTAACTTTGAAGGATAAAAAAGGCGTGTAGCATTTGCTAGCGCCTTTTTTATTTACGCTTTTAATTAGCCCTGTGGCAAGGGAGGGTAACAAATGAAAAGTGATTTTACGCATTTACTGCAAGTAGATAAGGGGGCCTGTGTTAAAAAAAGCATTTACCCCTTAGGCATGCCTGCATACTAGAGAAAAATAGATGCGCCGTGTTTAGCTTTTGAAATCTTTTATCGTAGAAAAAAACGCCGCAATATGCGGCGTTTTACACAATTTACCTTAGCAATTAGACATTGAAGCCAAAGTACTTATTGGTGTTATTGAAGGAGATATCTTCAACCATTTGGCCTAAGAACTTCATATCGTCAGGATACATGCCCTTCTCAACCCAGCCACCGATGAGGTTGCAGAGAATACGTCTGAAGTACTCATGACGGGTATAAGAGAGGAATGAACGAGAGTCAGTCAACATGCCTAAGAAGTTACCGAGTACTGACAAGGATGCCAAGGAGGTCATCTGGTTAATCATGCCAGTGTAGTGATCATTGAAC
>CAVJLP010000066.1:0-12656 GCA_963650525.1 Firmicutes bacterium CAG:534
TGACAACGGATGTGCATTATAGAGATTTTATTTTTCTCGTCAACACCTTTTTTTAGAATTTTTTAAATTTTCTACTCAGACTTATATAAAAAACTGTCTTAAAACGGCATATAAATACGCTTTGACGCCGTTTAATTTTTTTTTTGATTTTTTTCTTTTCTATTCAAAACATTCAAGCGTTGTAAAGCCAAAACTCTTTACCATGTTTAATCTATCCTCAAAGTGAGCCAATACTCCGGTGTAATAAGCATGATTGCCACAACTTGCAACCCATGCTCCATCCTTGCTCTCAGATAAAACCTGACGTACACGACGGCCAATAGCCCTGCCTGAATCAATAAACTCAATATCAGGTAAAAGTTTTTTTAAAATATCAGCAACAAAAGGATAATGCGTACAGCCTAATACGATTACATCAGGTCTGTCATCCCCCTTAGCCTCCATTATAGGTTTTACTATTTTTTCAATACCCTTGATATCAACCTCACCTGTAGACAACCTATTCTCCGCAATTGTTGCCAAAACAGGAGATGGCATACCAATTATTCTGCAATCTGCGGCAAAATTACGAATTAACATCTGCGTGTATTGGCGCTCTACCGTACCAGGTGTTGCCATAAGTCCAATCACTTTCTTTTTTGAAATTCTGGCAGCAGGTTTTATCGCAGGAACAACCCCTACCACCGGCACACTAAGTTCCCGCCTTACCGCAGGAAGCACCAAGGTTGAGGCTGTATTACAGGCGATCACAACTGCACACACCCCAAAACGTGCTACGGCTTTTTTTAACAAATAGGTTACCCGTTGCTCAAGAAACGCTTCACTCTTAGTTCCATATGGAAAGCATTCGTTATCAAATAAATAACAGCATTCCATCAGTGGATTTGCTTCCTTTACATCACGGTATACGGACAATCCTCCTACACCTGAATCAAAAAAGAGCACTCTTTTGACCTTGCTCACTGCGCTTTGCATCTATATCATTTGCTCCAGTTTAGAAATCTTGGGAGAGAACATGCTCGAACCATTGCTTACTACTGTCGATACTGTGAATTATCCGACATATCTTAATGAAAAGATCAATGTAACGCTCGCTCTATTTGAGGAAGCAGGTTTAGAACATCCAAATGCCGAGATCCATGAGTCTCAAAGAGAACACTTTAGATCTCGTGCTGAATTCTGCATTTTCAAGGAAGGTGATAAATTTACCTACTCCATGTTCAAAGGCAAAGGTAACAAACGTGAGCGTATAGCTCTTACTCAATTTCCTATGGCTACCAAATCCATCAACAAGGTGATGGATTTGCTACTTAAACTTTTGCCTAAGCATGAAGAACTTTATAAAAAAATATTTTCCGTAGAGTTTCTCTCATCACAAAACGATGATGTAGTAGTTTCCTTAAACTACCACCGCCACATTGATGAAACATTATGGAAGGCGGATGCACAAGCATTAAAGGCAGAAATAGCAACTAATGGAGTTCACTGTGATTTCATTGCTCATGCCAAAAAACAAGAGGTGTTAGCAGATACCGACAGCGTACTTGAGACAATACATACCGACGATGGCAAAGACTTTAAGCTATATGAGGTCAACGGCTCATTCTCCCAGCCAAATGCCGGCGTTGCAGGTCATATGGTTTCCTTTGCCAGATCCTGCTGTCAAAACTGCCAAGATAGCGATCTAATCGAGCTATACTGTGGCAGTGGCACTTTTACTGTGTGCCTAGCTGATCTCTTCAGTAAGGTATTTTCAACCGAAGTTACCCGAGTTGCCACTAAGACCTGCTTTAAAAATTTGGCCATCAATGGAATTGAGAACGTTAAGCTCGCAAGATTGTCTGCTGAAGAGGTATCCGAAGCCTTATCAGGTGTACGTGAATTCTTCAGGCTAAAAGAAGCAGGAATTGACGTAAAAGCTTACAATTTAAAAACCTTGCTCATCGATCCTCCTCGTTGTGGACTATGTGATGAACGCTCACTAAGCTTTACGGCAAAGTTTGATCGCGTGATCTATATTTCCTGTAATCCTGCTACCCTAGTATCCGATCTCAAGTTTCTAACTAAAACCCACGCCATCAAGCGTTTGGCATTTTTTGATCAATTCCCCTACACCCCACATCTTGAAAGTGGTGTGCTTTTAGAGCGAATTTAAGACATTAAAAAACCCCGTTTCCAACTCAAAGGAAACGGGGCAACTTTCTCTCTGTTTAGAGATTAGTCTTCCATGTAGTGATCAGGTAGAGGGATCTGAGAGACTCCGCTCTTAACAGCTGCCTCAGCCACAGCACGGGAAACAACCTTCTTCAAACGCGCATCCATAGGCTTAGGGATCAGGTAATCAACACCATACTCTAAGTGGTCGACGCCAGAGGCCTTAACAACTTCCTCAGGAACTGGCAATTTTGCTACAGCACGCAATGCGTTCATAGCAGCCTTTTCCATCTCCTCATTGATGCAGGTGGCACGAACATCCAAGGCACCACGGAAGAGATAAGGGAAGCAAAGCACATTATTGATCTGATTAGGATAGTCAGAACGGCCAGTACCCATAATGATATCAGGACGCAGCTTGTGAACCAAATCAGGATCAACCTCAGGATCAGGATTGGAGCATGCAAAAATCACAGCCTTAGGAGCCATATGCTTTACATCATCCTCGGTTACAAGACCAGGACCTGAAACGCCTAACATTACATCGGCATCCTTCAAAGCTTCCTGCAAGGTCTTAGGACCTGCATCATTAACGAAGCGCGGCTTCTCACCATTGTTATACTGAGGACGATCGGATCTAATAACACCGTGACGGTCGATCATGAAGAAGTTTTCCTTCTTAGCACCGCACTTGATCAAGAAATCAGAGCAGGCAATACCAGCAGCACCAGCACCTACACAGACAACCTTACAGTCTTCGATCTTCTTGCCCTGCAATTCAACTGCATTCAAAATACCTGCAGTGGTAACAATGGCAGTACCATGCTGATCGTCATGGAAAATAGGCACATGGCAACGCTTGATAAGCTCACGCTCAATGATGAAGCACTCAGGGGCCTTAATATCTTCAAGGTTAACACCACCAAAGGTGTCAGCAATGCATTCAACAGTGGTAATGAAGTCCTCTACAGACTTATTCTTAACCTCAATATCAATAGCATTGATGTCTGCAAAGCGATTGAAGAGTAAAGCCTTACCTTCCATCACAGGCTTAGATGCCAAAGGACCTAAATTACCCAAACCTAAAATAGCAGTACCATTAGAAATAATTGCAACACTGTTGCCCTTACCGGTATAACGATAAGCAAGCTCAGGATCACGGGCGATCTCTTTAACCGGCTCGCCAACACCAGGGCTGTAAGCTAGGGTCAAATCGTCTGCGGTCTCAGCAGGTTTGGTAATAACAATCTTGATTTTGCCCGGAACTGGGTTCTCATGATACGCAAGGGCTGCGTCATGGAGTTTCTGAGGATCGTGATCCACTTTGTACACCTCGGAATTTGTATTTTTTATTTTTCTGTGTTGTTTAGGCTAAATTGAATAGCCATCTTGTCAACAACATAGAGTGTAACAGGATTTTGACCCTAGTGATACAAACGATTACGGGAATATTAAGAAAGTTTGATCTATAGAGAACTTTTTTCAAAAAGGCTTTATTTTTCAAAAATAAAAAAAGCAGAGAAAACCTCTGTTCTCTCCGCTTTTTTCGTGCACTTGCGTGCAATTACGCAAGTACTTTGGGAAAAGAATTACTTCTTGTCGCCCATCTTGAAAGCACCGAAAGCACCAAAGCGCTTCTTGAATGCTTCAACACGTCCGCCGGTATCAACGATCTTCTGCTTACCAGTGTAGAAAGGATGGCACTTGGAGCAAACGTCGATGTTAAGGTCGTGACCAACAGTGGAACGAACCTGGAAAGTATTACCGCAGGAGCACTTAACGGTCACTGCTTCATACTGGGGATGGATATTCTCTTTCATGTAGACCTCTGTTGCGTATCGCACTTCCTGCCGCTAAAGCGCCGGACACCATACGCGATATGAAAAAATGTCGTGCAATAATAAAGCAAACAACCTAAGGATGCAACAAAAATTGCAAGCTACCGCCTAAAAAATCAGTTTCTTCAGCACAAGAGCGTTGTTTAGGAAGCTTGAGTAAAGAGTTGTAAACCGATCAAGTTCGATATTTTTGCTAAACTTTGCTTATTGCCGTATGGAGCATAGTGAATAGTACATGAATTTAGACAGTTCAGATCTTATTAACGTAGTAGTAAATCGCCCAATGGCGCAAAGCTATGTTTATCGTCTAGATAAAGCTTATGGACGAGAAATCATTGGCGCTCGCGTTAAAGTAAACTTTGCAAACTCTGAGCAAATAGCGATAGTGGAATCTCTATGTAGTAAGGACGACTGTACCCTAAATTATGACAAAATTAAGGAAGCCACTTTGCTAGATAACCAAGCGCTGATCCCATCAGATGTCATGGAAGTATTGCGCTTTGGTGCTAACTACTATCACTATCCCCTAGGACAATGTTGTTGGACAGCCCTCCCTAAAAAATTGCGCGATGGAGAGAGCTGTAGCTATGAGGAGATCCCTGGTTTAAAACTTTGTGATGACATCGCTTGCAAAGAAAAAGAGGATGTTATAAAAAAGCTACGTTCAAATACTCAAAAGGAAATAATCGAGATCCTAAAACAAGGACCTGCAAGACGTAAGGAATTACGTGAACGCGGCATTAGCGCTCAAAATGAAAATGCTCTCATTAAAAAGGGCTTGGTGGTAACCGTAGATCTAAATACCCCTCACAAGCCATGGACAGAGATTGGCGATGAGCTCCTAAGACAAACTCCACCTGAGCCAAACTTTGAGCAACAAATGGCAATTGATGCCGTGTCCTCTTGTGAAAACGGAGGAGTATTTCTTCTAAACGGTATTACAGGCTCAGGAAAAACTGAAGTTTATTTGCGCATTATCGGCAACGTATTAAAAAAAGGTAAAGCAGTCTTAGTCTTAGTTCCAGAAATAGCGCTAACTCCACAAACCTTTGAAAGGTTTTACCGTCGCTTTAACGTACCAGTATCCTCTGTGCACTCACAACTATCAGATAGAGAGCGCCTAGATGCCTTTATTGATATGCAGTCACAGCGCTCAGCTATATTGATAGGAACAAGAACTGCACTATTTACCCCTATCCCCAATTTAGGCCTTATAGTGCTAGATGAAGAGCATGACAGCTCCTTTAAGCAATCAGATGGCTTTAGATATCACGCACGCTCTTTGGCCATAATTCGTGGACAGATCTGCAAATGCCCTGTGGTATTAGGCTCTGCAACCCCTTCTCTTGAAAGCTTTTGCAATGTCTATCGTGGTGCCTTTCACATGCTTAAGTTGCAAACTCGCGCAGGAGGCGCCTCATTGCCTGATATTGAACTCATAGATCTGCGCAATGAATCGTTATCTCTTGGGATCAAAGCTGGCATTGGACAAAAGCTAGAGGATGAAATAGGAGAGGAGACGGCAAGGGGCAATCAGGTATTATTATTCTTAAATCGTCGTGGCTATTCTCATCACATGCTCTGCCACAGCTGTGGTCATGTCTTTAGCTGCCCCTCCTGTGATAACCCACTTACGGTGCACAGGATTAATAACACCTTGATGTGTCACGTGTGTGAGCATCGTGAGCGTATCCCCGCGATATGCCCTAAGTGTGGTAAAAACAGCCTTATTGAAACAGGTTTTGGTACTGAGCAAACTGAAGAGTTTTTAAAGCTTCGCTATCCTGATGCCGGCATAGAACGTATTGATAGAGATACGGTTTCAAGTAAGACTCAGCTTGAGGCGCGTCTTGCACGCATTAGAAATGGTCAAAGCAAGATCTTGCTTGGTACCCAAATGATTGCCAAGGGACATGACTTTCCCAATGTAACCTTAGTTGGCATTATCGATTTAGATTCTAATTTGTTCTCTGATGATTTTAGAGCAATGGA
Organism: Firmicutes bacterium CAG:534; assembly: GCA_963650525.1. Lineage (GTDB taxonomy): Bacteria > Pseudomonadota > Gammaproteobacteria > Enterobacterales > Succinivibrionaceae > Succinivibrio. The sequence continues at coordinate 5,985 of CAVJLP010000066.1, forward strand.
ATACTCAGCTCAGCTTTTAACACAGGTAGCAGGACGTGCAGGGCGTGCCGCTAAAAAAGGCCGGGTACTCATTCAGACCCATCATCCTGATAATCTTTTGGTAACTAAGCTTATAGATCCCACAGTGTCTTATGAGCAAATAGCACAAATGCTACTTGAAACTAGACAGTCCATGGGATTGCCACCTTATACCTATCAAGCCTTTTTGCTATCTAATGGTCCAGATAGACTTAAGGCCTACAATTACCTCTCACAGGTCTTGTTACACTCAAAGGCAGCGATCAAAAACTATCCTAATTTAGCCGTTACTCCTGTGTTGTCTGATAAAATGGAGAAACGTCAAAATCGCTACCATTTTCACATCCTGCTGACGTCCTCTGATCGTAAACAGCTATCAGACTTCATTAGCAAAGTTTCAGAAAATGTTAAAAATATCCCTGTAAGTGGTGATGTACGTTTTGCCGTGGAAGTTGATCCTATAATGATGTACTAGCTTTCATATCTAAACCTACCTATAAAAGCGATTTTCCAGATTTTTATTCATGTATAACAAGTAATTAACTAATGAAAGACTATATTCAACAGCTGCTTAACGCTGCAGTAAAAAAAATTGATACCGCAAACGAAGTTCCTGAGGTTTTACTATCTAAGATCCGCGTTGATCGAACAAAGGACAGAGCTCATGGTGACTATGCAACAAATGCAGCCATGATCATTTCCAAACCTTTGCATATGAAGCCTGCAGATATCGCCGCCAAGCTAATTGAGGCTGTAGAGCAGGATGATCGTATTGCCAAGATAGAAATTGCAGGTCCTGGTTTTATTAATTTCTTTGTAAACCAAGGCTTTACTGCTGATACGCTAGCAAATCTTGCTAAAGATGAGCGCTTAGGTGTTGCCAAGGTCAGCGATCCTAAGACCATAGTTGTGGATTACTCAGCTCCAAATGTGGCAAAGGAAATGGCCGTACATCACCTGCGCTCAACTGTAATAGGTGATGCTGTAGTACGTGTGCTTGAATTCCTTGGCAATAAGGTTATCAGAGCCAATCACATAGGCGACTGGGGTACTCAGTTTGGTATGCTCATTGCCTATCTTGAAAAGAAGGAAAATGAGTCAGGTCAAGGCATGGACCTAAGCGACTTTGAAGCCTTCTATCGCGAGGCTAAAGAATGCTATGACTCAGATGAGGAATTTGCTGTTAAAGCCCGTCATTATGTTGTGCGTCTACAAGGTGGTGATGAATATTGCCGTACCATGTGGAAGAAGCTCGTCAACATGACTATGGATCAGAACCAAAAGCTCTATGATCGCCTTGATGTCACCTTAAAGCCTAAGGACATTATGGGTGAGAGCTTGTATAACGACATGCTCCCTGTAATCGTAAACGATCTGCTTGATCGCAAGATCGCCGTTATCGATGAAGGCGCAGCTGTGGTCTATCTGCCTCAGTTTAAGAATAAAGAGGGTAAGCCTCTAGGTAATATTATCCGTAAGCAAGATGGTGGCTACCTCTACACCACTACCGATATTGCTTGCATCAAATATCGTGCCGATGTTCTACATGCTGATCGCATTATCTACTTTACTGATTCAAGACAACATCAGCATATGGAAACCGTATGGGCAATCTGCCGCAAAGCAGGTTATGTCAAGGATGAAGTATCCTTAGAGCATTGCCCATTTGGAATGATGCTTGGCAAGGATGGCCGTCCGTTCAAGACTCGCTCTGGTGGTACCGTCAAACTACGTGATCTCTTAGATGAAGCTGAGAGCCGTGTGGCCAAGCTCTTAGATGCTCGTGGATCTGATCTGCAAGGTGAGGAGCGTCAAAACGTTATTCACAACATTGCAATTGGTGCAGTTAAGTACGCCGATCTCTCTAAGAATCGTACCACTGACTATATCTTTGATTGGGATCAGATGTTAGCCTTTGATGGCAACACCGCCCCTTACCTACAGTATGCCTATAGCCGTATTCGTGCCATCTTCCGCAAGGCAACTACCGCTCCAGGTCAGATTGTGATTAAAGATGAGGCTGAGGATAAGCTTGCAGCTAAGCTCCAAAGCTTTGGCGAAACTGTAGTAACCGTAGGTCAAAAGGGCTTGCCTAATTTATTGTGCAACTACCTCTTTGAGCTTGCCGATATTTACATGCATTTCTACGAGCACTGCCCTATTTTAAAAGATGGTGTAGATGAAACCACCCGCGCAAGCCGTCTTGCCCTGTGTGATCTAACTGCACGTGTACTCAAGCAAGGTCTCAACCTACTTGGTATTAATGTCATGGAGCAGATGTAATATGGGCTTTTTTAAGCTTAAACCACAAGCTGCAGGTCCTGAGCAACGCAAGGAGATCATAAAACGCGGTATCTTTGGTATCGTGGGGGTGATCCTTGTGGCTTATGCCGTCTCTTTTTTAGGGGGAGGATCTAGTGATGAGGCTACACAGCAAAATGCTAAATCTCAGGACAACTCCTCTGATACTGTTGACCTTGATACAAAATCCTTACTTGAGGATGGCGCTCAAGAGTCACAAGTAGCTCCTGTGCAGATCCCGGCTAAGCAGAAGTTTGACTATCAAGGACAAAATAGCAACGCTACGGCAAATGTTGGTCCACAGCAGACAGCTGATGCCCCCATCACCACACCAGCTCCGCTTACCTTGCAAAATGATCCTGATGCAGTACCTGCTTTAGATGAAGATCCTTTTGCATCTGACAGTAACAACAGTAATGCCCAGCCACAGCTTGCACCACAGCCAGTACAGCCTCAGGTTGCACCTCAGGAGACACAAAAAGTGACACCTCCACAGGTAGTGCCACAAACTAAAAAAACTCCTGCTCAAGAGACAACTCCTGTAGCAACACCAAAGCCTCAGGTTACAACCTCTACTAAGGCTGCACTTTATTGTGGAAGCTTTAGCTCACAGAGTAAGGCTGAAGAGCAAAAGGCACTCATGGCCTTCCAAGGTCTACAGTCAACCGTTGTCAAACACAATGGTAGCTATACGTTAAAGCTTGGACCTTATAAGAGTCGTGATGTTGCCCGTCAAGCCTTCTCTAAGGTTGATGCTACAGGCTTAGTTTCAGAATGCTCTCTTGAAAACGAGTAAGGCTGACAATATTTTGATCCTGTAGTTTCTGAAAACTGCAGGATCTAAATCCAACAAAATACACAATACCGGATATAAATAAATGACGACAATCGTTACAGTACGCAGAAACGGCGTCGTTGCCATGGGCGGCGATGGTCAAGTTACCATGGGTCAGAGCACTATCTTAAAAGGTAATGCCATCAAAGTACGCAAGGTATTTCACGGCAAGGTCATTGCAGGCTTTGCAGGCTCTACTGCTGATGCCTTCACCCTACTTGATCTCTTTGAAAAAAAGCTTGAAGAGCATCAAGGCATTTTAGAGAGGGCTTCAATTGAACTGGCAAAGCTATGGCGCTCTGATAGAGCATTACGTAAGCTTGAAGCCGTGATCATTGTTGCCGATAAACATGCATCGTTCATGATCACCGGTACTGGTGATGTAGTCAAAATGGACGACAATATTTTAGCTACTGGATCTGGTGGCAATTACGCCCTATCCGCAGCTCGCGCTTTGGTACGCAATACCGATATGGGCGCTGAGGAAATTGTGCGTAAATCAATGGAAATTGCATCAGAGATCTGCGTCTTCACCGACTCCTATCTCACTGTTGAAACCTTACAATCAGATAACTAACGGTTCATTACGGACAAGAACAAAAAATGGATCAGACTCAACTTACTCCGCGTCAAATCGTCGAACAATTAGACCGCTATATCATAGGTCAGGAAGATGCCAAAAAAGCAGTAGCTATTGCTCTTAGAAACCGCTGGCGTCGTATGCAAATAGATGAAGATCTTCGTGCTGAAATAGTTCCTAAGAACATTCTCATGATAGGTCCTACTGGTTGTGGTAAAACCGAAATTGCCCGTCGTCTAGCCAAGCTATCAAATGCTCCCTTTGTTAAGGTTGAAGCCACCAAATATACTGAAGTTGGCTATGTTGGTAAAAACGTCGATGTCATGATCAGAGATCTTGCCGATGTTGCCTATAAGATGGTCAAAGATCAGGCCTTAGAGAAAAACAAGGCTCATGCTCAGGAACTTGCTGAAGAGCGCATCTTAGATATTTTGCTTCCACCTCAGTCAGATGAGACTGAAGAGCAAAAGGCCGCCAATGCCACTCGCCAGATGCTTCGTAAGAAATTCCGCGAAGGAGATCTTGATACAAAAGAAATTGAGATCCCTGCAGCCCGTCCCCAAAAGGATGGTCCAGAGGGTGCAATTGAGATTCTAGGAGCACCAGGAGCTGGAGAGGATTTTGGTGAGGGTCTTCGTGATCTGCTCTTTAACATTGGCCAGAGTAAATCTCCTCGCCGTCTTAAGATTAAGGATGCCTTCAAGGTACTTACCGAAGAGGAAGGATCTAAGCTCACTAAGAGTGACGATCTACGTCAGGAAGCAATTGAGCTTTGTGAAAACAATGGCATTGTGTTTATCGATGAGATCGATAAGATTTGCCAAGATGAAAATGAGTCAGGTCAGGTTTCCCGTCAAGGCGTACAGCGTGATCTGCTACCTCTTATTGAAGGAAGCTCTATCCGTACCAAGATCGGTATGGTCAAAACCGATCACATCCTCTTTATCACCTCAGGTGCCTTCCAGTTATCCAAGCCTTCAGATCTTATTCCTGAACTTCAAGGTCGCTTGCCAATTCGCGTTGAGCTCAAACCGCTTACTGCTAAGGATTTTGAACGCATTCTCACTGAGACTCACAATTCCCTAGTTAAGCAATACGAGCTCTTAATGGCAGCCGATAAGATCACCCTTAAGTTTGATGAAAGTGCCGTTAAGCGCATTGCACAAGATGCCTACGAGGTCAATGAACGCACTGAGAACATTGGAGCTCGTCGTTTGCACACTATACTTGAGAAGATCGTGGAGGAAATATCCTTTAGTGCCCCAGAGCATCAGGGTGAAGAATTTATCATCGATGAAAAATATGTTGATGAGCGCCTAAAGGATCTGGTCTCAGATGAGGATCTCAGCAGGTATATTTTGTAATGACTGCAAAAAATAGAGAGATGACCCCAAGAGAAAAAATGCTCTTGGGGGAGCTTGAACAGTTACTTACTGAAGCTCAGGAGGCTTCCTTGGCACTTGAACGCTCAAGACAGGCAATAGAGGAGCGTGACAAGGAAATCTCTGAGCTCAGACGTAGTATGATTGAGCTTAAAGAAGAAAATCAACATTTACGTGAGGTATTACAGACTTGGCGTCAACGGCTAGATGGAGTGTTGTCGCAATTAAAAGCCATAAATTGATGTCTACTAGACCAAAATAATTCATCCTACAAAATTACAGAGGTCAACATATGGAAAAGGAGAAACTTGCTCTTATACCTTACGGTATTGCAGATTTCGTTGCAATTAGAACTGAAGGCTATGCTTATGTTGACAAGACAAAATTTATTGAAGCTTTAGAAGAAAGTGGACTTAAATATCCCCTCATTATTAGACCTCGTCGCTTTGGCAAAAGTTTGTTTACGGGGATGCTATATGCTTATTACGATATTGGAAGAGCCGACAAATTTAATGATTATTTTGCTGGCACCTATATTGGCGAACACAAAACGTCTCTAGCAAACTCTTTTTACATACTGAAATTTGATTTCTCGGGTCTTTCTTCCGGTGATGTAATTGAGAATCTTACAGCCAATATAAAAAGATCATTTTGTGATTTCATTAAAAGATATCACTTTGAAACAGCAAGTTATTTAATACATAAGGATTTCAATTCCCCCATCCTACTTGTTGATGAATTCTTTGGTGTAATCAACGAAAAGATTGTTAACAAGGTTTACGTACTCATCGATGAGTATGATCAATTCACCAATAAAATTCTGTCAAAAGACAAGGATCAATTTAAAAATATTTTCCCATCTGAAGGTTTTCTTAAAGATTTTTACGCACAACTAAAAGCAAATACAGCTGATGGTTGTCCTATAGCTAGAATATTCATCACTGGTGTAACGTCAATATCCCTAGATTCGCTGTCTTCTGGCTTTAATATCCAAGCCAATATCTCACAGGACAAAGATTGTGCAGCAATGTTTGGTTTTACCGAGAGTGAGTTAAAACAGCTTATTCCTCAGGTAATTGATCTTGAAAAATGTGGATATACTGTAGATGAAGTATTTAACCGCATGAAGATCCTTTATAACGGTTATCACTTTACGAAATTCTCCAATGAATCCGTATTCAATTCATCAATGTGCCTCTATTATTTAAAAAAAATCAGCGCGAATAATAAGGAACCAGACAACCTGCTTGATCCAGTCTTTGCTCAAGATCTTTCAAAAATCCATAGCATCTTAAGTATGGGGGATATTAATGTTGTCAAAGCAATCATTAACGACGCTCTTTCAGAAAAACCAATCCCGTTTGGCTCTGCACCCTCAACTATCAATTTAAATAGCCAGGAATGCTTTTCCAAAAAAGATCTGCTCTCTATCTTAATGTATTTTGGCTATCTTACTTGGAAGGCAAACAGCAATTTCCTCATTATTCCTAATAGAACCGTAGCTCAGCAGTTCTTTGAGTATTACTTCAAGTATCTGCGAGGAATTGATAATCTTG
>CAVJLP010000067.1:0-2201 GCA_963650525.1 Firmicutes bacterium CAG:534
GTCCTGCTGTACCAGTAAAATGCTCAATGCCATAGTGAATAAAGAATGGTGATTTAGCAAAATACAAAAGGTATTTAGCACAGGCTAGGCCATTTGGACGTAAAACTAGGAATTCACTTGAACCGGCGCCAAAGCCATTGTGTAATTGTGTTGCAATAGCTGATTTTCTATTTTGGAAACAAGGCGTAATCTTGGCAATTAGAACATCACCTTCTCTAAATTTTGAGTAATTTTTTTTGACAGCATCAAAATTGCTCACTGTGTCTAGGAGAATATGATTTTTAAAACCTGCATCAACTTTCTCCATCGGAATAAAAGAGATTTCTGGATTGTTATCAATATTTACAGAAGGAGCACATTCACAACTCTGACATAGCCGGATCCATTTCCAATTATTAGGTATTTCAAAGGGGATCTCATCCTCTGAAATTTCCGAAATTGGCTTTGGTTTCTTGATTTTCTTTTCAGCAATCAGCTTTTTTTTCTCTTCTTGGATTTGGGCATAGAGCTCTTCGGCAGAACCTTCCTCAGGTCGTTGCTCAACTAGTTTTCCTTTAATTGCAAGCTCAATAATTTTGGCTCTTAAGGTATTAAGATCAATCACGGTTCTCAATCTCCTTAAGCTCTTTTACCAAGTTTTCAAGAGAGCCCATGATTGATTTGAAGTCATCTAAGCATTGCTCACTATCATTGATTAAATCCTGCAAAGATACTTCGTTGTCAACTTCATGTTGCATGAGTCCTAGATCAAGAGAATCTCCCTTTTGTGCTATTTCCTCTCTTGTAAATACAGACCAACGCTTATCTTGAACACTATGACGATCCTCTGCTAAATATGCTGTAACGAAAGCATCAAAATCTTCTTTTACAAGAGGAGTTTTAACGCCAAAGGTACGCATATCTGTGCGCATGTCATAGAACCAGACTTCTTTTGTATTGCCAGTATCCTCTGTGCCTCGAGTAAAGAACAGCACATTCGTTTTTACACCTTTGGCATAAAAGATACCGACAGGAAGTCTTAGGATAGTATGCAGATTGCATTTGTTCATTAAATCTGCGCGGATCTTGGCACCATCTCCTGAATCAAATAAGACGTTGTCAGGAAGAACTACCGCAGCACGAGCCTTACCGTCATGTTTTAACGAGCGATAGATATGTTGCAGGAAATTTAGCTGCTTATTTGACGTAAGATAGGTTAAGTCATCACGAGTGGTACGCTCACCACCTTTTTTGGTACCAAAAGGAGGATTAGTTAGCACCACGTCATAGTCTTTCATCTCAGCACCTAATGGAGATAAGGTATCTCCACGGAGCAAAGTTTTATTATCAACAGCGATACCATGTAATCTAGCATTCATCAATGCCAGACGGTGCGTAGAGGGGACTAATTCACAGCCAGAGAAAGCCTGCTCTGTTTCAAAATCGTACTCTTCATCAGTAACATTTGAGAGCTCGTCTGTTTGATCTTTAATGTGCTGAAAAGCTGCAATCATAAAACCAAAAGTACCACACGCAGGATCGTTGCATCTCTCTTTTACTTTTGGATCTACAAGCTTTGTCATCACGTTAATAAGCACACGTGGTGTGAAGTACTGTCCAGCACCAGACTTACTTTCATTAGCGTTCTTTTCAAGTAAACCTTCATAGAGATCGCCTAGCCCCTCATCCTTAGCACTAAACCAATCTAAGGCATCAATATCGGTAATGATCTTTTTAAGATTCTTCGGCTCATCGATATTAGAGCGGGAATTTTGGTAAATCTGACCGATTACGCCAGGCTCTTTGCCTAAATCCTCTAAAAGATCCTCATAGAAGTTTTTTAAGGATGCACCTTCTTTAGAGCAAAGCTCTGACCAACGATACTTTTCAGGAATTGGATCTTCAGTGTCGGTTTCCTGAGCCATTTTTAAAAATAGGATATAGGTAAGCTCCGTTACATAATCCTGATAAGTTACGCCGTCGTCTCTTAAAACATTACATAGGTTCCAAAGCTTTGAGACAATTTCGGTGGTTTTCATAAATTCTGACCTTGCTGTTGGTTGTATAAATAGCCGTTGATTTTATCAATATAGGTGGTTAACTTGTCATCAAAAATACTATTGAGCTTTTTGAACTTGCCTCCATCCTTGAAGATACGCTCTTCATTAAACAGCTCAACATTTAAGATCAGATCTTTATTTTTGATAAGGTAATTCTCTATT
>CAVJLP010000067.1:2361-5139 GCA_963650525.1 Firmicutes bacterium CAG:534
CTAAGAGGCATATTAAAAGCGATATTTCGCAAAAGAGACACCAAATCTAAACACATATCTGCGCTCTTTTTGCTTTGAGCTTTGACCGCGCTATCAACGTATTCTTTTCTAAAGTTGCTCTCATCAAGCTTTTGCATCAAATTCTTTAAATCAGCATATTTAAGATCTGATGGTCTCGTCTCTATAAGATTCATGATCTCAACTAAATCACGGTTCTCTTTTAGATAGCGCTTTAAGGCCTCAATAAAGTCTTCTGGGTTATTGTAGTCACCATACAGTCTTTCATGAGCTACTACCGTATCTTCATGATGAGAGATGATTAAGCATTTCTTGTTACTCTTGATCTCATCTAATGACTTGATGACTTTTAGGTTATCAAGCAAAAATTGCTGTTGCTTATGCAGATCTGTAATATTTGAGAATTCCTCAAGTATGGCCCCTATTTCTCGCCCGCCACTGCGACGCTTAAATTCTTTTTTGGCATCATCATCTAATGCTTTAATCTTGCGTTGTAGCTTAGCCTTAAGGTTATCTATGAGATACTTTATCTCATTGTCATCTTGGGCATTCTCAAGCTTTGAGCAGGCATCATCAAAGCTTTGCTTAGGATTTTGCACCACGCTTTTCATGGCAGTAGCACTCTTCATGGCCTCGCAGACACCAACTGCATCAAAGATATCAAAGTGATCCTTTTTAATTGCAGGACATAATCTGGTGGCACGGCCTAACATCTGCTCATAAAGAATTCGTGATTTGACGCGACGTAAGAAAATGAGCGACGTGATCTGCGGAATATCGATGCCTGTAGTTAAGAGATCTACCGTAACTACCACACTTGGGAAGTTCTCATTTTTAAACCTGCGAATAAGCTCTTTTATACGTTTTTGATCACCGTCCCCTGCTTTACCGGTGATTTTAACAATGGCATCGTTTTTAAGATTTGAATCCTTGTAATGATCTCTTAGGATATTCACAATCATATCTGCATGTAAATCTGTGGCTGCAAATATAAGCGTTTTTCCGGAGATCTCAGGTGATGAGGGATCGATGTATCTTTCTACCTCTTTTAAAACTGCGCGGTTAAAGCTTTCTGTGATAACTTTGGTATTAAAGTCCTTTACATCAAAATCAAGCTCATCTTCTAATTTAAAAAGCTTAGTCTCATTGAGTTCACTATCTACCAAAACCTCAAGCTCATCACCCTTATTGAATTTAATGCCATTCTTACTAAGCTCTGTTTCGATAATATGCGGAGCATCTTGATCAACGAGGTAACCATCAAGTACCGCCTGACGATATGAATAAGAAAATACGGGCTCACCAAAAATCTGTACAGTGTGCGCAGCAGGTGTAGCCGTAATACCTACTTTAATGCCCGTAAAATAGTCTAAGACTTTACGATATTTGCTTTGAAAATCTGCTTGGTCACGATAGAGCATCTCATCATCGGTAAGCTCTTGATCAAGGATGTAGCCGCGGTGAGCTTCGTCAATTACAATTAAATCATAATCGTTTACACCAGGCATTTGCGCATTGCATTGTTCAGTACTTGCAGATTCTCCAAAATACAGCACGCGTTTGACCATGCTCTGTACCGTGGCTATCTGTAGGCGTGTATCTTTTTCAATGGTTACATCAGACAGTCCTTTGATGTCATACATCTGATCTAAGGAGAGATTGTCGCTTAGTTTTACATATTTAAAGACATCTGATGTTTGCTCACCAAGAGCATTTCTATCAACTAAATACAGAACACGCTTAACGACCTTGCTTTCAAGAAGGCGATAGATAAGTCCCAAAATGGTTCTGGTTTTACCAGTTCCTGTTGCCATGGCAACTAGGATGTTTTCCTGTCCTGCTAAAATGGCTTTCTCGACAGCTAAGATGGCATCGATCTGGTAGTTACGAAGAGCGAGGCCATCATGATCCATGAGCTTATCAAGAGGACTGCCTTTTAAATTGAATGCGGCCTCTTTTTCATTCTTGCTTAATAAATCTTCAAGGCCCTGAGGACTCATCCATCCCTGCAGCGCTTTAGGAATATTAGTGTCAGCTCTTAAATCACAAAACCAGATCCCTGACTTTTCCTTGATTTGCTCAAGATAAGGTCTGCCGTTAGTTGCAAAGATGAAAGGAACTCCATATTGGCCACATTCATCTTTGATATAGCCTGCTTTATAGTCTTCATCAGTGATACTGCTTGCATAGGATTTAGCCTGGGTATCGATGACGCTAGCTACATCCTTATGCATAGCTTTAGCTTCAATAAAGCCAACCAACCTTAAACCAATAAATAAGGCATAGTCCACACGGCATTGCGCAGTCCTTCCGGCAACAGGCTTAGTCGGCCATTCAGCAATAGCTAAATTACGTCCCTTTTGTGGTCTGCATCCTGCCTGATAGGTTATGTTCTGGGTATCTACTTCCCAGCCAACCGATCTTAACTGCTCATCAATTAGCTCACGAGTTTCCGCCTCGCTGTGGGGACGCTGATTTTCAAAACGTATAGAGCGTTCTTTGATTTCTTTAGCATCGCATTTTTGCTCTGAAATACTCTTTTCGTCAGCTTTTATCAGCTTTTCTTCATCATCTTCAGGTCTTATCTGTGTCTCGGATGTTTTGGAGCCTGTATTGGCTTTGCCCTTGTTTAGATGAAGCTTGGGAATAGAAGTTTTTGCAGATGATGTGTTATTTTCTGCAGTGCCTTTTTCCAAAGAGGATGCAATAGCTGTTTTCTGCGATGAAGATTGCAATTTAGGAGCAGTGTTGCTATCTGTC
>CAVJLP010000067.1:5149-12508 GCA_963650525.1 Firmicutes bacterium CAG:534
CCATTGAGCAACCGAAAAGGCCATTTTCACAACGATGCTAGCTACTTTTCCATCTGACAGGCCATTGTGTACAGCATTGTTACGGACTTTTCTTATTGAGTGCAGCAGATTTTTGATGCCATCTGGGAGGAAGCCTTCACGAGTTAGGATTTTGATGCGCTCTAAGGCTGTATTTTCCTGCCCCTGAGGCTCTTGAATTCTGTTAGCTCTGAAAATAAGCTTAACAAGGTTTTCGGCAAGCATGCCGGCTTTAATCATGGATAAATTAGGATCTTCATCTACGAATTGCTCAGCTCGGCTGCCAAGCAAGTAAAGTGAAGGATACTTGGTTTCAAGAAATTTGAAGTTATCCATTTATGTCTATGCACCCACAAACACTGCGGAAAATTATTATTTTGTCATCTAATTTTAAGATGTAGCATGCCTATTTGTACTGATCCTAGAATTTACAACTAAATTCGTTTGAAATGAAGTCCCATTGATCGCAATTTCTAGAAAAAACAAAGAACAACGTGATGTCCTAGCACATCAACGGTTTTGATACTTGAAAATGCATCATGACGATTTCATCAAGAGATTTCTTGATGGCATCAAAACTGGTATTGAGGTTTAAGGTTTTCACGCTTACTTTATTGCCACTTAGGACGTATTCGTTGTCAGGCTGGAGCTGTTCATCAGTTCTTGCATAAAGCAACATACCAGACACCCTATGAGGTGTATTTTTAAGCTCCTGCTCTTTATTTTTTACGTAGGTAAATATCTGGTAAATGTTAGATGAGTGAATAGAATGCCTGTCAAAGCGATCCTGTAGCGTGTGCGCGTAATACTTAGCATCGATGATAAGGACATCAGCCTCTTTAGATAGCATGATGTCACTTTGCATTACAGGGAGTAGATCGTTATAGCCATCGTCTACAGCCCAGGAGATCTGGGAGGCTTTAGCTCTAACTACTTCTTGCCATTCTTTGGCGTAGTAATTCAGGATAAATTTTTCATACAAGCGGCACATTCTTTGTTCATCAAGAAAATCCATTAACTTGGTATGACCATCTTGCTTTGTATGCAAAAGTCCCATTACAACCAAATAGCAAATTGAAATCAGCATTTGATAACTTTGATTGTTGCGGTTGTAATGGAGCTTCCAGTCAATTGCTGATAATTCTATCGGTGAAATTTCTTTAAAGAACACCATGAGCTTGCGCAATTGCTTTGACCTTGCTTTTGAAATATCACTCTTTAACAGCAATAAAACGGTGCTTTTGATGATCCTATTTAAAGTTGCGTTTACTGAGAACTCATCAAAGCTGCAATTGATCTTCCTTTGTAAAAAGGTTTGACGCTTTATAGATTCAGCAATATTGAGCTTGCCCTTTGGACAGGACAGATCTTCGTTTTGTGGCAGGTATTCTTTAAGCAATCCCCGCTTTAGCTGTATGCTTATCCCCTTTGCTAGTATTGCAGCCATTAAGTCGGCAATATTTGAAAACTCTTCAGTGGCAAGCCTTCTATAGCCCTTTTCCTGAAGAACTGAGAAGGCATAGGAGAGCATGTAATAGATATTCTTTACGGGGATCAAGAAATTGCTCTCCTAAGATTCTCACTCCACTGTCTTACAAGCTCTGGCTCATCAAACCAGTATTCCCTTAGCAAGGGAATTAGTTCATATTCAACTATTGCTGACAGTCTTTCTGTGGTGACTTTATCAGCAGTTAGATTGCAGAAATAACTGTGGCCTATGCAAAAACCTGCTCCCAGCTCCTTGTCATCTGCAATAGCCTCGTTGAGGTTAATCACCACGCTCCTTAGCTTATTGAACTTTTCATTATCCAGTCCGTTGCTGTATTGCAAAAATCCCTCAGAGTCAAAGCCCGGTGCTATCTCAAAGAAGGCAAAACGTCGTCTTAAGGCATAATCAAGCATTGCAAGGCTTCTGTCGGCAGTGTTCATCATGCCAATGATATAAACATTTTCAGGTACTTTGAAAAGCTCGTCAGAGTAAAGCAACTGCAAAGCCTGACCGCGTTTATCTGTTTCGATGAGCATGAATAGCTCACCGAAGATCTTGCTTAAATTGCCGCGGTTGATTTCATCTATAATGAAGAAGTACTTTTGATCGCTGTCGATCTCTGCTTTTTTACAGAAGTTATAAAAAACGCCCTTCTTAAGCTCAAAGCCTTTTTCTGTTGGTCTGTAGCCCATAATGAAGTCTTCGTATGAGTAGCTTTGATGGAACTGCACCATTTGTACACGGCTACTATCTATAACTTTCATCATGGAGTACGCCAAGCGCTTTGCAATAAAGGTCTTACCAACACCAGGGGCCCCCTGCAGGATCACGTTTTTCTTTACCTCAAGAAGATTCACAAGACGCTGGTAGCTATCAGCTGTTATATAGACATCTTTAAGAAAATCATCCTTGGTATAAGATGTGTATTTGGGTTCAATATCATCTTCGCCTACATCATCATCCGCATTTTTTTGAGGGATTAGATTTTGTAGCTGTTCAACTAGATTTACATCAGATGTTATGTCTGTGAGCGTCTTAACTGGTGATTTTTGCGGAGACTCCCAATTGCCTTGTATATTCCATTTAACTTTGCGAACATTTTGGTAGTCGTCCTTGAGTTTGGAAATGTATTCATAATCAGATACCACCTCGCCCTGACCTATAATTTCACTTACGCCTCTTTTGACATAAATGATGTCACCAGTCTTCATTTCGTTAGTAAATTGCCAGATAGCATGAGCTGCATTTTTATAGGAGCGATCATCACCATAGGTTTTCTTAAGCTGTTCCTTAATTTCATCTTTAGAGCTAAAAGCCTTGAAATCACCGATGTCACCAAAGCCTAAAAGCATATAACCATTCTGATAACACTCATTCCATTTGGAAGCGGCAGGACCTGGTGAGTAAAGCCAATAGTGAACAGTCTTATCCTCATCTAATTCTATTTTTTTGCTAAGATTATTTCTAATATGTAATATTTCAGAAATAATATCTTCGGTAAGCTCTATTGTTTTCCCAGCATTAGTTAAAGCCCAGATACCATGCTCACTGTTATCGAGATATCCTGCAAGTACCAGATCACTTATTGCAAAAGCGACTTCATTTGAAAATTTATTTACTTGGCTTTTTCCTCGTTTGGCATTAAGTTCTTCTTCAGATAGGTGTTCAGTTTCAATTATTTTGCTACGGGCATCATCAGGTGTTGCAGCTCCTCCCAGATCTCGTAATGCCTCAATAAGCGGCTTATACCATTTGGTATAAGAGTTGGTATCACTCTTTGAAGTTTCCTTTTTTAGCTTTTCCTGGTTTACTCTTTCTGATTCAACCCATGCTGCAACAGATAACTCAGGAAAGTTTTTATAGCTGTACTTTCCTGTTTGAAAAGCACGAGTGCAGTCTTCTATTATCTTTAAATAGTCTTTACCGTAAGGGAGCTGTTCATCAAGTTTGGTGGTGTTAACAATAAAGTCGGCAGGCATATTCTCTGGAAGACGCATAAACCAGCGGTTTCTTGAGTCCAGACTGATAAATGTAAAGGGACGTATGTAAAACAACCCAAGAGTTACTTTCCAAGCAATAGAACGTTGATCTCGTACTTTATCGTAGCATTTTATGAACCTTTCGCGACTATCTAGGCTGTTACGATCGGCAAAGCTTAAAGCAGCTTCAAAAAGGTCCCAGAAATTATCAATATCATCAATTTGACGTTCTCCCTTAAATGCGTAGAAGGTGGCATTTAGATTATTGAGCGCGGGAATTCCTTCAAAGATTGTTGGGATCTTTGCATGAACATCAAATTCATGAGCAAAAGCTTCAATTAATGAAATGCGGTTTGTATCTGATATATGTTTGTTAAATAAGCCAAAAATCGTAAAAGGATCGATGTCGATAATGTTATTGTCAGCTTCAAGCTTAGGAAGTTTTTGATTTGAGTATTTGAAGACATCAAGAATTTTACTGATTAATGTCTTGCGGTCATTTTTAAACGGGAGAAGCTTATCTGCAAGCTCTGAGTAGAATTCTGTCCAAGCTAAGGGATCTGCGCTTTCCATAAAGATTTTTCCTGATGTCTGTTTTCCTAGGCCCATACAATATATTATTGTCGATCAAAAAAATTTGACGCATTAAGGGGTTAGAGAGCTTACACTATGGTCTCGTGCAGGCCATTTTCTAAGAATTTTTTCTGAGCAGATCCGATGTTGTTCCGTCGGCTACTTTATCAACTGGTTTAGTCATCCACACCTTCATTTACTCACATATCTTTTTGATTAAGTCATATACCCACACAGTAATATACTGAGCCTCTTTCAGCATCGTAGCCTTATTATCATCCGAAAGCCGTCCTCTGATGATGTCCATTTCAACATCGGTGACATTATTCTTGCCGATGGTCTTCAAGGCCTGGATAACAGTAGCTGTTTGTCTGGAGAGCTCTGATATCTCACGGTTGTTTCTGTGCCTGAACTCTATCGTGAAGGCTCCGATTTTAAACTCATGATAAGGGCCATCACTGATATAACTCCATTTAGATGGAACCTGTGTAGACAAACCAAGCTGATTAAGTGCAGTATCTGCACATGGGGCAATCGTCCAACTAAACTTTCTCGCCAATGTATCTGCAACCTTGCCCGGTGACGGTGCTTCGTATTCCTCAATCAATTCACTATATCGCGGGTAATAGTAGACTCCCCTCATGATTTTATGAATTTTTCCGGCTTCAACTAAACGCAACAGAGCCTTGCGTACTGCATGATATTCACCCAAATCCAGAAAATCGCCGACAATGTAGACTTTATCATGGCCAACATCTTTGATTCGCTCATAAATTTGAGTGGTAATGCTATCCTTCTGCAATAGATCAACTCCTTGTTTTGTCTCAAATATTATATAGTATTTGAGACAAAAAATAGTTTCCAGATTCTGCTATTCCGAGAAAGTGTGCACTTACACCTTATTGCGGAATTATGATTTTGCAATCTTTCATGGAATGTATGAATGGGGAGTATTCATTAACATTGGCTTTTTTGTAAGCAAATGTAATAAGAAATTATAACTTATTGTTATACAACGAATTATCTTTGTAAGCATCCCTGTCTTTCGGGGAGCTTAACTTGTGATATAGTTTGATCTCTAACACTTATTTTATGCATACAGAGATCGGATATTCAATACCCAGAGTATCGTAGGCAGCACGTGCCTTTTTATTAGGCTCACAGGTAATGAACTTCTCTCCGTATTTTACACAGTTATGGTGGTCTAAGATCTCAAATAATGCCTTGATTGGGACGTTGTTCGCTTTCAATTCATTCTGTAGCATTTTTACCACTATGGTGGCGATAAAGGTTAACATCATGTGACCGTTAAAGGCTTCTTCCTTTTGGATATTTAACGGGAGAATGCCTGCGTAATTTTTACCGAGATCATAGGTATGTTCAATTTGCTGTCTGGTGTAGTAAATGGCCAGCACCTCTTTGGGATCGATGCATTTTGAAGAAATGAGCATGAACACACCGAGATCTTCTTGCTCTTCATCATACTTATCAATGGGTAGACGATTGTTTGCAACTTTCTCCCCAAGCTTATACATCTCAAAGGCTTTACGTTGCTCGTCAACACAAAGATAGGCATAGCCGTCAAAGCCGGTCTCAATAATTTCTCCTTTGTGATTTCGCTTTTCACAAAGTTTGCAAGGGACACGTTTCACTCTAACTAAGCGGTTGTTTTGCTTAACTAAGACTCCTTCTTCTTTGATGGTAGGAAGGTGTGTCTCAACAATGTTCTTGTATAGATTACGATTAGGCTGGATCCTCAATAGGAAAGCTATTTTGTCGTTATTTAGGCTAGTGATATTGGTATCAGAGTAATAACCGGCATCGGCAATGGTACAGGTGATCTCAAAACCTAAAGCCTGAAGCTCTGCAACTACTCGCTCAATGGTTGTTATATCGACGATATTTCCAGGAATTGCACGGAAGTAAATTGGTAAGCCTGTGGATTGTTGTACCACATAAATAAGGCGCACCTCTTCATTGATATCACCATTGTGGTTACTAATAGCGGTTAAATGGAAATGAACACTGTTAGGAAGGCCGGTGCTATCGATAAGAATATTGCCGACATTATCATCAGGACAATGCTTTTTAAACCAATCAAGGTATGAGACCAAAAAGAGATGCTTACGACTAAAATCTCCAATGTATTCAAGAAAAGAGCTTACCTGTGGACTTGATAAGGATGCTTTAGGAAAGAGCTTAGAGCCAATGTTTCCCTGCAACCAATCGTCGGCATGTCTGTTACTTAAAGAGCTCAAGATATAAAAGCAAATCATAGCCTTAAGAGGATCGCTTTTATCGGCAAAGGCATTGTCAAATACATCATAAAGACCACGCTTTTTCATGAAGCTGTCTAAAAGATAAACCGCCCCAAAGCTTAAGGATACCGGTCTTGATGGCACCTTTAATCTGCTCTTACGCTCAGGAACCTTTACATCATCTGGAGGTGGTAAATGTTTACCAGTTTTTTCATCGTATTGAAAAAGAGCACCATGTTTTTTACTAAAGAATACTAGACGCTCCTTATCTACCAATCTACCTAATTGCTCACCATATTCCTTAATTACCTTTTTGCCCTCGCGTCTTACTGAGCATACGGTGCCATAAACCAAATTGCCATGTTTCTGATAGCTGATTGCCATGATGGGTGTCTTCTATGTGTAGACATAATAATATCATATATTATGAATACGTGTAAAAAGATTTTTATGCTGTAATAATTTATTGTTAGCTAAGGAATTTTTTTACTAGAGTAGTCCTAAATTGGTTTCATAACTTAAGTGGTAGAATTCAAGATAATTTATTTCAGGTTCAATTCTACCATATCATTTTTCTTTCACTTCATTTTCGTCATGTGGGGAATTTTCTACAGGCAGTAATACCTTGGCACGACGGCTTCCCGCAATACTGCTTATATAATCATCAATATCCTGCACAATGTAATGATCTCCCATTGTATGCAGTGATTCAAAATATTTGGTGATATACCCATAGATGTCATAACGATCAAATGTCTTTGCCACGTCAGAACCGGTCAATCCCTTGAAATAGCGGTATCGTTCCATGCAGTAAATCAAAAAATTAGATTCTTTGCTCATCTTTCACGCCTCCTCCGGGTAATCATAGGATCCTGTCAGAAGCTCATCTTGATACATGGTATATAGTGTCATCGGACTGTAATGCCACAACTTTGATTTTTCATCCGAAAGCTCCTGATAGAGCTTAGACTGATAAAAGCGGGAAATTGCTTTGTCATCGTCCACATTGCTGTTTTTTGTAATCTGTTCAATGATGGGCGGC
>CAVJLP010000068.1:0-12280 GCA_963650525.1 Firmicutes bacterium CAG:534
TTGTTAATTAAAAGTACCAAAGCTTTATTTTTGGCATCTAATACTCTTCCTTGTACATACAGCGCCTTCTTGGAGGCAGTTGAGATTTTAACGAAGATTGAAAGCCCGTATAAGGATGCAATCTGTGAGGTTTTAGCATCAGATTTTTCTTTGATTACAGGAAAAGACGCGCGCTCTGATGCCTTCAAATTGTGTGCCTTGGTTGAATTTTTATTAGCCCATCCTAATGCTGACTGTTATATCCGCGAAATCCCGGTATTAGGCCTTGATACCAAGTGGTTTGAAAGGCATAAAGCTATGACAGCACAGGTTTTATCCAAATGTCTAAAGGAAGATATAAGTACAGACAGTATCCTTGCGAGGTGGAATTTTAAGCAAATGCCAACTCTCATGCGCGTACGCCATGCTACTTACTTTGCGCCATCTTTAAATCCTGATGAGCTGGTGATGTTACCTGCCTGCGTAATGAGCAGAAAGAGTCCACGAGCCCTGATAGTAATTGAGAATATTGCAACCGGGATGTCAGTAGATGTACCTGATGATATTCCGATAATTTTGGGATTGGGACGTGATGTTGCGGCTTTAAAGAGTATCTCCTGGATAAAAGATGTTCCTCTTTTATATATGGGAGATCTGGATGCGCATGGCTTATTGATAGTATCGGAGCTTAGAGCGATAGCTCCAAAGGCTAGAACTATCATGATGGATGTAGAGGTTCTGCGCGACTATTTTGAAATGGCCGTTTTGGATCCTACTGAGGATAAAAAGCAAACACAGCTACAGGCATTAAACAATCAGGAGGAAGCTTTATATCAGGAGCTTTTGTATAAAAAGCTGCGCCTTGAGCAGGAGCGTATCCCCATTTCAATAATCTCAAAGAAGTTTAAAGATGCGTTAGCTACCATTTTGTGTTGAAAAGCAGAGCTATTTTTTATCAAAAGCTCAAGTTGAGATCCTCTGTCTAATAAAATCTTATATACATTATTCATTAAAAAAGATAAAAGCTGATTTTTTTGCACTTTAATGCCAATTTGTGCGTATTTCTTGATATAATGCCGCGAATTTGTAAGGAAACATCATGAGTAAAGCTATCGTAATCGCAGTTGACGGCCCAGGTGGTGCAGGAAAAGGTGAATTAACCCGTCGTCTGGCATCTGGTCTTAACTTCGGTCTTCTCGATTCTGGTGCAATCTATCGTGTGCTTGCTTATGCAGCACGCAAGGCTGGATTGGCACTTTTTGATGAGGAATCCTTATGCCGTGAAGCAGAGGTTATGAACCTAAGCTTTGAGGTCGAGGGTGACGGTGTGCATGTGATGTTAAATGGCGAGGATGTATCCTCCGCTATCCGTACTGAAGAGGCCGGAGTGAATGCTAGCAAGGTTGCTCAATTTCCCTCTGTGCGTCAGGCATTATTACAGCGCCAGCGTGATTTTAGACAAGATCCAGGTCTTGTAGCTGACGGTCGTGATATGGGTACTGTAGTGTTCCCAGATGCCCAAGTAAAAATTTTTCTAGATGCTGATGCAGAGGTTCGTGCACAGCGCCGTGTCAAGCAGCTGATGGCTGTAGGCAAGAGTGCTGACTATAACGAAATTCTGCGTGAGATCAAAGAGCGCGATGATCGTGACAGAAATCGCCCAGTGGCTCCATTGAAGCCTGCTGCCGATGCTGTTGTTATTGATTCATCTGATATGGATATTGCCGCTGTCTATCAGAAGGCAATGGAGATTATCAGAGAAAAAGTCGCTTTATAGATTCGGCCATGTGGCCAGAGCGAATGCAAGGAAGCGTTCGTATTTAAACAACACCCCGTAGCATGATGCGAAAGGGAACTATGAGATATACCTTAAATGGAATCATTTGCAGAACTTTTTGAAGAGTCCTTAAAGAATACCGAGACCCGTCCTGGTGAGATGGTCAAGGCCAAAGTTGTTGCTATCGAGAACGGCTTTGTCGTTGTTGATGCTGGCCTTAAGTCTGAGTCCTACATTTCTGACGATCAGTTCAAGAATGCACAGGGCCAGCTCGAAGTTAACGTTGGCGACGAAGTTGACGTAGCTTTAGAGTCCGTTGAGTCTGGCGACGGTGCTACCATCCTTTCTCGTGAGAAGGCTAAGCGTAACGAAGCTTGGAAGAAGCTTGAAGATGCCTTCAACAGCAAGGAAATCGTTACCGGCGTTATCGATGGTAAGGTTAAGGGCGGCTTCACTGTTCAGTTGGGTGGCATTCGTGCCTTCCTCCCTGGCTCTTTGGTCGACACTCGTCCTGTTCGTGACACCACTCCTCTTGAGGGCAAGGAACTTCAGTTCAAGGTCATCAAGCTTGATCAGAAGCGTAACAATGTTGTTGTTTCCCGTCGTGCTGTTATCGAAGCTGAGCATTCTACCGATCGTGAGAAGGTTCTTTCTACCTTGGCAGAAGGTCAGGAAGTTAAGGGCATCGTTAAGAATCTTACCGATTACGGTGCATTCGTTGATTTGGGCGGCGTAGACGGCTTGCTCCACATCACCGATATGGCTTGGAAGCGTGTTAAGCATCCTTCTGAGATCGTTTCTGTCGGTCAGGAAATTGACGTTAAGGTTCTCAAGTTCGACCGCGAGCGTCAGCGTGTTTCTTTAGGCCTCAAGCAGCTTGGTGCTGATCCTTGGGCTGATGTTGCAGGTCGCTTCCCTAAGGGTGCAGACATTGAAGGTAAGGTTACCAACATCACTGATTACGGCTGCTTCGTTGAGATCGCCGACGGTGTTGAGGGCTTGGTTCACATCTCTGAGATGGATTGGACCAACAAGAACATTCCTCCTTCAAAGGTTGTTTCTGTTGGCGAAACTGTTAAGGTTAAGGTTTTGGACATCGACGAGGATCGTCGCCGTATCTCCTTAGGCCTCAAGCAGTGCCGTGTTAACCCTTGGATTGAGTTTGCTGAGAAGCACTCTAAGGGTGAAAAGGTTACCGGTAAGGTTAAGTCAATTACTGATTTCGGTATCTTCATCGGCTTGGATGGTGGTATTGATGGTTTGGTTCACCTCTCTGACATTTCTTGGCAGCAGAACGGTGAGGAAGCTGTCCGTAACTTCCAGAAGGGTGATGAGTTAACTGCTGTTGTTCTCCAGGTAGACCCTGAGCGTGAGCGTATCTCCTTAGGCTTAAAGCAGATCTCTTCTGATCCTTTCGCTGAGTACTGCGCAGAGCACAAGAAGGGCTCAATCGTTAATGGTACTGTTGCTGAGGTTGACGCACGTGGTGCTACCATTACCTTAGCTGATGGCATCGTTGGCTACATCCGCGCTTCTGATGTTTCACGTGATCGCGTTGACGACGTTACCACCGTATTGAAGGTTGGTGATGCTGTTGAGGCTAAGTTCATGAATGTTGATCGTAAGACCCACCAGATCTCTCTGTCTATCCGTGCTAAGGATGAGGCTGAGGAGAAGGAAGCTATTGAGTCTCTCAACAATCAGCAGTCTTCAGAGCCTACTACTACCGCTATGGCTGCAGCTTTCGCTGCTGCTGGTAAGAAAGACTAATTTAGTAGGTCTTTAAAAAAATATAAAATCCCAGGCATGTCCTGGGATTTTTGTATCTTGGATAGATGAAAGTCAATTTTTTTGAAGTATCGTAAGACGCTGATTTCCTAATCTAAATTTTATTCATGTTTTTGATGTTATCCCTTGTAGCAAGGACGAGCCTAGGATATCAATGCGGTTACTTAAAAATGCTTGGGAAAATGCTGTTCGTAGTGACCGTGCCTGATATGAGACATTCTTTAGTCATGAGTGCCAAAGCAAAGAAATTGATCCGTACTCGATAATTGAGATCATTCACCTGCTTTGGAAGCTTTACCCTCATTCTCAAGCAACGGTCATAAGGTAGTATATCAAGCTTGCCTTGCATGCATTCATGGTTTAGACATTACATAGCAAAAACTTATGCAATTGCGATATTAAACCACGCCTGTAGATTTTTATACAGTGAGACTCAGAAGATTGCCTTCTATTACTCCTTTTATCTGTCCATTATGTCCTTATGATCACAATATTTACAGCCGCGTATTACAGCTGCTTTTACGGACAAAGTTCTAAATTCTATATCAGGATGGGCTGCAATATAGCTTTCTAGATCTTCCTTATAAACGGTAAAGCTCTTTTGTGTAGCACGCATTTGTCCATCGTTACATAGTGTTTCAATAAGATTGGTATCGTGGATTTTGCCAAGATAGGGATCCTCTGCAAGTTTTAGCCCTGCATGCGAGTATCCGTTATCAAAAGCAAGATCAACCCCGAGAAGCTCAACTATTTGGGCGCCGGTGGATATAGCAAGTGAAATCTGTGCGTGTGCAACTGATCCTGAATACCATAAGCTATCAGCCTTGGTTTTATTTAAAAAAGGTAATATTTTCTTTGCACGCGGAGATGATAGGTAAAATCTCTGTCCTGGATAATCAAGCCAGAATCTGCTGTCAGACCATGGAGCGTAAATTAAAACAGTGCTCTTATAATTATTTTTATTTTTAAGAAATTTTATTCCAGCAAATTTACCTACATGCGCATCGATGGTAACAATATAGTGAGGATAGATATTATGATCCTCTAAAAATCCAAGGGCAGTATCGGCTGCAATTAAGGTAAAGCCTTCTAAAATTCTCTGCTTTATTTTTTTTAGATTTTCACTAAGAGATGGGCCTGATGCAAGAATTAAGGCTTTTTTTATCTTAGGGAGATTATCTATTTTTAATGGATTTTCATTTTTTAAAAGCGCGGAGTTTTGCTCTAATTGCCTTTTAATAGCAACGCCACCAGTGCGTTCAAATAGCGCTTGGGCATATTCTTTTTCAAGATAATTAATGAGTTTTAGTTTAAGTGCATTATGAAAATTGCTCTCCATACGCAGCTCATTAATTGAAATTATATTGTTCTTAGGTATTTCCCCAATAAAATCATCTAAGGTGAAGATAATCTTCCCGTTAAACAGGGTAAAAAGCTCATCATCAATATCAAGTAGGGCGCAGAAAATACCAGGGCAGAGAATATGTACGATTATTTTGGTATTAATTTTATTTAGTCTTTTAAGTTCTTTTTGTATAAATCTGATTTCATCTCCAAGCCCTAGACCGAATACATGAATATCCTGCTGATAATCAAGATCACGGCATTTATAGCAGGTAGTGCTTTGGCGAGCATGTCTTGATGTCAGTTGTATTCCATCTACTGCTAAAGTTACATCCTGTCCTTCAATTAACTGATAGTCATGAAGGCTATCTTGTTCATGGGATAAAAGCTCTTTGCAAAATAGCGGATCAAATTTATCTAAGGCCTTTATATTTCTATTTTTTATGTCGCTCATGGCTCTTTATCCCAGGATTTAGTCAAATTGACAGGACGAATACTGTCACTTAAGCTCTAAAATCTAGCGTTAACGCACATTTTAGATTACAAGTCTTGTCAGTTTTGTGAAAAGTTGCTTAAAATCAATGCAAATGTAAGTTACGTCCTACTTTAAGACAACTACTTAAGTTTATAAACAGTAAATAAGGTAGTAGTCTTGTTGTGTTTATACTTTATTAGAATTAGAAGAAGGGCGTGTAAGTTATAATTATGTGGCATATAGGGAGCTTTGCTTTATGACACGAGCTGATCTTATTGACCGTCTGGCGCACAAATTCTCTCATACCAATCCAAAGCTGATTGATAGCGCTGTCAGAGAAATTTTTGAGATCATGATTGATACTCTTTCCTGTGGAGAGAGAATAGAGATCCGTGGCTTTGGTAGTTTTGAGATCCGTGTACGTGAACCGCGCATTGCGCATAATCCTAAAACCGGTGAGCAGGTTTCTTTAAGCCGTCGTCGTGTTGTACACTTTAAGCCTGGTGTTGAGTTACGTGAGCGTGTAGATTTTCCTGCTTCATCTAAGAGCTCCGTGTAATTGATGAAATAGGCGGTGAAAGTTTGACCGCGTGTGTTAAGATCAGAGCTATAAGTTTCTGATCTACTGTGAAATCGGAGTTGTTACATGCTAAAAAGATGGATCTACGGCCTGTTGCTATTGGTGCTGTTTGGTGTCGGTCTTGCATTAGGTGCTGCGAACGATGCAGTTGTAACCTTCGATTTTCTTGTGGTTAAAATGGATGTTACCCTTGGTACAGTACTTACTTGCGGAGTGGTATTTGGGTTAATCCTCGGTTTATATATTTCTTTCTTCCTGAGCTTTAAATATTGGAGACAGGCAAGAGCTGCAAAATCAGAGCTTAAACGTACGGTAAAAGAGCTTGAGAACACTCAGGCATCAACTCAAAACTAAGTTTATATGTTTGAGCTTTTATTTTTATTACTGCCGCTTGCTGCTGCCTATGGTTACTATATGGGACGTGCCTCGGTGCGTTCTAAAAAGCTCAATTCAAAGTCATCTCACAACTCAACCTATTTAAGAGGGGTTGAGTATCTCTTCTCAAATAATCAGGAAAAGGCTGTTGATAAGTTTATTGATTACTTAAACAGCTCCGATCCTACCTTTGAAACAAGACTTGCTCTAGGTAACCTGCTACGTCAGCGCGGTGAGTCGGATAAGGCTATTGCACTGCACGAAAAGATGACCGCGGATACCTCGTTAGATGAGGCCGAAAGAGAGCTTGCAAGTTTGGAACTTGCCAAGGATTTTCTAACTGCAGGTGTCTTTAATCGTGCAGAAGAGCTTTTATTACAGCTTATTTCAATTCCGCGTCAG
The DNA here is from genome assembly GCA_963650525.1 of Firmicutes bacterium CAG:534. Lineage (GTDB taxonomy): Bacteria > Pseudomonadota > Gammaproteobacteria > Enterobacterales > Succinivibrionaceae > Succinivibrio. The sequence continues at coordinate 6,721 of CAVJLP010000068.1, forward strand.
CGCTCAGAGAGTGCCAGATTATTATTGAGGGTCTATGAGCGCGAGGGCGATTATAAGGCGGCAATTGATATTGCAACTCAATTTATGGATGAGCTAGGGGCTGATATTGCCGCAAGGCTTGGCGATTATTGGTGCGAGCTTGGTACTCGTGAGAGCACATCAGGAGACACAGATAAGGCCGAAGAATATTTTAAAAAGGCCTTAGATGCAGATCATCACAGTGTACGTGCGCGACTTAACCTTGCTGATACCATGATCCGTCGCAATCGCTTTACTGATGCCGTGGTTTTCATTAAAGAGGCCTATACTCAGGATCCTAGCAGTGGCTTACTGTGTCTTGATTATCTTAAGCGCTGCTTTGCAAATAAAGCTGATCCCAATTTCCGCTTTGCACTTGAGGATTTGGTTCATCGTACAAATTCTGCCTCAGCCATGGCTGAATTGGTGCGCACGGTAGAGTTAGGATCTGGTGCTGACGATGCTGAAGCTATGCTTTTAAACTTTCTTCATGACAAGCCTAATTTACTGCTTTTTTCAGCTCTTATGGAGCTTCGTTGTCATCATATCGATGCTACTGAGAATGGTGCGCTGATGCAACTTAAATCATTGATTGATGCGCAGATTATACAAAGCCCTAGATTTGTTTGCCGTAAATGTGGCTTTGAATCCTCGATGATGTTTTGGCAGTGTCCATCCTGTCGTCGCTGGGAAACTTTAAAGCCTAAGTCCGGTATTGACGGAGATTAATTATGACTGATCCTAAGGTGATCGTTGCTCTTGATTACAATAGCGCCGATGAGGCGCTTTCTTTTGTTAAGAAAGTATCCCCTGACTGCTGCAAGCTTAAGGTAGGTAATGAGCTTTTTACAACTGCAGGTCCTGACTTTGTCCGTACTCTCTGCGATCAGGGGTTTGGCGTATTTTTGGATTTAAAATTCCATGATATTCCTAATACCGTATCCCGTGCCTGTGAGGCTGCCGCCCGTCTTGGTGTCTGGCTTGTGAATGTTCACGCCTCAGGCGGCGCGGTAATGATGAAGGCTGCAGCTGAGGCCTTAGCAAAATTTGAGCACCGTCCAAAGCTCATTGCTGTAACTGTTCTAACCTCAATGGATAGAGCTCAATTAGGTGGTATTGGTCTTGATCTTGAGCCTATTGAACAGGTTAAACGTCTTGCAGCCCTTGCCCATGACAGCGGACTTGATGGTGTGGTTTCATCTGCTCGAGAGGTAGAGGCCATCAAGAGCATTTGCGGTAAGGATTTTATGTGTGTAACCCCAGGGATCCGTCCGGCAACTGCTGCCTTAGGCGATCAAAAGCGTGTTATGACCCCATCTGAGGCTATTAGAGTTGGTGCTGATTATCTGGTAATTGGCCGTCCGGTAACTCAATCTACTGATCCTGTTGCCGCACTAGAATCTATTAATAATGAAATTGCCGGTGCTTAATATATATTAAGTTTGGTAAGCTTTAATTTAAAAGGGACGTAAATTACGTCCCCTTAAATTAAAATCTGATAATAGTTTCTTAAGATAAGACTATTCTTTTGCCTCAGGAATTAAGAACTCTTCAGCACTTCTTCCAGATGCTAATAGCTTAGCAAAGGCTACCGGAGTTCTGCCACGGCCAGTCCAAGTGCATTGTTCGCCATTTTCATCAGGATAAGCATACTTAGGAGGAATAGCCTTCTTTTCATTAAGTGCATCTTCACCGCCATTTTTTACCTTCACTACATCATCGAAGGTGCAACCAATCTTGGCAAGACTCTTATCTAATTCAGCAACAGCCACAAGCAATTCCTTTTTTTGAGCCTTTTTTGCTTCCTCATTTGCAATAACTTTATCTTTTAAACGCTGAAAGGCATCAATAATATTATCTATTTGAGTTACGGTAATATCAGGAAATTCTGCCTTTAGAAAACGAATGCTGCTTAAATCTTTAATATCCATTTAAATCCTCTTAATAATGAAAGCAATTAAATATTAACAATTGTGTAATCGTTATATATCAAATGCAAAAAGGAAATATTTAACTTTTTAAATTATATAAATGAATTTATATTTTGTCACTATTTAAAAAGATGTATTTTATTAATTTATTTAAAAAGAAAGTGTCTAAATTCTATTTTTTTAAATTTATATTTTTTGATTTTTTATTATATTGCTTTTTCTAAATATCATTGATATCTGCAAAATTAGATTATTATTAGTATTAACTATATGCTCTGATAGATAATAATAATTTTTCGATGCTCTTCACACTTTAGAAAATTATCTTGTTGATCTTGAAAAACTTAATCACTTTATCACATAAATTTTACATATAGAGGGTAATATAAAGACATAACAATAACTTATATTCTTCACAACGTTAAGGACAAAAAAATGCGTGTTTTTACTGAATATTCGGCAAGACGTATTGCCAAATACGTTAAGTCCTTTTTTAAAGGCTCCTTCCGTATTACCGGTTATAGCTGTGAATTCATATTTGATTGTGGCAAGGTAATTTGTTCAAAAACTTTAGGTAAAGCTGAGCAGAAGGTAGTAAATGAGGTTAACTACCAGATAACTCTCATCAAGAAAGGTTCGGCATCAAATTTAAGCTATAGTAACTGACAGATAAATTTCAATTTAGACAACGCGCCTTAAGGCGCGTTTTTCATGAGTGCATACAGCATATTGAATAATCAAAATTATTTTTCTCTAGGTTATAATGAGCAGGTTAGTTTTATACCTATATTTTGGTTTACAAAGAAATCTTTATGTCAAAATTATCTGACAATCCCGATATTGTCTCCATCTATAAGCTTTTAGATGATCCTCCTACCTCCCAGGAAATGGAGGAGGCTTTAACCAACGAATTATTTACCGTGCAGGATGTCGTTCGTTATCTAGTTTCCTGCTTTGCATCTCATCGTATTTTTGTAGGTCATGGTACTGATAATTATTGGGATGAAGCCTTAGAGATTGTTCAGGCAGTCATGCATCTGCAGCCACCATGTGACGACAGTACTTTAACCTCACGTCTTACCCGTGAAGAGCGTTTGCTGATTTCAAAAATTGCCCGTCTACGCATTATTGAGCGTATTCCTACCCCTTATCTTACCCATAGAGCATTCTTCTGTGGCAAGGAATTTTATGTAGACAGCCGTGTGATCGTGCCACGTTCTCCCATTGCTGAGCTGATTGAAAACGGCTTTGATCCATATTTAGACCGACAGCCTCAGCGTATTTTGGATATGTGCACCGGATCTGGCTGTATAGCTATTGCTATGGCTTTGCATTTTGATGGTGAGGCTGAGGTGGATGCAGTTGATATTGATGATGAGGCCTTAGAGGTCTGTGAGATCAATATTGGCGCTTATGATTTGGAGAATGTTGTAACTCCAATTAAGAGTGATCTCTTTAAGAGCCTGCCAAAGGGTGATAAGTACGATCTGATTGTAGCCAATCCCCCTTATGTTGACAGCTACGACCTCTCCACCATGCCTGAGGAGTTTCATTGTGAGCCTGACAGAGCATTAGGATCTGGGGATGACGGCTTAGATTGTGCCAAGCGAATTTTGACTGACGCTACCGAATTTTTAAATGATGATGGCATTTTGGTCATGGAGGTTGGCAATTCTGAGGAGAATCTAGTGCATGCCTTCCCCATGGTTCCGTTCCATTTTGTCGATTTAAAGCGTGGTGGCTCGGGAGTATTCGTGCTTTCAAAGGAGCAACTTGAGGCCTATCATGATCTTTTTGCAGGAAGCGTAAATCAGACGGAGGATCAGTAATGGCCGGTAATACCTTTGGTAGATTATTTACGGTTACTACCTGTGGTGAAAGTCATGGCGCGGCACTTGCGTGCATTATCGATGGCTGTCCGCCGTTAATTCCTCTGTGTGAGGCTGATATTCAAGGAGATCTGGATAGACGCCGACCAGGTTCTACCCGCTATGGAACTCCGCGCAACGAGCCTGATCAGGTAAAGATTATCTCAGGCGTCTTTGAAGGAAAAACCACTGGTACGCCCATAGGGGTGGTGATTGAAAATACCTCACAGCGGTCCTCTGATTATTCTGCCATTATGGATTCCTTCCGCCCAGGGCATGCTGACTATACCTATCTTGCAAAATACGGTATTCGCGATTACCGTGGTGGCGGCAGAGCATCTGCCCGTGAAACTGCTATGCGTGTGGCTGCAGGTGCTGTTGCCAAAAAGGTGTTAAAAGAGCTTTTCAAGGTTGAAATTGAAGGTTGCGTCAGTGCCATTGGCTGTGTAAAGGCCGAGAGTATTGACTACTCTTTTGTACGGGAGAATGAGTTTAACTTTGCTGATCCTTCAAAGCTTGATGAACTGCGGGCTCTCTTTAAGGATCTGGCAACTGCCCAAGATAGCGTAGGGGCCGTAGTTGAGGTACGTGCAAAGGGCGTAAGCGCAGGCTGGGGCAGTCCGGTATTTGAGCGTTTGGACGCAGTGCTTGCATCTGCGCTGATGGGAATTAATGCGGTAAAGGGCGTTGAAATCGGTGATGGTTTTGAAATGGCCAGCATGCGCGGTACTGAAGCTCGTGATGAGATCACCCGTGACGGCTTTCAATCAAATCACAGTGGCGGCATTCTAGGCGGCATCAGTTCAGGGCAGATCATTAAGGCACGCATGGCGCTTAAGCCTACCTCATCAATTCTCACTCCGGGGCGCTCTCTTGACCGGCATGGCAATGAGATAAGCGTGGTAACCAAGGGCCGTCATGATCCCTGTGTGGGTATTAGGGCAGTGCCTATTGCCGAGGCCATGATGGCTTTGGTGTTATTGGATGCAGCTTTATGTCATAAGGCCCAGTGCTTTAATGTGCCTGAAAGTGAATTTGTAATTCCCTCTGGGCTTGATTAGTCCAGCACAAAGAAAGGATCGAGATTTAATTTCGATCCTTTTTTAGATGATGGGGAAGATTTTCTAGGAGACTAAGCTTCAAGCTCTATAACTTTAGGATCACCATTTCTTCTTATCGCCAAAGATTTCATTCATCTCTTTTTCTTCTTCATTGCGCTTGCGATTGGCTTTCTCCATTTCGCTCTTTCTTTGATCCTTTTCAGCATCAAGCCCCTGATTTAGCTGATTTAAAAGATCTGCTTTCTCGTTTAACCAGTCATCCTTGAGGTTACTTTTCTGTATTACATCAATACCCTTTTGGACAAGTAGTCTGCATGAGCCAATCTGCTTTAGCTTTTTAAGCTCAAGCGTACGCTGAATGAGATTGGAAATATTGACCTTTAGTACAAGAAGATAAAGCCTTCTGTCTTCTTTTTGAATATCAGATGGGGTAATTTCTGTGCCGACACGCAACTCACTTCTTAAAATGGCACGCAGTCTTCTTATAACTCGCAACTGTCCTAACGCAATTGCATCCGTCTCAGGTGGACGAAATGCCAATTCGTCATGGTAGTTATGCTTGATATTTTCAATTAATTTCTTTTCATTATTGATCCTTTCGCTAAGTTCATCGTCCTTGTCCTTAACCGATGCCATTTTATTTAGACAGCGGAGGATCCGATAATGCAGGATCAGCATGAGG
>CAVJLP010000069.1:0-12064 GCA_963650525.1 Firmicutes bacterium CAG:534
TCATGAGCTATCTAAAAGAAGATGACGCAACGAAGATGCAGACTCTGTTAGATGGAGGAGAGATTGAATTCTCGGTTAATGAAAGTCTTAACTATAATGAGATAGGTGATTTTCATCGAGTAAATGATTTCTGGACCTTATTGCTTTATACGGGGTATTTAACCTGTCTTAATACAACCAAAATAAAAGGTCGAGGTACTGTTTGTACTGTTCGTATTCCTAATAGAGAAATTAGTGAAGCTTTTGATACTTGCATTAGTAGCTATTACAAAGACTACTATAGCCAAGAGCCAATGCAACGTTCATTAAATGAGCTCATTGTAGCCTTAGCTAAAGGTGATAGTCAAAGAGCGCGCATACTTTTAAAAAAGAGGCTTAAAAAGTTTGTCTCAGTACGAGATTGGGCTAATTCCACCCCTGAGAGCTTTTACCATGGCTTTTTAAATGGCATATTTTCATCAAATACGGATTTATATGATGAATATAAGTCAAATGAACCATCAGGCGATGGCTATGCCGATATAAGTTTTTGTGTAAATGATTATGATATTGGCGTAGTCATTGAGCTTAAGAGTACCAAAGAGCAAAAATTAATGTCTAAGCTTGCACAAAAGGCCATTGAGCAGATTAAAGAGAAAAGGTACACCGAGACGTTTGAAGATGTGTCTAAGATATATTGCTATGGCATAGTCTTTTGCAGAAAAGATTGCTTGGTGCAGTGTGAGCTTCAAGAACGGTAGTTATAGGCTCTCTATCATAGCGTTTTTGATTTGATGCATATTTTGTAGAAAGTCTTGTCTTAAAAGTTAAAAAAAGGCTTGAAAATAGCTTTTATTAAAGTATAATACCCGCGTTCAGTCACACAGCATATTCTGTGTTTGCATCCTTGTCTGTCAGATTGACTGCACTGGCAGATTTTTACCGTAAGGGGCATGTTAAATGCGTAACTACGAAATCGTATTCCTGGTTCATCCAGATCAGTCCGATCAGGTTCCAGGCATGATCGATCGCTATAAGGCCGAGATCGAGAAAGACGGTGGTAAAATTACCCGTCTTGAAAACTGGGGTCGTCGTCAGCTAGCTTATCCTATCGAGAAGCTACACAAGGCTCACTATGTTTTAATCAACTGTGAGGCCTCTGAGAAGACCATCGCTACCATTGAGAACAACTTCCGTTTCAATGATGCTGTGATCCGTAACCTCATCCTCCGTACTGCAGGCGAAGTCACTGAAGAGTCTCCTATGATGAAGACCCGTGAAGAGCGTCGTCCTCATGATGACCGTCGTGCTGACGTTGTCGAGAATGCTCCAGCAGAAGAAGCTTCTGTTGAGGCTGCTGAATAATAGGGGGATATCATGGCTCGTTTCTTTCACCGTCGTAAGTTTAACCGTTTCGCTGCTGAAGGCATCTCCGAGATCGATTACAAAGACGTTGCTCTTTTAAAGAACTACGTTACTGAATCCGGCAAGATTGTTCCCAGCCGCATCACTGGCACCAGCGCTAAGTATCAGCGCCAGTTGGCTACCGCTATTAAGCGTGCCCGTTATCTGGCTCTTCTGCCTTACACTGATCTGCAGGGCCGTTAATTAGGAGTCAAAAATGGAAGTTATTCTATTAGATAAGATCGGCCGTTTAGGCGGTTTGGGTGATAAGGTCAAGGTCAAGAATGGCTTTGCTCGTAATTACTTATTACCTAACAAGAAGGCTGTGCTTGCTACTCCTGCTAACCTCGAGAAGTTCGAGGCTGAGCGTGCAGAGCTTGAGGCTAAGATTGCTGCTGAGTTGAAGGCTGCTGAAGATCGCGCAGCTAAGATTGCTGAAATCGCTACTGTAACCATCGCCGCTCAGGCTGGTGACGAAGGTAAGCTCTTCGGTTCTGTTGGTACTCGTGATATCGCTGAGGCTGTTACTGCAGCTGGCGTTGAGATCCACAAGTCAGAGGTTCGTCTTCCTGATGGTGTGATCCGCTCTATCGGCGAATATGACATTGCTATTCAGCTTCACGCTGATGTTAAGGCTGATATCAAGGTTGCTGTTGTTGCCGCTGGCAAATAATATTCAAGCTTGAAAAAATTACGGCTCCTGATCGGGGCCGTTTTTTTTATTTAAATTTCAATCATTTGCATCTTGTCATATTCTTAACTTTTTTCTTTTCGTATAATTCTTAAGTTTGATAAGTTAATTAGTTTGATTAGGTTTTTTTATGCAACAGTACGATAGAGCAAGCTCCGTTAGACCGTTTGTAAAGTGGGTTGGCGGAAAACGTAGATCCCTACCTAAGCTTATGACATTTGTTCCTGAGCATATTGAGACCTATGTAGAGCCTTTTGTAGGTGGCGGTGCTATGTTGTTTGCCCTCAAATTTAAGCGGGCAATTATCAATGATTCAAATAAAGAGCTTATTAATGCTTATAGGACTATCCGCAATGATGTAAAAGGACTTATAGAGATCCTCAAGGATATGCCCTACGAATTAGAGTATTTTAAGCAAGTGCGTGCTTGGGATAGAGATAAGGATGCATTTTACAAACGTTCTAACACAGAACGTGCAGCGCGGCTTATTTATCTTTTAAAGACTTGCTTTAATGGACTTTATCGCGTCAATCGCAAGAATTTTTTTAATACGCCATTTGGGAAGCTAAATAATCCTTTGATTTGTGATGTTGACACATTGATGGCTGTACATGAATTTTTAAATACGCATGATGTAGAAATTTGTAATGATGATTATTCTGAAATATTAAAGCGTATTCCTGAAGATTCTTTTGTATATTTAGATCCTCCTTACGCCCCCTTGAGTATGACCTCAAGCTTTACTTCATATCAGCCTGGACAATGGTTAGACGATGATCAGCGTTATCTTGCAGAGCAATGCAATATACTTGATATACGTAAGATTAAATTTATGCAGTCAAATTCAACTGCACCTATCTGCTTTGATCTATATAAACATTATCAGATCAATACCCTAGATGCGACCAGATGTATTAATGCGCAGATTAATTCACGAGGTGCTATCAAAGAGTTGGTGATCACCAATTATGATCCATTAAAGGTAAAGTGAGGCTGTAGATTTTTGAATTTGGGACACAAAGTTAGTCCCAAATCTTGCTTTATTCCCACGGATCGCCATAGGTTTTGCGTGGAGTTGTATCAGATTGGTTGGCATCACCATGTCGCTCTGGAATCCCCGTTTGACGTATAGCTCCTGCTGCAGTAGTGGCTGCCTCACGCAAAGCCTCCTGCTGGGCGTCATTGCTTAGCTCATCTGCCTGAGTGGTACCTATTTCATTAGCCTCTGAGCCTTCATCATCTATGCTGTGATTATAGAAATCCTCCTGAGCATGAATGGTCTGTTCACGCTGATTGGCAATTTCAGCCTCCTTGTGCGCCTGCTCCTCAAGTTCAATCTGCTGTTTTTTAGCTATAAGTTCGGCTTCCTTAATCGCACTGGCGCTATCGCTGATGGTCTTGGGCTTGGAGGTGGCATGACGTGGCTTATTTGATGGCTGTACCGGCATGGTGACATTGCCTATTTTTATAGGGTCACCATAAAAATGAGGTCCTGTTTCTAAGAGGTACACATCCAGGATGCATTTTATGCGGGCAAAGAATTCACGAAAGCGAACCTTTAAAAAGCTCAGCGTGTTATCAGGTTCCATGGCATTAAAGCCATCAGCATCAAGCCCCTGATTTTTAGCAATAAAGAGTGCTCTTTCATTGTGGAAACTTTGTGAGATCACCGTAAGATCCTGTAGCATGAAGACACTTTTTGCTCTGAGAACAGAATCTAAGGTGCGGATCCCTGCAAAATCCATCACAATGCGATCGGCAGGTACTCCTACCTTAATTAAGGCACGGCGCATTTCACGAGGCTCATTATATGATAGCTTGCGGTTATCGCCAGATGCTAAGATATAGTCAATCTTATGGCCTTTGTAGAGCTTGGCTGCTGCTTCAATACGGGCTGTAAAGTAACTATTGGGAACTCCTGGAGCTTGTTGCGGGGAGGTGCCTAATAAAAGACCTACGCGGTGATAGGGAATGTCATCGACATTGTCGTAGCAGTCAAAGGCTGAGCTTGAGATACGGAACATCGCAAGCATCATAAAGACAGCAAAGACAAGTCCTGCCAATGCAATAAGATATATCAACGCCCAAGAAAAGTGAGAGAACTCAAGTCCAAAGCTTTTCTTATCTAAGTCTTTTATTTTACGCATAGTAAGCTAGAGAATATGCATCACACAAGCTAAAGCACCTACCTTATTGTAGATAGCATGCAAATTCTCGTATGAGGTTACGCGGGCACTTTGGGTATATGACAGATACTTGCCGGTACGACTTGGACGTGGAGCGCCTTGCAAAGGCATGGCACCATCGTGCTCAACAGCATTAATGGCATCACGTACCTGATTTAGTGCATCATCAATACCGTTTTTAATGATCACCCGGAAATCAACAACTGCAGGATACTTAATGAGCTTGCGCATCTGCTCGGGAGTGCCTTCGAGAATATTCATGATTTACTCCTTGCTACCATTATCCTGATCTTTATTAGAGCCGGTGAAGAACATCATTACTCTGTCTAGCATCCTTGAGAAGAAGCCACCCTCATTAACATCTTCAAGAGCAATTAGTGGAGCTGTGGAGAGTAGCTTGTCATCAAGCTTGACATCCACTGTACCTAAGATATCACCTGCCTTAATGGGGGCAACTAGCTGTGAGGATTTCAGGCGATAGCCGACACTCATACGGTTTTGAGAACAACGGGGGATCACAATGCTGAGATCCTGCTTTAATCCTAGCTGTACCTCGTTCTTATCTCCCAAACGCACAGTTCTTGAAAGCAGAGCCTTGCCTGATTGGAAGGGAGTATAGATCTGGAAGTAGTTAAAGCCGTATAAGAGTAGAGCACGGTTGTCAGCTGCACGCATCTTATCGCTCTTAGCACCGATCACGGATGCCACCAGACGCATGTTGTCTTTTACTGCAGAGGTTACAAGGTTATAGCCAACCTCAGAGAGGTGACCTGTTTTAATGCCGTCAACTGCCAAAGTTTTATCCCACAAAAGGCGGTTGCGGTTGTACTGTTTGATGCCGTTGAAGGTAAATTCCTTTTGTGAATAGAGCGGATATTCACCAGGCAGATCACGAATTACCGCACGGCCAAGCAAAGCCATATCATAGGCTGTTGAGTAATTCATCTCATCCATGAGACCATGGACATTTGAAAAGTGAGTATTCTTAAGGCCAAGACGCTGAGCGTAGCTGTTCATTACGCTGACAAAGCCTTCCTCGGTTCCTGCAAGGTGCACGGCCATGGCCACGCAGGCATCATTACCTGACTGAATGATAATACCGCGTAGCAGATCGCCTACCTTAATGGTTTTACCAACTTCAATGAACATCTTAGAGGAGTCAGAGTAGTTCTTGGCCCAGGCATTTTCCGGGATGGTTACATCATCCTCCATCTTAAGGCGTCCTGCCTTAAGCTCCATACCGATGACATAGGCTGTCATCATCTTAGTCAATGATGCAGGCCAGATCTTCTCATCCTTATTGTGCTCGGTGATGATACGACCTGAATAGTAATCAAGTAGTACCCAAGACTGTGCATCAAAGGTAGGAGGCTCGGGAATTATCACCGGAACTGCGGTAGCTTGCTGCAAGGGAGCTGCAGATCCTGCAGCAGTGGGCTGTGACACCTGCGCATTTGAGCGCATATTGGCAAAAGGATCTGGAATATTGTCATCTGCCAAAGCCTGGTATGAGCACATTGTGAGTGCGCAGATGGTGCTTAGTAAAGCTTTTTTCATCATGCTTTTTTTATTTAATTCAATTTTGATCATTTTTAATGGGTAATTTTTAATAAATTCTGAGGGTATAGCCTAAATTCTATCAAAGCCTCTTGATAAAGCTGTCGCTGGCACCCTGACTCTTAGCCTGCTGTGCCATTGCTCGGGCCTGCTCTTCACTTGAAAAAGGACCTGCCAGTACCTTAAAGATCCCGTTTTGGTTTTGAACCTTAACAGAGGTCCCAAGACGCTTGGCCATCATTGAGCATATCTCCTGTGCCTTAGTTTGATCTGAGGTTGCTGCCATTTGTACATAGTAACCAGAGCTTGCAACAACGCTAGTGCTATTATTTTGCTGATTATTATAGCTTACTGAGCTTTGAGTAGGCGTCCTAGCACGGTTGACAGCCTTATTGTCATAGCTTATCCAGCCATCGGAGTTGACCCAGCCAGACTGTCCGGTAAAGCCACCTTCGACCGGGAAGGTCGAGGAGGATGAAACAGGAGTATCACTGTCAGTTTTCACCGGCCCCTGATAGCTTGATGACGTTGAGCTTTGTGAGGCTGAGCCTTGGGCGTTAGTTACGCTACCGTTACTTGCAATATTTAGGTACTCAAGACGTACCTTGGCAGTACCTGGGCCATATACTCCTAACTGACGAGCAGCACCCTCTGAGAGATCAATGATGCGATCGCCTACGAAGGGACCGCGGTCATTTACTCTGACAACGAGCTTTTGGCCGGTTTTTAGATTGGTGACTTTAAGATAGGAGGGCAGTGGCACATTTTTGTGTGCAGCACTGATGCCCTTTTGGTTATAGGTCTCCCCCATGGAGGTTTTCTTGCCGTGGAAATTTGGACCGTACCAGGAGGCAGTTCCTTCCTCAATATAGGAGGTCATGCCATTCCACACCTCATAGTTCTTGCCTAAAACTGTATAGTTACGATTACAGCCACGACCGTCAGTTTTTTCATATCTTATGGGAACTGATTGCACTCCGTTTAGATCCACTTTTTCATTTTGCGGATAGGGACGGGTATGTCCAGGACCTGTACCATACGAGCCTGAGGCGCCGACACGGGTATATTGGCCAGTTGATGAGGAGCAACCGTTTAAAATAAGGGTACTTGTTAAAATTAAAGTCAGGGCGATAAGTAATTTTTTCATTACGGACGTCTTCCTTCAGGATTTACGGTAATACCTACCTTCTGCTTGGCCTTAACATATCCCATACGTATGTATTCAGAGAGCTCAAATACGGCTCTTGCATAAAGCGGAGAGGTGTTATAGCGAGTGATGGATTTAAAGTTATTTAGGGCAACTAAATAAGAGGTAGAGCCATCCTCTAAGGCATAGGCATAAAGACGGATCTTCTCATTATCAGGAATGGTGACCTTGGTGGTAACACCGGCAGCATAGAGCTCTCTTGCAGTTAAATTCCATTCCTTATTTATAAGATTCTGCGTGTTGGCATTGTGGACATGGGCTGCATAGCAGATCCCACGGCCTTTGAGCCAACCGTGGCCCTTAAAGTAATTTGCAACTGAGCCTATGGCATCAACAGGTGAGTTAAAAAGATCCTCACCATCTGTACCATCAAAGTTTACAGCGTAATCTAGGTAGGATGAGGGCATGAACTGTCCCATGCCCATGGCTCCTGCATAAGATCCCTTGATAGCTTTGAGATCCCAGTTTTCACGCATGCAAAGCTTGATGAAATTGGCAAATTCAACTGAGAAATAGGCCTCGCGCTTTGGGTAGTTAAAGCCTAAGGTATAGAGTGCATCAAGCACAGACCAGTTACCCATATTGCGGCCGTAGAAGGTTTCCACACCGATGATGGCACAGATGATTTCAGGGGGAACGCCATAGATTTTACTGGCATCTTTAAGACTTTGTTCATGCTCAAGATAGAAATTTACACCCTGATTTATGCGCTCATTTTGAATGAAGATCTTACGGTATTGCCACCAGGGCTTAGCCTCAGAGGGGCGGGTAATGGCATCGATGATTTTTTGCTGATAGGTTGCCTGAGAGAGTGCATATTGTATAGCCTCAACGCTGACCCCAGTTTTCTTTGAAATAGCATTTATATCGGGGGTTGCATGGGCTACATCTGGAATTAATGCCAAAGATGAGGCAATTATGCAAGAAGTCAAAGCTTTGCTGAGCTTTTGTCTTTTATCTGCCATCTTTACAATTTTATTTAAGGTGTGACTAATCTTTTTTATAGACTGCATTTAGCGCAGCTCCTTTTAATTTCGTCTTTTAACAAATCTCTTTAAATATGGTATGTGTTTTTTAATTCTTATCTCTATGTGGCCTTGCCTTCATTTAGGAACATAGTATCAGCCTGATGAGTGTAAAGCGACATGATGATCCCAAAGCTAATTGACAGCGTGATCATTGCCGTGCCGCCATAGCTTACAAAAGGTAGTGGTACTCCAACTACTGGCAAAATACCTGACACCATGCCGATGTTCACAAAGATATAGAACATGAAGGTAAAGGTGTAGGCACCAGATAAAATACGTGCAAAGTTATCCTGAGCCTTAAGGCACATGATGACGCAGCGGTATATCACAAAGCAGTAAAGTGCCATTAGAATGCAAAAGCCGATGAGTCCAGTTTCCTCGGCAAGTACGGCAAAGATAAAGTCGGTGTGAGGCTCGGGGAGAAAATCAAGCTGGGATTGTGAACCCTGCAACCATCCTTTGCCATAAAGTCCGCCTGAGCCTATGGCAATTTTTGACTGAATGATGTGATAGCCTGCGCCCAAAGGATCAGATGTAGGATCTAAAAGGGTTAATACGCGTTGCTTTTGGTAATCATGAAAGACAAAGTTCCACATGATAGGCAATGCTGCAGCCACGCCGCCTATACCTAATAAAATCCACCAGATGCTAAGACCTGCTACAAAGATTGCAATAATACCGGATACTGCAACTAAGGATGCCGTTCCAAGATCAGGCTGCATCAAGATAAGAGCGGTGGGGATGCCCAATATTGCAAAGGCTATAACTGTGTTTAGCGTACGCGGTGGCAGTGGTGCTCTTGATAGAAAGGCTGCTACCGTAAGGGGCATTACAACTTTGAAAATTTCAGATGGCTGTACACGGATGATCCCAAGATTAAGCCAGCGCTGGGCACCCTTGGAGATATCACCAAAAAGCTCAACTAAGATTAAAAGTATAATTCCCACAACATAGGCGTAAATTGAGATCTTAATAAAATAGCGTGGTGGGATCTGGGCAATAACCACCATCAGCACTAGAGCACCCAGAGTATGCAGGCATTTTCTTAAGACCATGCTGCTATCTTGGGATGATGCTGACCACAGGATAAAAAGTGATAGCAACATGATGGCCAAAAGCCCGCCAATTAGGCCTATATCCACATGACAGCGGGTAAAGATGTTGCCCTTTTGTTTGTTTTCATTAATGGTCTTAATGGACTCATCCTGTGTATTTACGGCCATTATTGCACTCCAACCGTTCCGCCTAGGCCAAATTTCTCATATCGAGGCTCTTTTTCGCCCATATAGCCATTAGGATAGAGATCTAAAAGGTAGTGATCGATTATTTTGCGTACCATGGGAGCTGCAAAGCGTGAACCGCCACCTGCGTTCTCTAAGATTGCCACCACCAAGATCCTTGGCTTTAAAAAAGGCGCAAAGGATACAAACCAAGCGTTGTCACGATGCTCAGCCTTAAGACGAGAGGCGTTGTATTTTTCTCCTTGTTTGATGGCAACCACCTGCGCTGTGCCTGATTTTCCGGCAGCCTTGTACTTAGCTCCTTCAAAGGCACGACGGCCGGTACCCTCAGGTCCGTTTACCACAAGATACATCCCGGTACGGCAAACATCCCAGTATTTTTTATCTTTAACCTCAAAGATTGTAGGATCTGCTGGATCATCATAGGTCTTAGGCTTAAGCGTTGGTGCTGACGGATCAGTTATCTCATGCAAAAGATGAGGTGTTTTTACATGTCCGCGGTTTGCAAGCGTGGTATGCGCCTTGGCAAGCTGAATTAAGGTAGTAGTCCAGTAGCCCTGACCAATTCCTATAGGTACGGTATCACCTAGTTGCCATGATTGGTGGAAACGAGCCTTCTTCCATTCACGAGAAGGGTTTACTCCCAAAGATTCCTCATTTAAATCAATACCAGTCTTCTTACCAAAGCCAAAGCGGTCTAAATAATCATGGATACGGTTGATGCCTGCTCTGTAAGCTAGATCATAAAAGTAGGTATCAGCGGATATTTCCAAGGCGCGATAGAGATCAAGCCAGCCATGTCCCCATGGACGCCAGTCACGAAATTGATGGGTGGAGCCTGGGAGCTTAAAGTAGGGCGCACCAAAATAAGAGCCTGTCGGGGTTACAAGCTTTTCATTAAGTCCCATCATGCACATCAAAGGTTTGACTGTTGATGCTGGGGCATAGCCACCTTGGGTTACACGGTTTATAAGAGGTTTGCCCGGGTTATTTAAAAGCTTGGTGTAATCACGCGTTCTAATACCACGTACAAAGAGGTTTGGATCGTAGGACGGGTTTGAATACATCGCCAAAATTTCCCCAGTCTCAGGTTCAATTGCGGCAATAGCACCACGAGTCTGTCCCATAAGCTCTTGGATAAAGTACTGCAGACGTATATCAATAGAGAGGGTGATATCGTTACCAGGTTTTGGCGGTTTGCTGTTGATGGTACGCATGATCTGCCCGTGGGAGTTGACCTCAACCTCCTTAGCACCGGTTTTTCCATGAAGCTCGGCCTCGTAATACTTTTCAATGCCAAGCTTACCTATTTCATTGGAGCCTGCGTAATTATCGATAAGACCATCAGCGGTTAATTTCTCAACATCTGCTTGATTTATGCGGGAGACATAGCCCACAGCGTGCGTTACGATATCTGCAAAAGGATAGTAGCGCTTAAGCGTAGCCTCAATCTGCACGTTAGGGAAGCGAAAGCTGTTAACCGAGAATTTGGCTATCTGCTGTTCAGATAGCATATCCGCAATTTCAATGCCAGAGAACTTCTTACGGGTCCTAGATTCTCTTGTCAGGGCATCGACCTCACGCTCACTTAGCTCAAGATTTAAAAGCTCAGATAGACGCAATATCTCATCACGAGTTCTGATATCCCGAGAAGGGTAGAGCATAAGATGGTACATGGCACGGTTATCGGCAAGCACCACATGATTTCTGTCATAGATAATGCCACGGGGAGGTACAACTGGGAGGATCTTTAGACGGTTTTCATTGGATCTGGTCTGATAGTCCTGATAGGAGAGCACCTGCAAATAATAAAGATTTGAAAAAAGGGCGCAGATCATCAGCACGCTTACTGCAATACAGGCAATGACGCGGTTTCGGTAAATTCTATGCTCTGCAGCCAGATCACGCTTGCTTGGATCTTGGTTTGGAGTCTGACGATGTTTTTTGGGATCTTTCTTTGAAAAGAACTTTTTCCTGCTATCGCCTTTGTTTTTTATTTTGGGGTTAAATCGTAACACTTGGATATCGTGCTTTAACTGCGTATAAAACGCAGTCTGGTGTTAATCTGGTACTGTAATTTTTGGGTTAAATTCTGGCGCATATTCTACCTAAAAGGCACTAGAAAAAAACGCTTAAGCACGGTGATAGGGTAATTTTGCAAAAATACTCCAAGCCCGGTACAAAGTTTCGGCTAAAAACACACGAACGAGTGGATGAGGTAGTGTAAGCTTTGATAGTGACCACATCTCATTTGACATAGATCTAAGCTCATCGGTAAGACCATTAGGACCACCAACTAGTAGCACCACATCCATGCCAAGGCCCTGCCATACACCAACACGCTCAGATAACTGCACGGAGTCATACATCTTGCCACGCTCATCTAAGGCAACAATATGACAGCGTTTGGGAATTGCCTGTTTGATAAGCTCAGCCTCAAGCTCTTTGGCCTTTTCCTCAGATGTAGATCCTCCGCGTTTTATGGGAGCAATTTCCTTAAACTGAAGCTGCATTTCTCTAGGAAAACGCTTTTGGTAATCGTTAACAGCTTCATTTACCCATGATGGCATCTTAGTGCCTACGGCGATGACTAGGATCTTCACAATTTAACTCAAAGCTTAAATCTATGCAGTTTAAAAAATAATACTGAGGCTTTGCTCTCTTAGTTATTAGCTCTATAGAGCAGGAGCAGACTCTTCTTTTAATACCTCACGCGGATCAACACCTGCAGCCATGCAACGGTAGAGATCCTCGAGGCGATAACGATCACG
>CAVJLP010000070.1:0-11858 GCA_963650525.1 Firmicutes bacterium CAG:534
CGGTAGTATTCCGCTTAATTTTCGTGGCAATAGGCTCAGCGCTATTTGCCCTGGGCCCTGCTGTGGAATTGGTTTTTGCCGCAGTTGTAGCCCTATCAGGCATTATGATGCTAAGAAGCAAGGATGATGACAACGAACAGCCAACAGATATCTCCAAAAATATTGCCTACCGTACCGTACGTCACTTTATTCCGGTATTTCCAAAGATAGTTTCTCACAATTTCTTTTTATCTAAAAATGAAGTTGAACAAGAGCTTGCCAAGGATGAAAACAAAGGACTTATATTAAAGCGTATGGGCAAATATTTCTGTACACCACTGTTTTTATGCATGGCCGTTATTGAAACCACAGACGTAATGTTCGCCTTTGACTCCGTCCCGGCAGTAATTGCCGTCAGCCGTGAGCCTTTGATCGTATATTCAGCGATGATGTTTGCCGTTTTAGGACTTAGATCGATGTATTTTGTTCTAGATGCAGTACGTCGTTATCTGATACACCTTGAAAAAGCGGTCATAGCCTTGCTGTTTTTCATTGCCTTCAAACTTGCAGCCGGTGCCTCACTGCATTTATTCGGCTTTGGCATCGAAATCAGTATTTATACCTCATTAATAGTAATTGCAGTATTACTGATCTTAGGGGTGCTGGCGTCAATTATCTTTCCTAAAAAACAGGCATAAAACCTGAAAATTACTTTACGTCTGTTCATACAGACGTAATTTGGATGGCAAAAATTGACACCAAAAGGCAAATGCCTGACAAATACGACAATATAGAATAGCCAATTATTACCACAAAAAATCATTTATAAGCCTTTTTCAGGCTTTTTTAAATAATTTTTTATTTTTTGGCACGATTATTTCATATACAGAGCAAATATTAAAAAGCGGCAATGACCGTTTCCTAAACAGCAGGAAAACTTAGGAGATTTTTATTATGGCTCTGTACGTTAATACGAACGTTACCTCTTTACGTAACCAATCTGCACTTAATAAGGCAACCAACTCTCTGGAAACCACCTATCAGCGTCTTTCCACCGGCTTGCGTATCAATTCTGCCAAGGATGATGCCGCAGGCTTACAGATCTGTGATCGTCTGTCAGCTCAAATCAATGGCCTCACTCAGGGCAACCGCAACGCCAACGACGGTATTGCTTTAGCGCAAACCATGGAAGGTGCTCTTGATGAAACTACCTCTATGTTGCAACGTATCCGTACCTTGGCCGTGCAATCTGCCAATGGTACCAATACCTCAATTGATCGTCAGGCTATTCAAGAGGAAGTATTACAGCTTTCAAAAGAAATTACCCGCATTGCCTGCAAAACCACCTATGCAGGTCAACAGATTTTAGCTGGCGCTGGTAACGGTATGCTTGATAAAACAGGTGTGGTTAAATTCCAGGTTGGAGCTTATGCCTATGACACCTTAAATATCAGTCTGTCTACTGGTATGACCCTGTCTGGCATCTATAAACTTGCTACTGATTCAGGAAAATTTAAATTAGGCACCATCACCAACAACATGGGCTTTGAAAAAGAAACATTTGGACTAGTACAAGATAATAAAGGCTTTTATTTTGATGTGCATTCATACTCTAGCGCACAATCAACCATTCAAGCAGTCGATGCTGTTATCAATATCGTTGACTCCAAACGTGCTGAATTAGGTGCCATTGAAAATCGCATGGAATCAACCATACGTAATCAGGAAAATGTTTCTGCCAACGTAACCGATGCCCGCTCTCGTATTCGCGATACCGACTATGCCGAGGAAGCCTCCAATATGTCACAGCAAAGCATCGTACAGCAGGCTGCAACCTCAATCTTAACTCAGGCTAATCAAAAACCTCAGATTGCAATGTCTCTATTGCAAGGCTAAAAATTTCTCTCCTGAGCGTTCTGCTCATTTGGCCGGATAGCCCTATCCGGCCCTTTTTGCTAAGCCTTAGAAAAATTTTCTGACAGAAAATTATCCGACACAATTTTTCCAAAGAAACGCAAAAGATCTCACGTCTATTTAGACTTTGATCATCCTTGTTGCCTCAAAATAAGATCAAATTAAAGCCCAAGATAGGCTCTGTCGATGCAAAGCTTTAGCAATCTCCTGCTCTCATTGATGCTCAAAAAAACAAGCAAAGGTTAGCGCGCCAGCTTTAAGGGATCAATACTATCTTACCAGTAGTATGCCCGCCCTTTATCAGGATATGCGCTAAGGAGGCATTCTTTAATGGCATACGAACTGATATTCTAGGCACAATACCTTCATTGGCATAATCAAAAAGCGCCTGATAGTTATGTTGCGATCTTACACAATGTACTCCTTGGCAGTTTTTATCGTCAGGACAGGCTGCCTTTACCATATCCTCAGTGATGGTAGGAACAGTAATAAGTAATCCATCTTTTCTTAACAGCGGATACAGAGCAATGCCGTAGACACCGCCAGGCATATCCACAACTACATCAAAACTATCCAAAAGCTCCTTTGGCAGGGCATTTTTATAATCAAGGACCTCATCTGCAATATCCTCAATATCCATCATATGACTTTCAGAGCAGGAAGCTACTACATAAAAGCCCTGTCTTTTAAGGTATTGCAGTAAAAGATGACCAACTCCACCAGAACCTCCTGCCACAAAAATCCTTTCGGCGTTATCAGGAAACTCATCAATGATGCTTAAAGCAGTAAGACCTGCAGTGATCAAGGCTGCAGCTTTATCAAAAGCGATACTATCCTGGATCCTGACACAGCTATCCTTATGCAAGACTACCATTTGCGCATAGGCAGAAGGATAGAAGGACGATCCCGCAGTTCCTGCAACCCTATCTCCGACACTAAAACCTGATTTACTACCTGCTTTAATGACAATTCCCGCACAGTCGAAGCCTAAAGTCCACGGAAAAGGATCTCCTGCGCGTTTTTTACAGACAAAAGAGGTACCTTCGGCTATCTTGGCATCTATAGGATTCACTGCCGCCGCTTTATTGTCGATTAATACCTCATCATCCCCGATCACAGGATCTCTAAGATCGGTTAATTTTAAAACTTCAGGACCACCAAAACGGGTTATTACAACAGCCTGCATACATAATCCTTATTTTTGCAATTAATTCAAGAGCATCTTAAATATTGAAGATCTAGGCTGCATTGTACACACAGCTTAATTTCTTATAGCATTGCCTGACGAGCATAATTGCCAGTAAAGATGACAATAGCTGTCCAATGCCCGGGGCGATCCATATACCAGTCAATCCCCACGTAGTTGAACAAATTAACACCATTAGCGCAGGAAAAATCAGGGTATTACAAAGAGCTAAAATAAAAGCTCGTCCTGAGGCCTCAAGTGCCGTTAAAAAGCCTCGCAGTGCCATCTCAATCCACATTTGTACATAACGAATAGATAACAGCATAAGACAGAGCGTGCCTGCCTGAATAAATGCCTCATCACCATCTTGAGCAAACAAAGGGATGATCCTTGATGCCATAAGCTCAAGTGATGCACAGATAAGTACCGAGAGCATTCCTGATACCAGCAACAGGCGTTTTTCTATGGCAATCACTCGCTGATAAAGCCTAGCTCCATTGCAATAGCTGATTGCAGGTTGCAGTGAGGATACCATGCCATCAATTAACATCATTACCACCGATCCTATATACATGACCGCGGCATTGGCCGCAACTGCGACATTTCCCCCGGTCTTTAACAGCAGACTATTAACTAACAGCATCAGCACCGACCAAGATGATTCCTCCAGAAAATTTGGCAGACCGCTGTATAAAAGATGTCTGAACTGACGCCTTGGGATCCCGCCAAATTTAAAATGTAGATCAGTCTTACCAAGAAGGAATGGCAAAATACCTAGGATCGCGCCTAAGGAGAGTGAAAGACAGGTGGTAAATGAAGCAGCCCAGATCCCCTGTCTTAATGCAACAATAAAAATATAATCTAAAAGCAGATTTAAAAGTGAGGTGCCTATATCCAAATACATTGAAAGTTTTTGCAGTCCGCAAATTCTCATATATGAATGGGCATCATAATAAAGACAAACCAAGGGCCCAGTGAGCAGATATGAGAGCACATACTCAGATGAAAGTGCAATGGTAGCCTCATCTGCTCCCATAAAACGCAAAAATGGCTTGGTAAAAATAAAGCCTGCAATACACATTATCACGCCTAAACACAGAGCAGTAAGCACTCCTACCGTAAAGGTGCGATTTGCTCGCAGATTTTTCTTCTGTCCTAAAAATCTGGCAATTTGTACTGATGATCCAGTACCGATCATCATTGCCAGAGCAAATACTGCGCCAAGTAAGGGCCACATCATATTGGCTGCAGCTAAAGAATCATGTCCCATGTAATGGCCTACAAACATGCCATCCACTACTACATACAGGGACGAAACTATCATGGAAACCGAGCTTGGGAGTACACAATACACAAAAAGACGCCCTACGCTCATTGTTGCAAATAATTCAGAACGCATACAATAAAATCAAGAGATCCGGCTCTAAGGTATAGAAACCAGATCTGTATCAGGCATAAGCTGAAAAGGAGAATTGCTCCTTTATCGCATCAGTAGAAGGCTGGTTATAGGTTTCAACATAGGCAGAAACCTTACCAGTTGATGAATGTTTGGTATACCACAGAGTGCTGGAGGCCTTGGCATACAGCTCCTCAGCACTTAAGGTATTAGCCGTAGTAGCAGGAACATCATATTTTTCATTGAAGGCTACAGCATCATGATGATCGCTTTGTTGCTTTGTTTCATAGGATGTAGCAACTGCCTCGTCCTTTTTTACAGGAGAAACCGTTCCCTGCTCCTCAAGGCGCCGACGATTAAGTGGGCTTTGAATGAAGACTGAAGCTAATGAACTGTAATCCTGATTGATTTGCATAACTATTGATGACTAAATCTGTTTTTTCTGATCAGAAACTTTCTTCCAGGCAACATCATCGCGTACATATAAAGGCAAAGCTTCTGCGCAATCGACAACCTTGCCCTGCTCAAATAGCTTCTTTCCTAAAAGAGCAACCATTTCTGCATCGGGAAAAGAGCTTCTTTTAAGAACATTTGGATTCAATCCTGCCTTATGCAGTAAATTAACACCACTGCCACCTGCGTAAGCAGATCTTGCTCCCAAAGTCTGAAAAATCTTATTTACTGCAACCTCAGGAGGCAAGACACAGGGCTCAAGCAAAGCCTTGGGATAATCACCGGTCTTTTCATAGACGGCACAGTAAACCTCACCCATGCGGGCATCTATGGCACCAATTGCGTATTGTTCATCCGTGCCAATCAAAGCCTGCATAGCCAAAGCTTCAAGAGATACCACACCTGCACAGGGAATATCAAGACCAAAGGCCAAGCCTTGAGCTGTGGAAGCGGCAATTCTGACACCAGTAAAGGAACCAGGACCTCTACCATAGACTATACCGTCTAGCTCTTCCTGCTCTACACCAAAATGCTCACGCACACGATCGCACATGGGCAGGATAAGCTCAGCATGTTTCTGAGGAGCTATTTCATTAATTGCATATACTTCATTATCTACTAACAAAGCTGCAGAGCAATTTTCAGTTGAAGTCTCAATGGCCAGAAGTTTCATAGAATTTACGCGAGTAGGCCCGCAACTTCTTGTGTCGCAGGAGAGATCGCGTCCTCCTTAACTAGTTGAGTAAATAGCTTTAGTTATCTTAAAAGCTGTAAATTTTATCTAAAAAGCCAAGTAAAAGCTTTTGCATACTTGTTTATGAGCAGAGTACAACAATGCATCTACGCTCATTTCATCTTAGATTAAAAACAACTACATTCAGTATTTTTATCTGCAACCTTTAAGCTCACCAACATCCAAGACAAATGCGGTAAATTTTTTAAAACCTAAAACTTCCCCTACTTATCAGCTCATCGCTGTATTGAGTCTTTAGGTGTATTTGCCTCTAAAACGGCATTGCGTTGGTTAAGTCCTGATAAAAAAGCCTGTAATTGCGCTAAGTTTTTGCATATTGTAACAGGGGGAAGACTTTTCATAAACAAATTACCATAGCCTTTTTTTAAAATTCTGGGATCACATATAACCATGGCCCCAGTATCTTTTTCATGGCGGATTAAACGGCCTGCCCCCTGTCTTAGATCAATTACGGCCTCAGGCACTGAAATATCCACAAATGAGCGCGGATGATTATCCTTACCTTGATCATAGTAGGAGCATCTGGCCTTAAATACCGGATCAGAGGGAGACTGAAAAGGAAGCTTATCGATAATGACCAATGACAGTGCTGAGCCCTGAACATCAACACCTGCCCAGAAGGAAGATGTTCCAATTAAGATGGCATTTCCCTGTTCTCTAAAGCGCTTTAAAAGATTGGTATTAGACATACTTCCGTTCTGAGAGAGGATCTCACGCTCATTTTGAAAATGCTGTCTTAAGCTTACCTCAAAGGCGTTGATTGCCAGAATCGAAGTGGTCAGAATAAAAATACCGCCACGGTTGTGCCTGATTATATCCTCAAGCATGGAAACAATAGTTTCCTCACGCCCTGCAGTATTAGGCTCTGGGAAATGCTCAGATACTAACAAAGCCGCATTATTTCCATAATCAAAGGAGGAAGGAACTGACAGCTCGAGAATATTATTTGAATATGCTCCAATATCGCGACGGAACTTACTAAACTCTCCTGCAACAGATATAGTTGCTGACGTTGCCAGCACTCCTACATGATTTTCCTCGCATTTACTTAAGAAATTTCCAAAGAAACTTCCGATTTCAAGAGGAGTGATCTTTAACGAATAACCTTTTTTGCTTACGACGACAGAACCTACACTTACTCCATGAGTCTGATTGGCCTGACTGTCAATATGCATCAGCTCTTCAATATTTTGCAACATCTCACGCAGATCCTGATGCATAGAGCTAAAAGCCTCTTCACAATATTCTTTATATTCATCAACAAAGTTATAAAGAGCCTTAACTCCAAGCCAGAGATCCGCCATCACATTGCGAAATTCCTGATTAACCTTGGTATGCTTATAAGTGGTATCTATCCTGTTTTCGTTAAAATCATCAAAGCGATAGTAAAGAAAATTTCTATGCGAGATCTTGCCTTTTTCTAACAAGTAATCATACAAATGCTCTGAGGCTTCCTTTAGCTGCTGATAGCCCTTGGTAAACTCAGAGGTGATCTGCAAAGACTCTTGTTTAATAACAGTCTCGATATCCTCACCTAATTTCTTGATATCAACACTTGATACCTCGCGACTTAGATGATTACGTCCCTCATCTGGGATCTCATGAGCCTCATCAAAAATCACAAGCTGATATTTTGGCAATAAAATACATGGACATTGAGGATTGAAATTGTCTTCAATCTGCAGATCGGCAAAAAACAAGGCATGATTTATCACGACCACCTTGGATTTCACAGCGCGCTGCCTTGCCAAAATTGCAAAGCACTGATCATGATAACGGCAACGTTTGCCACGACAGGTATGCCGATCACAGCAAACCTTACTTACAATATCACGAGAAAAAAGAGCATTTACCTCGGCAAATTTACAATGGATGCTATCTTGCTGAGCTAGAGTATCCTGCTCTATCACATAGCGTTGAAGTCTATCTACCTCCTCATTATAGGATGCGGTCTTTTTTGACCCATCTATCGCATCAAGCCCTAATCCAGTTCCTTTTTCATAATTGCGTCTGAATTCGTCAAAACGTGCTCTACATAAGTAGTTTGAGAATCCTTTTAAGGCAAAGAATGCATGAGGCAGATGCAACAGATCGCACATTTTTGGCAGATCTTTATTGATAAGCTGATCCTGCAGAGCCTTAGAGCCAGTTGAGATCACTGTAGTCTTTGAAGAAAGCAGGGCTGGCAATAAATAGGCATAAGTCTTTCCCGTACCAGTCCCGGCCTCGGCAATTAAAAACTCTCCTTCTGCAAAAGCCTCCTGAACCTTGCGCGAGAGCGTGATCTGCCCATCTCTTGGAATAAACCCAGGAATTTGTGAGCAGAATCGCCCCTTTGGTCCTATAAAAGAATCAACTGAATCGGCATCGGTAAATCTTGGACCAAAAACAGGCTCGGGAAAATCTCCTTCTTCAAAAAGAGTTTCATAGGCCTTATCTTCTATGTTAGTAGAGCTACTCATTAACAGCTTTATTCAAAAGCAAAAACAACATTCACATAGGACTCAACAGTCATCTTACCTGGAGTATATTCGGCAGCGTTATCAGAACCTTCTTCATTAACAGCCATGAGACGGGCAGACTTCATCAAAGGTCGAACAACATTATCCTGATTTCTGTTATTACTAAATGATAATTGACAGGGCTTTAAAACCTTTATATCAAACCCACTAGCAAGGCGTTTTGCCTGATCCTGCGCATCAGCCATTGCCAAAGCATCAGCCTGCTTTCTTAAAGAGGATTCATCCTTAATACGGTAATTAAAGCCATTAATCTCATCAATTCCTGCATCAACAGCCTGCTCGGTGATCTGTGCAATAAATTCAAATTTCTCAGTACGCACTACGATCTCGCGCTCGGCACGATATCCTACTAAAACCTGCTTTTGCTGCTTTTTATCATACTCATACCTAGGCTCAAGAGAAATGCTCCCAGATTCAATAGATTCCTTGTTAATTCCTAGGTTCTTTAAGGCATTGATAAAGGTAGAGGTCTTTTGCTCACAGCCTGCCTGCGCTCCCTTAGCATCCTTTTTAATATCAGTAGCGGTAAAGTTCAAAATAGCCTCATCGGCGCTACCCTGTACCCTTCCATATCCCTGAATAGTCATAGAGCCATTAATTTTAGAGCAGTCAACACCTGCACCATCTGCTAAGACCACAGATGAAATTAAAGATGAAGCAATTATGGAGGCTACAAGGATTGTTTTAAGCATAGGATCCTCTTACAAAAAATCACATACACAAAAGCCACCTTAATTTAACAGGTGGCCTTGAATACAAATGTGAAGGAAATTACTTCTTATGAAGCTGACGGGCGCCCTCAGCTGTGGCTACTACTGTATCTAAGGAACCATTAGCATCAGATGCAGCCTCAACACCGGCTCCGACTGCACCTTCTAAAACAGGAGCATCGGCAATGCGTACACGGGATCTCAGCGGCTCATCAAGTAAAGCAATGGCAGCCTGTGAGCTTATAACACCTGAACCTAAATCAGCAAGAACCACCACACCATCGCCCTGATCTGCCTTTTCTATTGCAGCCTTAACAATCTGCGGATCAGTGCCCATCTTACCATCACTGGTGCCACCGGCTGGATAGATCGGCATTTTCTTCCCATCACGAGATGAAATCTGCTGAACCATGTCGCAGATACCTTCTGCAACCTTAAGGCTGTGGGATACAACAACAATACCAATCATTTAAGACTCCTAAATTCTAATATTCATACGGAGTGCAAATGCCAATAACATTTTGCTTTGCGATTCACTCCGTCCTGCAGACGGTACAAACTTCTTATGTCTATTTTATCACGTGTTCGAAAATTGAAATAAACACATATATTCATCATGCAAATTTTAGATGAAAAAAGCTGATCCTTTATAAGCAATTAAAAACTTTGTCATATATTTGCATGTGATCGCACACTTTATCTAAGAAAGACATCTTTCGTGTTCAAAACCGGCATGTTTTGCGACAACATCGTGATTTTTTTAATTTCATCAGAACTTACCGACAAAAAAAAGAACTAGGTCAAAAAAAATATGTAAAAAATTCTCAATAATTTCAGAACATCCGCAAATATTAAGGAGAACAGATCAAATGGCAAAACTCAAAATAGGGATCGTAGGCTGTGGCAAGATTGCAGATTTCCACGCCCGCGCCATACAGGAGCTTGATTGCTGTAAACTGATTGCCTGCTGCGGACAAACAACTGCGCATGTCTTAAATTTCTCCACCCGTTTTGGGATCAAGGCGTATTTTGATGCTGAAGAGATGGTCAAATCGGAGCATTTAGATGCTGTCACCATCTGCACACCTCATCCAAGTCACGCCAAGCTTGCTATAGCATGTCTTAGGGCTGGTGCTCATGTTTTAGTGGAAAAGCCTCTTGCATTAACCGTTGCCCAATGTGACAGAATGATCAAAACTGCTAAGAAACATAATCTGCTGTTGGGAACCTTGGTACAACGCCGCTTTTATAAGCCCTGCCTTAGAATAAAGAAGGCTATAGATGACGGTCAAATTGGCCGCCCTATACTTGGTGAAGCGGTAATGCTAGGTTGGCGTGGCAAGGAATACTATGATTCCGATCCTTGGAGAGGAACACTCAAAAATGAAGGTGGTGGTGTACTAATTAATCAGGCGCCTCATCAGATAGATCTACTTAACTGGTACCTAGGTGAAATTGAAAGCATTCAGGGGCATGTTGCCAACTATAATCATCCATATATTGAGGTTGAGGATTCAGCCGTAGCTGTTATTCGTTACAAGAGTGGAGCTATGGCCACGCTGTTAGCATCCAATTCACAAAATCCAGCACTATATGGTCGAGTCCATGTATTTGGTGATAATGGACGTGCTGCAGGTGTACAGACTGACGGCGGAGCCATGTTCATTGCAGGTCAATCAGAAATAGAAGAGCCTCCGGTAACCGATCTCTGGACTATAGATGAAAACAGTCAGACCTTATCCATGCTTGCAAAGGATGATGCTGACTACTTTTTGTCCCGTCCTAATAAAATGATCTATTTTCACAAGCTCAGCATAGAAAACTTTGTTAATGCGATCCTAGGCAAAGCTAAGCTTATGGCAGATGGCCTTGCAGGTCGCCAAACAGTTGAAGTGTTTGAGGCGCTTTATCAGCTCACGTATAAGCATAAGAATATCTGGCTTAGCGATCAGCATAAAAGTTTAACCTTATAAAAATATGACTATGAAACTGTGCTACAACGAAGCCTGTACCATGGGCTTTCTAGATCCCGAAAATGATATCAAATATGCAGCATCTGCAGGATTTGACATGATCGAACTGCGCCTTGACTGTCTGAGAGCCTATCAGGAAAGAGGTAAAAGTCTTAAGGATCTTAAAAAATTAATTGATGATCAGGAGTTGTTACTAGGACCTCTAAATGCCCTCTATCTTAGTGGAGAGCAAATGTATTATGAGGACAAAGACAGTATAAGCGCGCAACGTTTCCTATCAGATCTGGACTTCATTACCAAGCTGTCAGAACAGTTTGGCTACAGACTGAAGGTTATATTGGTTGCGCCCTTTCTTGCAAACGGTGCTGAAGCAAATAAGATTGCAGGATCAGAGGTTTTAACAAAAACACTAAATGTCATGCAAGACACCATCAGGCAGTACGATTTTCTTGATTTCTACTTAGAGCCTGTAGGACTTGCCAAAAGTACCATTCGCAATGCATCACTTGCAAATAAAATCATAAAAGAGCTAAACGCTCCCAATGGACAAACAGCTCTGGTATTAGATGCCTGTAACCTATTTTTAGAAAAGCAA
This sequence comes from Firmicutes bacterium CAG:534, assembly GCA_963650525.1. Classification (GTDB taxonomy): domain Bacteria; phylum Pseudomonadota; class Gammaproteobacteria; order Enterobacterales; family Succinivibrionaceae; genus Succinivibrio. The sequence continues at coordinate 11,483 of CAVJLP010000070.1, forward strand.
CAGAGTGATTTTTACTTTGCTGATATTGATAAAAATGATATTGGCATAATTCATCTTATGAATGGCATTAATCCAAAGCAACAAGGAGAAATATCCGATCAGAAATGGCGTCGCTTCTGTGGTGACGGAGACTGGGTTGATACCCGTGCCTTCCTGACAGCTATAAAAAAGACTGGATATAACGATGTTTTCTCCGTTGAGGAATTCCACCATGGCTATGAAACAGCACTAGGTCATGAGGGCACCATCAAAAAAGCTTTTCAATCCTTATCAAAAGAAATGAGTACATATTTTAACATTTTTTCCACTACATAATAAAAAGATTTACTTTGCTATTCTGCTAACAGTTTTGATAGGGATAATCTAGAAAGAATAG
>CAVJLP010000071.1:0-11680 GCA_963650525.1 Firmicutes bacterium CAG:534
GTGCAGTGTCACGCTTATTTGCAGGTATTCTTGGATAACCATTCAAGAAAAATCCTCTCCTATAAGCTATCTGATAATCAGACTGCTGAGATTGCATTATCAGCCTTGAGAGCTTTAGTTGAGCAGTACGGACGCATCGATAGTATTCTAACTGATAACGGAACCATTTACCGTGGTGCTCAAATGGCTAGAGCTTGTGAGCTTTTAGGCATAGATTTAAAGTTCTGTAAGCCTTACCACCCAGAGTCAAAAGGCGGCATCGAGCGGCTTAATTCAACGCTAAATCAAATAGAAAATCAAATAATTAACTGCGAAAACGTGTCCTTGGATTTTTTAATTGATACCGTTGGTTTGTGGGTACAAAAATACAATAACACACCCTCAACAGCCTTAGATGGTAGAACTCCTAACTATGTCTTTGACCATGACACCAGAGCCCTGCAATATTTAGAGCAGGATGTGATTTCACAGGCTTTTATGCGCCTGGAGTCACGTAAGGTACTCAAGGATGGTGTCATCAGTTTTGAGGGCAGACTCTATGAGGTTGATACCATTCAATCCCGCGGTGCTGCTCGTATTAGCTTCCTTGTATCCCTAGACAATAAACTAGAGATGATCTTACCTGACAACACTACCTTACCGATGAAGCCCATCGAAATCAAATCTGATGTGGATAAAAAGGTATTTGAAGCTGTTTACTGTGAAAAGCCTGATTTACCAGTTCCACCTTTTTTAGCAGCTTTGCATCGTGAAAGAGCCAAAGCTGAAGGTAGATACAAGGATGAGGAGTCCTTCATCAAAGAATTGAAGGAAAAGTTTCATATGGAGGTTAAAGAGCCTGAGGAGCTGAAAATAACCCAAAAGGGTAAGAAGAAAAAGAATAGTGGCACTAAAACAGCTGACAATAAGCCTAAAACCAACGTTAACAGCGCCACTTTAAAGAACGGTAATGTCGCTGATTCTCCTTTTGCCAATATGCAGAGTACCACTATTGAGCCAAATAAGGAGAAGAACTCATGATTAAAGCCATTGATGAAATCCCTGAGTTCATGCGCTTTTATGATATGACTCATGTCCCGTTCACTCAGCAAATTGCAACAGATGCACTTTATCAATCTGCAATGTTTAAAGATGCTATGGGTAGGCTTAGATTTGCGGTATCACAAAATAAGTTTTCTGTGCTCACAGGTCCTGTTGGTAGCGGTAAAAGCACGGTATTGCGTGCCTTTAACGATAGCCTTGATCATGACGTGTATCGTGTAATTTACATAAGTGAATCATGCCTTACTCCGAGGTGGCTTTATTCTGTGCCCCTAAGACAACTTGAGATCACTCCTCGTTTTTACACCAATGATTGCAAGCGTCAGTTCCATGAGTACCTGCTTAAAGAGACGAAGGTGAATAATAAGCGTGTGATCCTAATTATCGATGAAGCTCACCTGATGGATCAGCATCATTGTCAGCAGACATTAGAAGAGATTAGGTTTCTGCTGAATACCGATTACGACAGCAAAAATCCCCTGACTCTCATATTGTGCGGACAAAATGAGCTATGGGGATTGCTAAGTAAGGATAGATCACGAGCTATAACTCAGCGTATTGATGTCATCGCCAAGCTTGCACCAATGGATGTGCCGGATATCTCAAGATATATCAATGCTCACATCAAGTATTCTGGTACCAGCTCGGATTTGATATCAGCATCGGCTGTGGAGGCCATAGCTTTGGCATCTGGAGGTATACCCCGTATCATCAACAAGATCTGTACTCATGCTTTGATTTACGCGGCCAATAAAGCCATGAAAATTGTAAATGAAGAGGTGATCCGTCATGTAGTGGAGACGGAATTACCGCAGGCGGTCATGCAGTTCTAGTTGGAACCCATTTTGGCGCTCCCTTCGGGGGGCGTTTTTTTGATCTCAAAGTGACAAAAATAGATGAGCAATTTTTGAAAATTTAGATTGGCAAAAAACGATCAAAATGGGAGAGCATTAACAAGATCATTTGGTCAGGATCTGGATGTTTTTGTTACCGTTTGATCACCAAAGACACGGCACCTCCTCGAAAGGAATTTTTCTATTATTGCGGGCGAATCCTGCATTAAATCAGATGAATTTGAGAATAATTTGGCATGTAACAAAGAGACATGCTGAAGAATTTTTCATACGTTTGCCCTGTCCAATGGACAAGGATCTTGTACATTTGTGCTAAAATAGTCAGGATTGGAGATCCGCAGGTACGTTACCTGCAGTTGTCCCGTCAAGATGCAAATATATCGTTTCTGGGGGTTTTTGTGGTCAGAACCGCAATCCTGGCTCTCGCAGACGGCACTGTTTTCAGGGGCAAAGCTTTCGGCGCTGAAAACGTAACTACTGTCGGCGAAGTCGTATTCAACACATCCATGACTGGCTATCAGGAGATCCTAACCGATCCTTCATATGCAAGTCAGCTAGTCACTCTTACCTATCCGCACATTGGTAATTACGGCACTAACGACGAAGACGTGGAATCCTCACAGATCTTCGCAATGGGTCTCATCATAAGAGATCTCTCCGTAGTAGCTTCTAATTTCCGTAGCACCAAAACCTTAAGCGATTTCTTAAAAGAGCACGGCAAGCCTGGTATCTATGGCATTGATACTCGTATGCTCACCAGAATTTTGCGTGATAAGGGTGCACAAAACGGCTGTCTAACCACTGCCGATGGCGTTACCGAGGAAATGGCGGTAGCCATGGCCAAGAATTTTGGTGGTCTCAAGGGCTTAGATCTTGCAAAGGAAGTTACCTGCAAGGAGCGCTACACTTGGACAGAGGGCACCTGGCAGTTAGGTCAGGGCTACGTCAAGAGCTCACGTACCGAATTTAACGTTGTAGCCTATGACTTTGGTGTCAAGCGCAACATCCTAAGATTACTGGCAGATCGTGGCTGCCGTGTAACTGTGGTTCCTGCCAAGACCCCAGCCTCTGAGGTTTTAAACATGAACCCTGACGGCATATTCCTCTCAAACGGACCTGGCGATCCTGAGCCTTGCGATTATGCACAAGAAGCTATACGTGAATTCCTTGATAAGAAGGTACCTATTTTCGGTATCTGCCTAGGTCACCAGCTATTGTCTTTAGCATCTGGTGCCAAAACCATCAAGATGAAGTGTGGTCACCATGGTGCCAACCATCCTGTCAAGGATTTAAAGACCGGTCAGGTATTCATTACCTCCCAAAATCACGGCTTTGCTGTGGATAAGGACACACTGCCTGCTAACCTTAAGGCCACTCATATTTCATTATTTGATGGCACCTTACAGGGCGTTGAGCGCACTGATGTTCCTGCATTCTCCTTCCAGGGCCACCCTGAGGCTTCCCCAGGTCCTCATGATCCTCAAGGGCTCTTTGATCACTTCATTGAGCTTATGCGCAACTATCGTAAGCAGGATCAGGAGTAACAAATGCCTAAACGTACAGATATCAAAACCGTATTGATCTTGGGCGCAGGTCCAATCGTCATCGGTCAGGCCTGTGAATTTGACTACTCAGGCACTCAGGCCTGTCGCGCATTACGCGAAGAAGGCTACAAGGTAGTATTGGTCAATTCAAACCCTGCTACCATCATGACTGATCCAGATCTGGCCGATGTAACCTATATCGAGCCTATTCACTGGAAGGTCGTTGAACACATCATTGAAAAAGAACGTCCTGATGCACTGCTCCCTACCATGGGTGGACAGACTGCATTAAACTGCGCTTTGGATTTGGAAAAGCACGGCGTCCTTGCCAAATATGGCGTCGAGATGATCGGTGCTAAGGCTGATGCCATCGATAAGGCTGAAAACCGTGAGCGCTTTGACAAGGCCATGACCAAGATTGGTCTTGAGTGCCCTCGTGCCGGCATTGCCCATTCCATGGATGAGGCTTGGGAGGTTCAGCATAAGGTAGGTTTCCCCTGCATTATCCGTCCTTCATTCACCATGGGTGGTACCGGTGGTGGTATTGCCTATAACCCAGAAGAGTTTGAGAACATCTGCAATAAGGGTCTTGAACTCTCACCTACTCACGAACTGCTCATCGATGAATCCTTGATCGGCTGGAAGGAGTTTGAGATGGAAGTTGTCCGCGATAAGAAGGACAACTGCATCATCGTTTGCTCCATTGAAAACCTCGATCCTATGGGTATTCACACCGGTGACTCCATCACCGTGGCTCCTGCTCAGACTCTAACTGATAAGGAATACCAGATCATGCGTGATGCTGCCATGTCAGTATTGCGTGAGATCGGTGTTGAAACCGGCGGTTCTAACGTTCAGTTTGGTATCAATCCTAAGAACGGCCGCATGGTCATCATTGAGATGAATCCCCGTGTGTCCCGTTCATCAGCTTTGGCATCTAAGGCAACAGGCTTCCCTATTGCCAAGATTGCTGCCAAGCTTGCTGTAGGCTATACCCTAGATGAGCTTGGAAACGACATCACTGGTGACAGAACTCCTGCATCCTTTGAGCCATCCCTTGACTATGTGGTCACCAAGGTTCCACGCTTTAACTTTGAAAAGTTCCCCGGATCTGATGACAGATTAACCACCCAGATGAAATCTGTAGGTGAGGTCATGGCTATCGGCCGTACCTTTGAGGAATCATTGCAGAAGGCTTTGCGTGGTCTTGAGACCGGCAAGAGCGGCTTAGAGCCTCGTCTTGATATGAAGTCCTCTGGTGCCCGCAACAAACTTATCCATGAGCTTGAGAACGCTGGTGCCCATCGTATCTGGTACTTAGGCGATGCTTTCCGTGTAGGCATGACTGTAGAAGAGGTCTTCAACTACACCAAGATCGATCCTTGGTTCTTAGTACAGATCAAAGAGCTCATCGATATTGAGTTAGGACTTGATGGTCGTACCTTAAAGTCAATTGATGCTACCGAGATGCGTGATCTCAAATCCCGCGGTTTCTCTGATAAGCGTCTTGCCTCCTTGTTAAAGACTACTGAGGATAAGGTACGTGCCCGTCGCTGGTTGCACGAGGTCTATCCAACCTACAAGCGTGTTGATACCTGCGCAGCTGAGTTCCCCACCTCAACTGCTTATATGTATTCAACCTATGAGCAGGAATGTGAAGCCTTCCCTACAAATAAGAAGAAGATCGTAGTTCTAGGTGGCGGTCCTAACCGTATCGGTCAGGGTATCGAATTTGACTACTGCTGCGTACATGCTGCCATGGTCTTAAGAGATGACGGCTACGAGACCATCATGGTCAACTGCAACCCTGAAACCGTTTCTACCGATTATGATGTTTCCGACAGACTTTATTTTGAGCCGGTTACTCTCGAGGATGTACTTGAGATCTGCCGTGTGGAAAAGCCTGATGGAGTCATCGTACAGTTTGGTGGTCAGACTCCGCTGAAGCTTGCTAAGAAACTTGAGCAGGAGGGTGTCAAGGTCATAGGTACCAGCCCTGATGATATTGACCGAGCTGAAGATCGTAAGCTATTCCAAGAGATCGTAAACCGTCTGCAGTTGTTGCAGCCTCGTAATGCTACTGCCATGTCCTTATCTCAGGCCGTGGCTGCTGCTGAGGAGATCGGCTATCCTCTGGTTGTTCGTCCGTCCTACGTCTTAGGCGGCCGTGCTATGGAAGTTGTGTACGATGAGCACGATTTAAGACACTACTTCAAAGAAGCAGTCAAGGTTTCCAACAAGTCACCGGTGCTTCTTGATAAGTTCCTCGATCATGCAACTGAAATCGACGTTGATGCTGTAGCTGACGGTGAAGATGTAGTCATCGGCGGTATCATGGAGCACGTTGAGGAGTGTGGTGTTCATTCAGGTGATGCCTCCTGCGTACTGCCTCCATGGCATATCTCTGAGGAGATGATCAAGGAATTAACCCGTATCTCCAAGGAGCTGGCTCTAGCATTAAACGTCAAGGGTCTTATGAACGTACAGTTGGCAATTCGTGAGGATAAGATTTACCTCATCGAGGTTAATCCCCGTGCCGCCCGTACTGTACCTTTCGTATCTAAGGCCACAGGTCTTCCTTTGGCAAAGATCGCCGCCCGTATCATGACCGGTAAGAGCCTTAAAGATCAGGGTATTACCAAGCAAGTCATTCCTCCTTATCACTCTGTTAAGGAAGTGGTATTGCCATTTGCCAAGTTCCCAGGATCCGATCCGCTCTTAGGACCTGAGATGCGCTCAACCGGCGAGGTTATGGGCACAGCCGATAACTTTGCTCAGGCCTATGCCAAAGCCCAGCTTGCAGCCAAGTCTCCAGTGGTACGCGAGGGTACCGTGCTGCTTAGCGTTAAGAAGTCTGATAAGGACAGATTGCCTAAGCTTGGCAAACTTTTAGAGCAGGCAGGCTTTACCCTTGAGGCAACATCCGGCACTTATCAGTGCTTAAAGGATGCCGGCGTTAAGGTTACTTTGGTGCATAAGGTATATGAGGGACGTCCTAACATCCTTGATTACCTAAAATCCGGCCGCTACAGCTGGGTTATCAATACCACCGAGGGTCGTCAGAGTGTAGAGGATTCACGCTCACTGCGCCGTAACGCTCTGCGCTACAGCGTAGGCTATACCACTACCTTGAATGCTGCCTTTGCCTGCATCGAGGCTCTGCCTGAGGATGAGTACTCAAGTGTCCACTCTCTGCAGGAGCTTCATCAGATGATAGCTGATGCACAATAAAGTTAGCATCTGAGATAAAAACCGGGACTTTTGGTCCCGGTTTTTTTATTGGTGAAAGTGGAAAAAACAAGATCTAAGCCTATGAGAGCTGACGGAAGATCAGTTCCTCACGACTTAGGCGGCCCTTGGAATTATTCTTAGTAACCTCAGCATAATCACGATCCTCGGCAATTGCCGCAGCCTCAACCTCATCTCTTGAGTTTGGAATATCGTTTTTGGGAAGCTCGATATTAATTGCATCTAAAAGCTCCCCTAATCTTCTGGAAGGCTCACCTACAATTGATCCCATGGAGCTACTGTTAAGCTCAATACCAGAGAGCATGCCTAAAATCACATCATCTGAATTATAAGGAAGTCCTGCCATAGCCTGACCTGCCTGTGACAGCCTGCGTCTTAGCATGACTGCAAGTGAGGTCGCAAGAAACTGCACCAGTGCCTTGCCCTCAAGATCAGAATCATCACCTGAGATGAGACGGCCACCACCAAGACGTTCACGATAGAGCTTAAAGCCTGCCCACACTTCATTTCTATCAAAGTAATCACGATAGGCCTCCACAGGATCGGCAACCGTATCGGTAAGAAGCAGACGTACACTGCGTTTATCAAGCGTAAGCTTCACAGCCTCCTCATCAACCACCAGCTGTCCGCTCTTTTTATCATCCGTCATGTAAAGTGAACGGAATTCCTGCAGATCGTCATTTAGCACATCTCCACGGCTTAGGGCCTCATAGACAAGACCAATGCCACGCTTGATGCTTTCACGGTTCTGGTTATAAACACCTTCATCAAAATAGATATGTAAATAAAGGGAGCTGTTGCGACGCTCGCGGCGATCATCATCAGTTGCATAATAGGACCAGTGCACGCGGCGAGTGATAGCCGCACAGCCTATAGACGGATGATAGTTGGAAAGATCAAAAAGACGGCGACGGGCGTTTTCCATAAGTGGTCTAAAGATGCCGTGATGCACGCGGGGATTAACAAGAAAGTTCATGCCGTGCACAAGATACTGCGAGATCTTGCGGGGACCTGCATAGCCGCGATCGGCAACATAAAGCACATTATCCTTAAGCTCTAGATGAGTAAGCTTTCTAACTAAGGCACGTACTGCCTCCACATCCGGCACTCGGCGACCTTGGGAGATGTGATAGCACAGCGGTGCCCCGCTTTCCTCATCAACGGCCATAGTGCAGTTCTCAGGTGATCTGGATTCATCATCTGACATATCGGCACGGGCAGACCAGGCAAATGAGGTATGACGTTTGTAGATTGAGCTTGAGCAAAATACCAGAATGCGGGATCTTTCCTTGCTTAAGGATAACAAACGGGATTTAAAGAGCGCTACCTTTTCAGGTGTGATCCTCGATAACAGACGATGGATATCATCAGGAGTCATCACCCTCATCCAAGGCAGATAGACATTTTTAGAAAATGAGGGAAAGCGGCTCATGACATTTTCATTGCTGACCGTCAGAAAGAAAGCAAGCGACAATAGCTTGCGCCAGTCAGAGTATTTGGAGAAGGTGGTACGTAGTGCATCCTCAAGTGCAGTACCCTTGATTATCTGCGTTAGCACCCAGGTGGCACCAAAGGATAGATGGCAACTGGTTTTTAGTGCACTGTCATCGATGGGCTCAAAAATAAGATTACCATCAACATCACGGGTGCAGATGAAATCAGCAAGCTCGGGGTGACGCTCAAGATAAATATCCTTCCACTCAACTGCGCCATCCTTGCGGCCGGATAAAATTTTACCTACCGAGGTAGTACTTTCACGATAGGAACGTCCCTTCTGTGCATCCCAAGCATTTTTATAGGTGCATAGATAATAGAATCTGCCACTACGCAGTGCAAGCATAGGTTCAAGCTCTGGCACAGCTGTTGTCATAAGACCTCCACCCTTCACTAGATAAACACTCTATTTACTAAGAGTGTGACCTATGCACGCTAATGTTTTGATAGATGTATATACAACTTATTGATATTTATATAAAAATAGTTTAACACCATATCTATTGCAAATTTTGTACACATCTATAAAAACAAAATCTAGTTCACATTTTAGTAATCTTTGGCCAAATTTTTAAAATACCCACGACAAAAATACATACGGCTATCGTATGTAGCTTAAATGTTCTGGCTATTCAAAAACCACAAGGGAGTTAAAAATGAAATTTTTATGTGCTTTAGTTGCAGCTCTAGGTCTAATCTTCTTTGCTAACACCGCCTCAGCCACCATGGAGGCAGCCTGGAACAACGGTAGCGATAATGATGATGTAGTACATGAGAAGCCCAAGTGCCCTAACTTCATCATGATCAAGCACAAGGACGGTTCTACTGAGGAGCATGTTTTTGCCCATCAGATCCTTAACAACCGTTCAAGCGTTGATGCAGGTGAGTGTGTGTTCTATTAATCTTGGGAATAAAAATAGAACATGTGTAAAAATGATCTAATTGCTCAGAAAAATCTGTTAAGACGTCAGGCAGGAATACTCTGCCTCCTTGGTTGGAAGCTTGCTGTTGCAGGAGCTGAAACCCGTCTTGTCATGCAGACTATTGAGAGATTGTGCCAACATTTTGGTATCGAAAAGCAGGAAACTTTTCTCACGCGCTCAGTTATCTGGATTGAGCTTTATCACGACCATCAAAAGGCCTGTGCCCAACGTCGTATCCAAAATTTTGGCATAAATATGTCATGTGTCTCCGAGCTTAATCTTTTGGTATTAAGAGTACTCAAAGGAGAGATAAGCGATCTAGGTGAGTTTGCGCGTCTGATAAATGAGGTAAATCCCCTGCACTACGGACAGTGGAAACTTACCGCAATTGAGGCACTAGCATCCTTATGCTTTGCCTTTTTAAACGGCGGTAACCTTTCTGTCTGCATCGCCGCCTTAATCGGTGGCTTTGTGCTGATGGCTTCAAGATTTATTCTTATAAAAAGAGGGTTCTTTGCGCCATTTGCTTTTATTGCCGCAGCTTTTTTTGGCTGCACCACTACCCTTTTGGTCTCAAAATACGCACTGATGGCACCGCCACAGGATATGAAGCTTTCAATTATGGCTACCACCTTGCTCTTAGTTCCTGGGTATCCATATATGAATGGCTTCCTAGACGTATTCAAGGGTTATCTTGAAACCGGAATTTACCGTCTGGTAAACAGCGTGGTACTGACCATGTCAGCAGGTATCGGACTTTTCGGAGCCCTCTGGCTTTTAGGAGCATTTTCCTATGTCAACTGAGCTTTTACAAAGAATTGTCCTTGAAGGACTGGCTGCAGGCTTTGTTGCTGTTGCCTTTGCTATGCTCTTTGCAGTCCCCATGCGCTACCTACCATACGTCGGTTTAGGGGGGCTCGTTACTAGAGTATTTAGAACCTTTCTCTTTACCGGAGTCGGGATGGAAGTAGCTGTGGCAACTTTTATTGCCTGCTCTATTACCTCGGTGATGTTTATTGCCATTGCACCACGCCTTGGAGTGCCACGTCCGGTATTTACCGTAGCCTCCATTATTCCGCTAATTCCGGGAATGGATGCCTATACTTGCTTAGTGACATTATTTAGCGTGATCGATGATCCTTCATCATTTATCAGTGATGATGCATATCTTATTGTGCACCATGGCATGAGATGCTTTGCCATACTCTTGTCAATATGTCTTGGTATTGCGATCCCACCGCTCTTCTTCTACCGCGGCCGTAAAGGGGATGTTTAACTTTTCAAAACTGTCGTAACCTTCGAAACTCGCCTATTACATAGGCGAGTTTTTTTTGATTTTCCAACATCCTATCTAATATGTTGCTTAAAAAGACAAAATCTGATTTTTGCAACTAATTGCTCGAAATTTTTTAGCAAGATCACATTTAATATCAAAGGTTCTCTTAAAACTATTTGAAATTAAAGAAATTTCCACGATACTAAGTATAGATATTAGAATTTGAGGAGGTCACATGCCTAATCTTCAATTTCGTAATGCTAGTAGCAAAGAAATAACAATCATTATGGATCTAGCATCAAAGGCTCTACCCACTGAGTTCTCAGGCATTCTTACAACTGATGAAATCGACATGACGCTTGAGCGTATGTACTCACAAGAAGTACTCCAAAATTCAGTTGAAAGTGGCAGGCACTTTATCATTGCAAACTTTGATGGGAAAGATGTAGGTTTTGGATCTTTTATTAAAGAAGGACCAGAGCTTTATTTTATGAGTAAACTCTATGTTTTACCTGAATATAGAGCACAAGGAATAGGTACCGCGTTATTTACTGCCATATGCAAGAAGATAAAAGAGCATCAAGGTGACAATGACTGTACGATTGAACTATTAGCAAATCATTCCTCAAGTGCTACATCGTTCTATAAAAAAATGGGCATGCAACGTGTTCGCGAAATGCTCTTTGATCTTGAGACCTTTGAAATAGCTGAAGAAGTATATAGCCTAGATTTAAAAGCCTAACGATAATGTCATAGCTGACAAAACGATATTAAGCCGTAATTTAAACTTTCATGTCCTAATTTTGATATTTTACTTTTATAGATATATGATTTGAAATTAGGCCAGATAGGCAAAAACATCCCTCGTTCTTAAAAAAATAATCATGGGACAGCTATGGCAAATAACAGTAAAAACTTACCTGCTATTAATGAAGCTCGACTCGTCGAGGATATGATCAGAAAACCTACAGAGGATCTTTTATTTAAACGCCTATTTGGATGCAATGAGGGCAAACATAGGACCATAGCCTTACTAAATGCTCTGCTTGCAGATGAGTTGAAGCATAAAATTAAAAAATTAGATTTTCTTCCCACTGAATCGATAGCAGATCAAAGTGAAAGGAAAACATGTAGATTAGATGTGTTATGCGAGCTAGATAGCGGTGAAACAGTTAACATCGAGATGCAAAAGCGCGATGAGCATAATATTGCCAAACGTTCACTGTATTACTGGGCTAGAACCTAGGAACCGTCCGTAATTAACTTGAATAATTTAAGGCCTGTTTAGGTGCTATGGAG
>CAVJLP010000072.1:0-11461 GCA_963650525.1 Firmicutes bacterium CAG:534
ATAAATTTGCCTCAGATGATGTCGAGGTAGTTTATTGCTATGGTATAGCCTTTTGCCGTAGGAATTGTTATGTCTGCTGTGAGATAAAGGAGCTATAACTTCATTTTATTTATAGAGACTTGATTGTGGTTAAGCTGTTTTATAGAACGAGCATAAGATCCATTTAAGGCAGGAGTTAGCATACCTGCAATGGCTACACCTTGAGCCTTAGATGATTGCCCAAGGTTTAAGGGAATAGCATTTACAAAAAGATAAGCAAAAAAGGCAAAGCTTAAAGCCTCAAGGGCATCAGGATCTGCACCAAATTCACTGCAGTCACACACTTTAACCTGAAATTCTGCGCATTTTTTAGTAAAGAGCTCAAATATTAGTGGATTTTTAGTGCCTCCTCCGCAGAGGATCAGTTTCCCACCTGCAAGATGGTGAGCTTTTAGCTCATTAAATAGTGCTAATGAGGCGGCATTTACGGTAAGCTCAACTAAGGTTCGCATGAGATCGTTAATGCTAAGTGATCCTGCTTTAACCGCTGCTATTTCATCTTTAATAAATTCTTCATTAAAAAGCTCGCGCCCAGTTGATTTAGGTGGTTTTCTTAAAAAATAAGGATGTGATAGGTATTTAGATAGTATTTGTGCTTTAACTTGACCTGCTTTGGCACAAGTTGCATCTTTATCAAAAGGGCTATTTAGGAACATACGGGCGCACAGATCCAAGAGGGTGTTGGCAGGCCCCGTATCAAAGCCTGAGAGGATCTGGCCTTTCTCTGATAAAACAGTGATATTGGCAATGCCGCCTAAATTTAAGATATAGCAAGGCTCATAACCATTTGCAAAAAAGCCTGCGTTAAAAGCTGGAGTAAGTGGCGCTCCTTCTCCTCCTAAGGCTAGATCGGCTGCTCTAAAATCACTGATGACATCGATGTTAGTGGTATTTGCAAGCACTGATGGATTGTTAAGTTGTATTGAAAATCCATCCTTAGGACAGTGTCTTACGGTTTGACCATGTGAACCTATGGCTTTTATATCAGATGATTTAAGCTTAGTTTTCTCAAGTAGCATCTGTACGCATTGTGCCTGCGCCTTAGCAATCATGATCCCAGCCTTGCCTGCTTGCTCTATCTCGTTTTCTCCCTTTTGGCAAAGTGAATTTAGCAGTGCCTTTTCATCTTTTTGCCAACTTCTAGATACTTTTGCTATTACCCGACGTTTACCTTCATCAAATGATGCAAGCACAGCATCCATGGCATCAATTGAGGTTCCTGACATAAGACCGATGAAGAGATTTTGATTGCTTGTGATACACATAGGTGAGAATTTGCTTTTGTGATACTACGAAGATATTTTTGCACATGCACGGTGCACATTACTTATGCTTACATAAGTCGTTTGAGTATAGCATTTTGAGCGCACAAATCTGGTAATATATGCGCGATTAAAAAAGGTTGATTTCATATTGGACGGAACGGGCAGTTAGGTGCAGTTCCCAAAGTTCCAGGCCTTGTAAGTACAAACTTTAAAGAATTGCATATACGGAGAATACTGATGGTAGATGTTGAGACCCAGTTGCGTGAGATTGCGCGTGGTGCAGAAGAGATCATCCCTTTAGATGAGTTAAAAAAGAAGCTTGAAAGTGGCAAACAGTTAGTCGTCAAGCTTGGTATGGATCCTACCGCACCTGACATCCATTTAGGCCACACTGTGATCTTAAATAAGCTTCGCACCTTCCAGAAATTTGGTCACAAGATCGTATTGATTTTTGGTGATTTCACTGCATCTATTGGTGATCCCTCAGGCAAGAATGCTACCCGTCCAGAGCTTTCTCGTGAGCAGATTGAAGAAAATGCCAAAACCTACAAGGAACAGGTCTTTAAGATTTTAGATCCAGAATTAACTGAGGTCCGTTATAACTCCGAGTGGTGCAACAAGTTAGGTGCAATCGGTACTATTCGTCTTGCAGCTAAGCTTACTGTTGCCCGTATGCTTGAGCGTGACGATTTCTCAAAGCGCTTTGCCGCGCAGCAGCCTATTGCTATTCACGAATTCCTCTATCCTCTGTTCCAAGGCTATGATTCAGTTGCCTTAAAAGCTGATGTTGAGCTTGGTGGTACTGATCAGAAGTTCAATCTGCTCATGGGCCGTGAACTACAGAAAGATGCCGGCATGGAGCCTCAGTGTGTGCTCATGATGCCTCTTCTTGTGGGCTTAGATGGTGTAGTTAAGATGTCAAAGTCTAAGCATAACTACATCGGCATTACCGAAGAGCCTAAGGAAATGTTTGGCAAGGTGATGTCCATCTCCGATGATCTCATGTGGAATTACTACACCTTACTTTCTGAAAAGAGCATTGATGAAATTGAGGCTCTTAAAAAGGCTTGTGCATCAGGTGAGATGAATCCTCGTGATGCCAAGATTGAGCTAGGACATGAGATCGTAGAGCGCTTCCATGACAAAGTTGCTGCCGATGCTGCTGTTGAGGGCTTTAAGAGTCAGTTCCAAAAGGGCGCCATGCCTGATGATATTGCCGAGGTAACAGTTGAGAACAAGGGCAAGATCGCCAATCTTTTGAAAGATGCTGGTCTTGTGGACTCAACCTCTGACGCTTTGCGCATGATCAAGGCTAATGCTGTCAAGCTAAACGGTGAGGTGGTAAGTGATGCTACCATGGCTCCCTGTGACGGCATCTGGCAGGTAGGCAAGCGCCGCTTTGCTAAGGTAACTTGCAAATAATAACTTTAAACAGATAATTTAAGGAGTACCTCATGACTCAGGATGAATTGAAGGTAATGGTGGCTAAAGAGGCCCTAAAATACATTCCCAAGGAAGGTGTGTTAGGTGTGGGATCTGGCTCTACCGTAGTCAAGTTTATTGAGCAGATCGGCTTAAATCATGTAAATGTTGAGGCGGCCGTTTCAAGCTCCAATAAGACTACCTCTTTACTTGAGGAACGTGGTATCAAGGTATTAGATCCCAATACTGTAGCTCCCTATGACGTCTACATTGACGGTGCCGATGAGGTTGATCCTGAGTTTCACATGATAAAAGGTGGCGGTGCCTGCTTAACTCGTGAAAAGATTTTAACCTCCATGGCTAAAAAGTTTGTGCTGATCGTCGATAAGTCCAAGCTTGTTAAGGTACTGGGTAAATTCCCTCTTCCTGTAGAGGTGATCCCCATGGCCCGCGAGCAGGTTATACGTACTCTAAGAGAGCTTGGAGGAGATCCGGTACTGCGTAAGGACTGCATCACTGACAACGGCTGTGAGATTGTCGATGTCAGAGGCTTAACTATCGATGATCCAGTAGCCCTTGAGGATAAGATAAATTCCATCCCTGGAGTTGTGACCGTAGGTCTTTTTGCTCGCCGCGGTGCAGACGTGATCCTCTATGCAACTGAGGATGGGGTACAGGTAATTAAGAAGGATTAGACCTAAGCCTTAAAAGCCTTAAAAAAATGGGCCTTTGGGAATTGAAGCTCTCAAAGGCCTTTTTGTTGGTAGCATCTTTAAAATCTTGATAGATTTCAATGTAAAAAAGAAAATTCTGCCTGCTGGCACGTTTTTTGATCCTCTGATGTCATAAAGGATTTAACCGTCAGAAAAATGACGTGGAGGCAGATATGAGTTCAGCAATTTCTGGGATCAGTTCCGATTCATTTCTATCACAGTTGCAGAATATGCAGCGTCAGATGAATGATTTGGCAACTCATGTAGCACGTCCGCCATTTTTATCTGATGGGGGAGCCTCAGATAATTCATCTGTAAATACAGTGCCAAACACAGAGGATACGGCAGAGTTATCACAAAATACTCAAATTTCAGCTCAAGATAAGGTAGGATCTTTTGAGCAGTTATTAAAGGATGCCTTTGAAAATGTTAATAGCCTGCAAAATGAAGCTAATAATATGCAGACAAGGTTTGACACCGGCGACAGATCTGTATCCTTAGCTGATGTTATGCTAGCATCACAAAAATCCAGCATTTCCTTTGAGGCCACGATTCAGGTACGCAATAAGCTCATCGAGGCTTACAAGACCATATCTCAGATGCAGATTTAGACAACGGATAAGATTTATTTATGGCAGACAGTGATTTACCCGTACCCAAGCCTAGCGGGGCTCTTACTACTCAGGAGAGCAACAGCAAGCTTGCAGCTACTACTCATACTGAAAATAAGAGTACTGCCGCAGATGTTCAGGAAAGTGAAGTGGTATCTGAGGCTTTGGGTAAGGAGAATATGAGCAAGGCGCGGGCACTTGCACAATTCCTAAAGAGCGGCTCAGTTGCCAAGCGTCTGACCATCATGGGCATATTAGTCATATTCGTGACCGCGTTGATCTTTGCCATATTTGGCCTAAGCTCCAATAACACGCCCGACACTGAACGTCTGCTTGGGCAATACGCTCCCAAGGATATGGGAGAGGTTTTAGACTTTTTAGATAACAAGGGCTATAAGTACCGTCTCTCTGGAGACAGCATCTTTGTTGATGCCAAAGAGTATGCAGGTGTTGCCGAGGATATGCTCCGTCAGGGAATAGCACTGCCATCTGACAATTCCGATATTGGTGACTCAATTTTAATGACTGACAGCGGCTTTGGAGTGTCACAGCGTCTTGAAAACGAGCGTATCAAGCATGGCCGTGAGATCCAGCTTGCCCGTGCTATTGAAAAAATAGATGGTATTGAAAGAGCCACCGTACTGCTTGCAATCCCTAAGGATAATGTCTTTGCCCGTGAGAAGAGCCGTCCGTCAGCTGCCGTGGTGGTAACTTTAAAGAAGGGGGCCTATTTATCCCCAGAAAACGTATCCTCCATCCGCTTTATGGTTGCATCCTCGGTGCATAACCTTTTATCAAAGGATGTCTCGGTTACCGATCAGATGGGACGTCTTTTAAGCTCTGAGCGTGCTGAAGGCTCTGAGACTAACGCGCTACAGCGTCAGTTTGAGATGCATACCATGCGTGAGGCACAGTATCGCGATAAGCTAGATACCATTTTAGCTCCTATGCTCGGTGTGGGAAATTATTCAGCTGAGGTGGATGTAACACTAGATACCACCACGCAAGAGGAAACATCTCAGCTTTACAACCCCGACTCGCAGGCAGTACGCTCAGAGACTTTAAAAGAGCAGCAGGGTAATGATGAGAAGACATCTCCTTATGGAGTACCAGGCTCACTTTCAAACCAGCCTCCTGCCAATGCCTCTATTCCACAAAACCTGCGTAACGGCACAGGTGGGGCTAGTGATGCAAACTCATCTAGCGCAGATAACCGCAAGGAATCACGTGAGGCGGTGCGTAATTATGAAGTGGACACCACAGTACGTCACACGGTGCGTCCCACCAATCTCGTGCAACGTCTGACGGTATCGGTTGCTGTTGATTACGTACGTAAAACTGATGCCGACGGCAAGGTAAGCTATGAGCCACGGGCACAGGAGGATTTAACCAAAATTGCCGATCTAGTGCGCGGTGGCCTAGGACTTGATGAAAGCCGTGGTGATTTTGTTAAGGTTGAAACAGTGTCCTTCCCGCACTCTGATGTAACAGTGGATCTTCCTTGGTATCGTCAGGATTATTTCTACCGTCTAGTAAGAGTAGGCGGTGCCGTTTTAGTTATCATCTTCCTCGTGCTCTTTGTGATCCGTCCTATGCTCTCTCGCCTGTTAAAGCGTGAGGAGCAGGAGCTCATGGATGCCGAGGCTGATAGGGTGCAGCAGCTAGATGACAGCTCGGCATTAGAGGGTAATGACGATCTTGATCTAATTACCAAAGATAAAGAAATTGCCGATCAGCTCTATCAAATAAATGAAGGCGGTGGCATTGAGATCCCCAACATCAAGCGTGAGCCTGATCTCCTGCGTGCGGTGAGAACTCTAGTTTCAAATGAGCCTGAGCTTGCAGCTGAGGTGTTAAAAGAATGGCTTGATCAAGGTGAGGATCACAAGGATCGCGCCAGTCAGAAACCATAAGCTGCGGCCATGGAGTAAGAAATGCCAGCTAATAAAAAACTTCCGGCAGTGCCTGAAAATGAGGGGAGAGATAAGCTACCCACGGCCACCTCTGCTAATAGCTTAAATACCACCTCACTTGAGATAAGTGATGATGAGCGTGCGGCACTGCAGGCTATGTCTGGGATGGACAAGGCAGTACTTTTGATGCTCTCCTTGTCTGAAGAAGATGCGGCCTCAATTTTTAAAAAGCTTCAGCCAAAGCAGGTACAAAAGCTTGGTATGAGCATGAGTGTAGCCGGACGCTTTACCCAAGATCAGGTAAATGCAGTCTATAAAACCTTTTTAATGGACATCACCAAGCATTCAAATGTAGGTCTTGGTAATTCTGATTTCGTACGTAATGCCTTGGTAGCAGCCTTAGGTGAGGATAAGGCCACTAACCTTGTAGAGCAGATAAGCTTAGGCGCCGGTTCTCGCGGCCTAGATTCTCTAAAATGGATGGATGCCCGTCAGGTAGCCTCCATTATTCAAAATGAGCACCCACAGATCCAAACTATTGTGCTCTCCTACTTAGAGCCTGAGCAAAGTGCCCAGATCTTAGCGCAATTTCCAGAGCCGGTGCGTCTTGATCTCATCATGCGTATTGCAACTTTAGAAGAAGTACAGCCGGCCGCACTGCAAGAGCTAAATGAGATCATGGAAAAGCAGTTTGCAGGATCGGCAGGCTCCCAGTCTGCCAAGATCGGTGGCTTAAAGAGTGCTGCCGATATTATGAATTATCTGGACTCTTCAACAGAAACTCAGCTTATGAATGCTATCCGTTCTCAGGATAAAGAGTTGTCAACGCAGATTGAGGATCTGATGTTCGTATTTGAAAATCTCAATGATGTCGATGATCGCTCCATTCAGACTCTGCTACGTGATGTTCCTCCTGATACCTTGCAGAAGGCCTTAAAGGGCGCTGACGATGCCTTAAAGGAGAAGTTCTTTAAAAACATGTCTTCACGTGCTGCCGATTCCATGCGCGAGGATCTGCAGGCTATGGGACCTACCAAGCTTTCAGATGTGGAAGGTGCGCAAAAGGAGATCCTCAATATTGCCCGCAAGCTTGCCGATACTGGTGCCATTATGCTCTCTCGTGGCAGTGGTGGAGATTTCGTCTAATTAAGGGCGCATATGAAAACACGTGTAATAAATTCCGATGAGCTTAATGTTGCTGATAACTACACTGATGCCCGTTATCTTCATCAAAAAACTAAGGTAATTCCTTCTGAAAAGATAGGAGAGTTTAGTGTTAAGCAATGGCCCATGCTTGATGAGGGAGATGATAAGCTTACTAATGCGCTAGGCTATAGCTTTGATTATTTTAAAAATAAGCGCAAGGCCCAAGAGCTTGAGGCGCAGAGGCAACAGGAGCTTAAAGAGCAGGAGGCTCAAAAGGCACAGGCTGTAGAGGCTCAGTTTCAGGAGATAGATGCAGATCTTGCAAATAATGTATCGCAGATCACGGCAGCTGAGCTTGAAGATTTGCGCAAGGCCTGTGAGGAGGAAGGACATAAGAGTGGCTTTGATGCAGGATTTAAGGAAGGTCTTAGCAAGGGAATAGATGAGGGTAAGGCTCAAGGACATCAAGAAGGTTATGATGAAGGTATTAAGCAGGGGCTTAATGAGGGCGTAAAAAAAGGATTAGAGCAAGGCTATGAAGAAGGTCGTCAAAAGGGACTAAAAGATTGTGAGGCTATAGTTACCGAGCAGACTGAGCGCTTTAGACACCTTGCCGATGCTTTGTGTGAACCACTACGTGAGCTTGATAGTGAGGTTACCTATGAAGTGGTGCGTATGGCCTCAGCTTTATTTAAAACTTTGGCAGGACGTGAGCTTAAAGCTGATCAAGATTTTTTAATACGTACCTTAAATAACGCGGTAGCAAAGCTTCCAGTTGCTAGCAAAAACATCACCATAAAATTAAATGCAGATGATCTTATGCTTGTTGAAACAGCCATGGGGCGTGATTACATCAAGGCTCAGCATTGGATCTTGCAGGAGGATGCCTCATTAAATCCAGGTGATGTCGTGGTAACGGATGGTAAATCTGAGGTTTCATCTCTTATAGATGAGCGCATTGATAAGTTGATTGCAGATTTTTTGGATGAGGCTTCCGGGGCTATTGATGATGCCAGAGCAGAAAAAATAGCACTCTCTCCTGATCACGAGGAAATGCTAGAGCGTCAAGAAAATAAAGATGAAGGTAATAACTTTTTAAATGTTGATGCTCAAGATGGCGTTGTAAGTGATCTTGAGCTACAGTCTGCCTCCGCTCAGTCCTCAGCCACAGCAAATTAAGGCTTTTAAATGAATGCGCTAGCGTTGCGTCTTTCCAAAATCACCGTTCCTCAAAGCGAGGCTGAATGCGTGCTTTGTGGCAGATTAACCCGTGTTGTAGGTCTTACTCTAGAGTGTACCGGGATAAAAGTACCCATAGGGACACGCTGTCGTATTGATACCAGCCAAGGTCCGATGTTCGCCCAAAGCGTGGGCTTTGCCGAGGATATCACCTATTTAATGCCAACTGATGAAATCTCCGGAGTTGAAAGTGGCGATAAGGTGACACCGCTGTCGTCAAAGGATGATATTGCCTATTCAGAGGCTCTTTTAGGACGAGTATTAGACGGTGTGGGCAATCCCATAGATGGATTAGGCCCTATAAAAAAAGATAAAACCTGCGCGCATAAAAAAACAAAAATTAATCCTATGGCCAGAAGATCTATTAAGGAGCCTTTAGATGTCGGCGTGCGCTGTATCAATGCCTTATTTACCATAGGACAGGGACAGCGTATGGGGTTATTTGCAGGATCTGGTGTGGGCAAGTCAGTGCTTTTAGGCATGATGACGCGTGGTACTAGTGCCGATGTAGTCGTGGTAGGGCTAGTAGGTGAGCGTGGGCGTGAGGTACGTGAGTTTATTGATGATATTTTAGGAAAAGAGGGACGTGAGCGATCGGTTGTCGTAGCAGCACCTGCTGATGCCTCTCCCTTGATGCGTCTTAAGGGCTGTGAGACTGCTTTAGCTATTGCAGAATTTTTCCGTGATCAGGGCAAAAAGGTTTTGCTTCTTATAGATTCCTTAACGCGTTATGCCATGGCACAACGTGAGATAGCTTTAGCAGTAGGCGAGCCTCCTGCAACTAAGGGTTATCCTCCTTCGGTTTTTGCCAAGCTCCCGGCCTTAGTTGAAAGAGCAGGACAAGGTAGTGGCACGCAAGGATCAATTACCGCCTTCTTTACAGTTTTAACTGAAGGTGATGATCTACAAGATCCTATAGCAGATTCCGCCCGTGCGATATTAGATGGGCATATTGTGTTATCACGCGCGCTAGCTGATGCCGGGCATTACCCAGCAATAGATGTTGAAAAATCCATCTCCCGTGTGATGCCGGCGGTGGTTACGCAAGAGCAACTTATCATGTCGCGTACTATAAGACAGTGTGTGGCGCAGTATAACGAAAATCGCGAGTTAATTCAGATCGGTGCTTATCAAAGGGGATCAGATCCACGTCTTGATCAAGCAATTATGATCCATCCGCATATAGATGAATTTACGCAACAGGATTTTCGTGAGGTGATAAGCTTTGCCCAGAGCGTTGAGGACATGAAAAAGATTGCCATGATCTTAATTGGCGATGCTAAGCAGCGTGCGGAGGCTTTGCAAAGTAAGCAAGCTCAAGTAAATATGGTGCCTTCATCTTCGCAAAATGGTCAAGCATCTCCTGCTCCTCAAACATCTCAGACTCAAGGACCAACAGTTCAAAATGCTTTTAAGCGTAGCGATAGGTGAGGCTTAAATGGCAGGCGATCACGCTTTAGCTAAGGTATTAAAACTTAGACAAAAGGCTGAGGATGAGGCCTTAAAAAAATGGTCAGACTCAAAGCAACAGCTTATTGCCTTTAATACTCAGCTTGATAAAATTCAAGCTTTTCGTGATCTTTATGTAAAAGAGATGCTAGAGCATAAAGATCAAAACATGGGGCTACAGCAATATCTTTCCTATCAGGCATTTATTGAAAGATTGGATAAAACCTATGAACGACAGCAACTGATGCTTGCTAAGCTTAAAGATGAAAGCGATAGACTTAAGTCTTGCTTTTTAAAATGTAGGCAGGAGCGGCGTATTATTGAGGCTCTTTTAGAAAAACATAGGATACAGGCGCTATCACTTGAGGCGCGCAATGAGGCTAAATTTGCCGATGAGCTCATATCAATAAAGCATGCGCGTGCGTTAATTGATGATAAAAGATAGCCTTAATAAGACGTACCGCACAATCACATGTCATATGACAATATATTGCAAAACAGCGCATCACATGACAATACAGCACATGACAACCTGTCACGTAACAATGCATCACGTAACAATGCATCACGTAACAATGCATCACGTAACAATGCATCACACAACAACGCATCACACAACATCAAGAATTTTGGAGTAATAGTGAGTACTGCTAATTTAGAAAGACGCGATCTTTTAAAAATGGATGGCTTTGAGGATGTCTTGCCAAAAATTAAGGCGGTGGCCTTTGATTTAGATGGAACGCTATGCGATAGCGTAGGACGTATTATTGCGTGTACCTGTGAGTTATTTGCAACTTTAGGGCTACCACGTCCTAGCGATAGTGATATTACTGCCACCATCGGGATGCGTCTTGAAGAGGGATTGCGCAAACTACTACCACCTGAGATGAAGAGTGAGTATCTTGAGGTTACCAAAAAATACCGTGAGATTTTTCTCTCACATGCCGAGTTTCAGATAGACAAGCTTTTTCCTAAGGTGCAGGAGGTTATGGAGGCCTTAAGAGCGCATGATTTAAAAATTGGCTTTGTCTCAGGACGTGTGACTATGGGCGTGATGCGTACTATGAATTGCTCATGCCTGGGGCAATTTATGGATGCGTTATCCTGTGGTGAAGATGGACCTTCAAAGCCTGATCCTACTTTGATGAAAGTGTTCTCCAAGCGTCTTGATATTCCTTGTGAAAATATCTTAGGTATCGGTGATGCTGATCTTGATATAGGAATGTGCAGAGGTGCTGGAGCGTATGCTTTAGGGGTGCAGACAGGAGTGTGCTCTGGGGATAGGCTTGCATCTCTTACTAATCCTCCGCATTTTTTAATTCCCAAAATAGGAGATCTATTGGATTATCTCTAGGTAGGATCTAAGGGCTAGATGCTTCGGTTGATGGGGGAGATTTCTTGCAAGGAGATGTAGCAGAGATAAGATGAGAAAGCCTGAGAGTTAATAGCGTGCACAGCTTAAGAGGAAGTGGATATTACCTGGTGTGGTAATTTATGTAGGGCGTAGGTCGTGTGTCGGGGAAATTTTTGATGGCGGGCGTCACCTTTCTTAGTGCAAGCTGCCCTAGTTTGTAAAATCGACGGTCAATTTGTAAGAAAGATCAAAATTGCCTTGTAGATGGTTTGACAATACGTATTTTTTTTTTATGTTCGCTGTATATAAG
>CAVJLP010000073.1:0-11223 GCA_963650525.1 Firmicutes bacterium CAG:534
AAGGCAAAATCGAAGGTCAAGATATTTTGGCGTTATTGATGGAAAAATTGTTCGACCAGAATCGTGTTGAAGATGCAAAGCGAGCTTCTAAAAACAAGGAGTATCGCACTCAGCTAATGGAAGAATTTGGTATCAATTAAGCCTAAGTATTCAATCAATACGTGTGAAGTACTTAATAAAAAAGTAGAAAATCGTGGCAGGGCTGAAGGCAAAATTGAAAGTGAAAATAAAATGTTTTTGCTCATGAAGCTGTTATTTGGCCACAACCGTATTGATTGTAGGGGAACAGTAAGATCTACTGTTATGACATAGCCTTCTGCCCAAGCATTTTACCATATGCATGTTCTTTAAGGTCTGACTAAATTCTTGAAACTTTCCGCTCTTTCATCAACCTTCATAAGGCGTTTGGCGATCCCTAAAGCTAGCAGGATCAGCATGAGGATTAATGCACCCCAAGGTCCGATCTTTGAGTAGGGAGTCTGTCCTGTGCGAGTTTTTATGCTTCCCTCTAAGATCTGAAATTCATCGCGTTTAGCACTTTGGTATTTGCCATTAAAATCGATTAAGGCAGTAACCCCGTTAGTTGTGGAATGTAGCATTGGTTTTTGCAACTCTAGAGCACGAATACGGGTGATATTAAATAGCTGTAGGGGGCCTTTGGTATCTCCAAACCAGGAATTATTGGATATCATTAACAGCGCTCCTACATCACTGCTATCCATTACTTGCGCATCTTCAGGAAAGATAGCCTCATAGCAGATAATGGGAATAAGTTTGGTCTTCTTGATCTCAATTGGAGCTGGTGTTATTTGAGATGGTGAAAATGATGACATTGGCAGATCAAATACGTGACCAAGCGGTCTTAGAATTGAATCAAAGGGGACGAATTCACCAAATGGGACTAAATGACGTTTGTCGTAAATTTGTACTCCCTTATCTCCAAGATCTCCTAAGGCAACGAGTGAATTATAGCGATTGTTATCATTACGACGCAGGATCCCTAAAACTAAGGCAGATTTTTTATCGCTGGCAGCTAAATTTAAATCTTTGATAACATCTATGGCATCATTTAAATAAAAAGGAAGAGCAGCTTCAGGCCAGATCACAAGCTCATGTTTACCAAGAAGATCGCGTGTGGCATCCCAATAGGTGCCAATGGATTGTGCTGCAGTCTGTGAGTTCAGTCTTATCTCCTGTGCAATATTGCCCTGCACCATGGCAACATCTAATGCTTTATCTTCATGAGTGTAGGTAATTGGAGCAAGCATTACGCCTATGAAGGTAATGATCGCGGCAACAGGTAGGAATAGAAAACGTCTTAGGGCTGCCATGGCAACAGCGGCAGAACAAAGCATCATTAAAATTGAGGTACCGCGTACTCCCAAAAGAGGATGGAAGGATGCAAAGGGCCCTTCAAAAACGGTGTGACCGAAATTAAACCAAGGAAGACCTGAGAACAGCACAGTTGAAGTAAAGTCGGCAGCTCCGATTGCCACTGGGATGAAGAAGAAGACGAATACCTCTTTTTTAGATCTTGCAAAGATGAAGGCTACCATAATAAAGAAAGCATACTGGATAGCTACCAGCGACATGCCTAAAATTAAGATAAGCCAGCATACAGGCAACGGCATCTGTGCAAAGCCGTGCATCACATAGTTCATCCAGTGTGCTGAGGCGCAGAGGTAGGAGACAAAGAATATATAGCTGGTGTAGAAAACAGCGCCCTTTGATTTAAGTCCAGAGAGTAGGATCATCAACAGCACCATTGCTCCCATAGTGACAATCCACAGCTCATATGGGGCAAAGCCAAAACATGCAACACAGCCTAAAACCAAGGCACATAGTGTTCTGCCAAATTTTGACAGGCAGAAATTAATTAGTGTGCCTCCATAGAGGAAGCTCACCAGATGGTACACAAGCTTTGACAGCATAATTGTAGATGATCCTTAAGTCCTGTTATTGCGGTGTTTTACGTATCACTTTGAGAAGATTGATACGATGCTCACCTGCCTGAAGTACTTCAATATCAAAATCCTTGATGGTAAGCTTGGTTCCGCTTTGAGGAAAGCTACCTAGTACGTGCAAAATAAGTCCGGCAAAGGTGTCGACGTTGACGTCAGGTAAGGTGGTATTGAAGTATTCTTCAAAATCCTTGATTGGAGTAATTCCCTTGATGATATAGGTCTCCTTCTCCCTTGCCTTGGAAATTAAAGACTGCTCATCATCCTCATCATCATATTCATCATCAATATCCCCAACAATAAGTTCCAGAATATCCTCTATGGTGATAAGACCTGATACTCCACCAAACTCATCTACTACAACTGCAATGTGGAAGCGTTTGTTCTGAAATTCCTTAAGCATGGAAGAGAGATGCTTTGATTCTGGAACAATTACCGCAGGACGTAGTAAATCCTTAATAGAGTCAACACTTTTAATACCTGCAAGCACCGGGAGTAGATCCTTTGCAAGCAGTATTCCCTCGATGTGATCCTTATCCTCAGAGATCACAGGATATCTTGAGTGTCCATGCTCGGCGATGATCCTAGCAACCTCCTCGATACCAAGATCTGAGTTAATCGTCACCATATCGTGACGGGGGATCATGATCTCAGAGACTCTTTGACGACTGACGTCAAATACCCCCTTGATCATATCCTCAGCATTACGGCTTATGATCTCACGGCGTCTGGCATCATCAATCACATTCTCAAGATCTTCAATGGAGTCAGGTTTGCCAGGATGAAAAAGCCTTTGCAGAAAGCTGTCGCTGCTTTTGTCACTCATTCTTCATCATCCTTGTAGGGATTATCATAGCCTAAGGCCATGACCGCTTTGATCTCAAGAGGCTCCATGATTTTGGCATCAGCCTCTTCAATATGATCATAGCCGATAAGGTGCAAACAGCCATGCACAATTAAGTGAGCAAAGTGCTCTTCAACTGTTTTGTGCTGCTCCAAGGCTTCTCTTTTTAAAACCTCAAGACATACAACAAGATCGCCAATTAAGGGGAGCTCTACCTCAGGTGGGCATTCAAAAGGGAAAGAGAGAATATTAGTAGGGCTGTCCTTGTGACGATAGATCCCGTTTAAGGCTCTGATTTCATCACTTTCTACAATTCTTACCGTAAGCTCAGCATCAGCATTGCGACCACCAATTTCAAGAGCTGCTTGTGCCCATTTAACCAAGCTTTCCTCAGTTGGAATGCCTTCTTGATCTACTGTTGCAATCTGCAATTCAACATCAGCTTTCATTTTTATTCATCTACCTTAGAGAGAGCATCGGCACTGTCAATTAGCTCATGGCGGAGATCGTAGGCTGTGCTACTTATTAAATTGTCCCTGCTCTCAGACATATCCTCAGCACTATCTGCTCTACGCTTTGGTTTATAGACTGAGGTATCACCATGGATCTTTTCAAATTTCTCATAGGCATTTACGATTGCGGCAACTACTGGGTGACGTACCACATCCTGAGAGTCAAAAAAGGTAAAGCCAATTTCATCGGTTCCTGATAAAACCTCTGCAGCGTTTTTAAGGCCCGAGCGCACATTGTGGGGCAGATCGATCTGTGAAGGATCACCTGTGATTACGGCCTTAGAATTAAAGCCGATACGGGTTAAAAACATTTTCATCTGCTCAACGGTGGTGTTTTGAGCTTCATCTAAAATGATGAAGGAATCATTTAAGGTACGACCACGCATGTAGGCAAGAGGTGCAATTTCAATTACTGAGCGCTCAATTAGCTTTTCAACCTTTTCAAAGCCTAGCATTTCAAAGAGTGCGTCATATAAGGGTCTTAAATAAGGATCGACCTTTTGTGAGAGATCACCTGGCAGGAAGCCTAATTTTTCACCGGCTTCTACTGCTGGGCGCGTAAGAATAATACGGGTGACGCTATTGCTCTCTAAGGCATTTACGGCAGCTGCTACTGCAAGATAGGTCTTACCGGTTCCGGCAGGTCCGATGCCAAAGGTCACATCATGAGAGTATATTTTATTTATATATTCAGCCTGATTTGAGGTACGTGCCTTAACAAAGCCGCGCTTGGTTTTAAAGTTCGAGGCTTTTTTATAAAGTGCACCCACGGAGCCACGATCCTCATTGGCTTCGTAATCATCATCGGTTGCCTCAAGCTTTGAGTGCTCGGTGATGGCAAGATGTACCTGATCTGCCTCAATATAGCGGGCCTTTCCATCCTTAAGTGGCGCGGTATCAATATAAAGTGCTTTTAAGATTTTTACCGCCTTTGGAAGCTTTCCTAAGGGGCCTTCAATATGCACATGATTACCAGCAACAGCAATACGTACGCCCAGACGCTTTTCAATCTGACGGTAGTTGGCATCCTCAGGGCCTGCAAGGCAGGCGAGGCGATCCTTGTCAGAGGGCTCTAAAAAAAAATCCTGACTAATGTCTTTCAACTTTAGATCCTAAGTTTTCAGATAATTTCACCACGGAGGGTGTGAGGTAGAACCTCAGTGATTTTGACACGTACCATGGTACCTACGAGACTCTTATCGCCCTTGAAGACAACAATACGGTTGGCAGAGCTACGAGCCTTGAGCTCGTTCTCGTCCTTTGACGATGTTCCTTCTACTAAAACGTCCTGCAAGGTGCCTAAATATTCTGCGCTGTACTCACGGGCATATTGTTCAAGCAGTGCCTGCAGACGATACAGGCGCTGTTTTTTATCATGCACCGATACTTCATCCTCGTAATCTGCTGCCGGGGTACCAGGACGCTTTGAGTAGATGAAGCTGAAACTTTGATCAAACTTTACTTTGCGCACAAGATCCATGGTCTCTTCAAATTGGGCGTCTGTTTCACCTGGGAAGCCAACTATAAAATCTGAGGAAATTCTTGCGCTAGGACGTACAGCGCGGATCTTGGAGATAAGCTCAAGATAGGATGCGGCTGTATAACGACGATGCATGCGTTCAAGTATTGAGTCAGAGCCTGATTGCACCGGAATATGAATGGCATCAGCTATGATGGGCAGAGCACCTATAGCCTCAACTACTTCATCGGTAAAGTCCATGGGGTTTGAGGTGGTAAAGCGTACACGCTCAACTCCATCCAATGCACATACCTCATAAAGAAGCTCTGCAAAGGAGCACTCCGAGCCGTCTTCGTTAAGTCCTCTGAAGGAATTAACATTCTGGCCTAAGAGATGTAGCTCCTTGGCACCGCTTGCAAGGTGTGCGCGGCACTCCTCAAGGATATCAGCTACGCGACGTGATTCTTCCTCACCTCTGGTGTAGGGCACGATGCAGTAGGTGCATTTGTTGGAGCAACCTTCCATGATGGTAACAAAGGCTGAGGCTCCACGACGGCCCTGCATGGGCAGGGTATCGAATTTTTCCATGGAGTCGGCATCAACATCACAGCATGGACGTCCAGTTGCCTTGTATAGCTCGATTAAATCTGGCAGGCGATGAATGGTTTTGGGGGAGAAGACGATGGATACTCCACGATCCTCATCAATTATCTTCTGCCCAAGCTCGGTACCAACGCAGCCGCCTAATGCAACAACGGTGTCATTTTTAACGTCGCCTGTATGTCTCCAGGCATCTATTTGGTTGAAAACCTTATTTTCAGCCTTGGCACGTACTGCACAGGTGACTAAAACAATAATGTTGGCATCACCTGGATTTTGTACCTCGGCATAGCCACGGCTGGTAAGCAGATCACGGATACGACCTGTGTCGTAGACGTTCATCTGGCAGCCCCATACAGCAATGTAGAAGGCGCCCAACTGAAGTTTGAGCGAAGAGAGCGGATTTACGCTTATAGAAGTCATTTTGTTCCAATAATAAAAAAAATCCTGTCCATTGTACTAATTAAGTGCCACTTGCGCATCACAAAAGACCAAGACAGGATAGAAATTTTCTAAAGCTTAGCTTTTTTTACCCAGATGTTCTTCACTTTCTTTGATGTAACGCTCATTCTCATGTCTTAAATCGCATCCTGCGGCCACATAACGGATTATTTTTTTCACCAGTGTTTCAAGCTCAGAGCCTTCGGTGTAATCAGCTGGGGCAAAGTATTTGATGCGTTCATCTCGGATAAGCCCGTAAACCTTTTCCTTATTGTTTAGCGTCGGATCAAACACACCGATAGAGTGTCCCCCAAAGCTATTGACAAGCTTCATACAGGGGATATCTGTGGCACTGTCACCTAGGTAAATCATGTTGCTAAATGGTACGCGCATTTCTGATTTTTTGTAGAAGGTATTGACGTTGTCATCGTTGACATCGATGGCACCCTTCTCGATGCGGAAGAGAAACTGGGTTTTGTTGGTGAAGTTAATGATTTGTGCAGGCCACACGGCAGCGCCACCTTCGTTATAAAGAAAAGTGTTGGCGTAGATCATGCGAAATTTCTTGCCTATCTTGGTGCCTTCAATCATGTCCTTGATGCCAGAGGAGATAATATAGTGCTCAACCTTTAAATTGTATTTGGCTCCCTCTGCATCCATGCGATCAAACCAGCTCTCAACTCCATCATAGAGTTTGACCTTAGAGCCAAAGCGCTTGAGCACGTCACGCTTTACGTAGAAGTTATTCTCAGCCCCCTTTAGCATCATATACATATAGGCAAGATTAGGATCCATGCCATGGCTTATGGCCAGTGAATTGGAGTCATCCCAGAATTTTTGGACATTTTCCTGAAGTCTTTGGATATAGCCCTGAGCCTGCATGTCCTCAGGAGACAGGGTTTTGTCAAAGTCATAGCAGAAAGCCAGAATATCCTGGTGTTCTTTGTGGGGATCTAATGTATGTTCGTGTGCCATGGGTGCTCCACTTTTTGTCAAAATATAGCAGTTATAAAGAAAAAAAGATCACACAAAAAGCATTTTTCTGCGATTTAAGACGGATCCTGGTGATTTCTTTTTGGCAAAAAAGCAGGTGCCTTTTTTCAAATTTTAGATAAAATTAGCTAAAAATACTTATAAATCAATATGATAGCTTATTTTAGGTAAAATAAATTAAAATTAGTTTGACAATTGTAAAAGCGTCTTTATAATATGCCCCGTTGTCAGTCACTCCTGACGGGATTGTTAGGGGTATAGCCAAGTGGTAAGGCAGCGGGTTTTGATCCCGCCATTCCCTGGTTCGAACCCAGGTACCCCTGCCACCGTGACACAACAACTTAAGAGTTGGGGCATAGCCAAGTGGTAAGGCAGCGGATTCTGATTCCGCCATTTCCAAGGTTCGATCCCTTGTGCCCCAGCCAACCTAATTCTAGTGGCTAAGTAGCTCAGTCGGTTAGAGCGCGGCACTCATAATGCTGAGGTCACTGGTTCGATTCCAGTCTTAGCTACCAATCTTCCTAAATCATATTTATAACAAAATATTTCGGTGCTTTTCTCTGGCATTGATTACCTTTATTTCTTGATTTTAAAAGAGAAAAAATCACATTCCTTCTGCATGGGCTTCAAAAATGCAAATTTTTTAACATTTTGCAATTTTTTTGTGCACAAAGAGCTTTTAGTTGTTTATAATTCATGTAAGCGTTTACATCGTCATATTTAAGCCGATCTGATAAAAATCTCAACAAAATCAGAGCTTAAATTTGCACCATGGATACCAGATTTTTATTAAACAGCAAAAGGTAGTGCATTTATGTCAACGATCCTTGTTACCGGCGGTGCCGGCTATATTGGTTCTCACACTGTCATTGAGCTTGTTAACGCAGGCTATGATGTGGTTATTTTTGACAATTTCTCAAATTCAAAGCCAGCAGTACTTGAGCGCCTACATCGTATTACCGGAAAGACCATTCCCTTTATGGCAGGTGATATCAGATCTCGTGAGCAGCTTGAGGCTGTTTTCTCCTCATACAAGATCGATGGCGTAATTAATTTTGCAGGCCTTAAGGCTGTAGGCGAATCTGTTAAAAAGCCTCTTGAGTACTACGATAACAATGTTGCAGGTGCCCGTACTCTGCTTGCTGTGATGCGTGAGTTTAAGTGCTACAACTTTATCTTTTCCTCCTCTGCCACTGTTTATGGCGAGCCTGACAGTGTACCTCTTACTGAGGAGTCTCCTGTAAAGCGTGCAAATTGCCCTTATGGTCAGACCAAGGTTGATATCGAGTACATGTGTCAGGAATTACAGAAGGCTGTTCCTGAGTTCTCCATGGTGCTTTTGCGCTATTTCAATCCAGTAGGTGCTCATGAGTCAGGCCTCATCGGTGAGGATCCCCGCGGTATTCCTAACAACCTCATGCCTTACCTCACTCAGGTTGCTGTGGGCCGTCTGCCGTTCCTCAATATCTTTGGTAATGATTATCCTACCCCTGATGGTACTTGTGTTCGTGATTACATCCATGTAGTTGACTTGGCCAAGGGCCATGTTGCAGCCTTAAATGCCTGCCTAAATAAGAGTGGTACTTTCATCTATAACTTAGGCACCGGTATTGGTTACAGTGTGCTTGATATGGTCAAGGCCTTCTCCAAAGCAATTGGCAGAGAGCTTCCTTATAAGTTTGCTCCCCGTCGAGCAGGTGATGTGGTTCAGTGCTATGCCGATCCTGCCAAGGCTCAGAAGGAGCTTGGCTGGAAGGCAGAGAAAACTCTGGATGAAATGGCTGCTGATTCTTATAACTGGCAGAAAAATAATCCCAACGGCTATGATGCCTAGCTTATATTCGGCGTAGGTATATCCCTACGCCTTTTTCGTGTTTAAAGATTTCGCACTTGTGCATAGGAGTTCTTATGGCAAACTTTGATGTGTCATCTCATCCTCATCGCAGATATAACGCCTTAACTGGTGAATGGATTTTGATCTCTCCTCACCGTGCTAAGCGTCCATGGCTTGGTCAGACTGAAAAATTACCTGATGCAGTCAAGCCCTCATACGATCCAAAATGCTATCTGTGCCCGAGCAATACTCGTGTAAATGGCGACAAGAATCCAGACTACAAGGAAAATTACGTTTTCACCAATGACTTCGCAGCCTTAATGCCTGATACTCCTAAGGATGGTGCTGAGAGTTCAGAACTTTTCAAGCTTCAGCCTGCCCGTGGAACTGCCAGAGTTATCTGCTTCTCTCCAGATCACTCCAAGACTCTTCCTTTGTTGTCAGTTCCTGAGATCCGTCGTGTAGTTGATCTCTGGGGTGAGCAGTTTGCTGATCTCAAAAAGACCTATACCTATGTTCAGCTCTTTGAAAATAAGGGTGCAGTGATGGGCTGTTCAAATCCTCATCCGCATGGACAGATCTGGGCCTGTGATTTCATTCCTGAGGAAATCTCCAAGGAATTAACCCAGCAGACTAATTATTTTGCCAAGCACGGCACTAAGCTTCTAGAGGATTATCTTAAGGCTGAGCTTGAAAAGAAAGAGCGTATCGTGTTTGAAACTGAGCACTGGGTGTGCCTAGTTCCATTCTGGGCATTCTGGCCGTTTGAGACCATGCTTTTGCCTAAGTTCTCAGTTGCCACCATCGATGAGTTGACTGATGCTCAGCGTGATGATCTTGCTCTGGCAATTAAGATGATCACCACCCGCTATGACAATCTCTTTGAGACCTCCTTCCCTTATGCTATGGGTTGGCATAATTGTCCTACTGATGGTGAGGAACATCCAGGCTGGCAGCTTCATGCTCATTACTATCCTCCTCTTTTGCGCTCTGCTACGGTTAAGAAGTTTGTCGCAGGCTTTGAGCTTTTGGCAGAGAGACAGCGTGATCTTACTGCAGAGCAGGCAGCACAGAGATTGCGTGATTTAAGCGATACCCACTACAGCTCCAAATAAATTTAAAGGAATTTCTATGTCAGACGTACGTAAAACTACCGCTGAGGCTTTTGTAAAGCAGTTTGGCTCTGAGCCTTCAATGCAGGCCTATGCTCCTGGTCGTGTAAATATCATCGGTGAGCATACCGATTACAACGGCGGCTTCGTGCTTCCTTGCGCTATTAAATACGGTACATCCATGTCCGCCAAGGAAAACGGTACCAATAAGATGCGCGTTTTAGCCTGTGATTTAAACGGTGATTATGATGAGTTTGAAATCTCATCATCAATTGAGAAGAATGCAGACAAGCTGTGGGTAAATTATCTGCGTGGCATGACTCAGCTTATCGAGAAGAAGTTCCCAGGCAAGGTTAAGGGTCTTGATGTCGCAATTTCAGGTGACGTTCCTCTAGGTGCTGGTCTTTCATCCTCTGCATCATTGGAGGTTACCTTCGGTCACCTAGTATCATGTGCTTTCGGTCTTGATATTCCTCTGCAGGAGATCGCTCTCATGGGGCAGGCTGCTGAGGCTTATATCGGTATGAAGTGCGGTATTATGGATCAGACCATCTCCGCCTGCGGTACTGCCAATCATGCACTGCGTATTGATTGCAAGAGCCTTGAGCTTACCCAAGTTAAGATCCCTGAGTCTTTGGTGGTGATGATCATCAACTCAAACGTCAAGCATCAGCTAGTAGGCTCTGAGTATAACGATCGCCGCGAGTCCTGTGAGAAGGCTGCAGCTGTATTAGGCGTGAAACTTCTGCGTGATGCTACCATGGAGCTACTTGATGCCCACAAGGCAGAGCTTGATGATGTCTCTTATCGTCGTGCCCGTCACGTGATCACTGAGGATCAGCGTGTATTGGATGCATCTGTTGCCTTAGAGCAAGGTGATCTTAAGACCTTGGCCAAGCTTATGTATGCATCTCACTGCTCTATGCGTGATGATTTTGAAATCACTATCCCTGAAATTGACGGCTTAGTTGAGATCGTACGCAAGGCTTTAGGTGATGAGTACGGTGCAGTCCGTATGACCGGTGGCGGCTTTGGTGGCTCTATTGTAGCTATGGTTGAGCCCCAGAATGTTGAAAAGGTACGTGAAGCAGTCAATGCCAATTACAAGCAGATCTCTGGTCGTGATGCTACTATCTTTGAGACTAAGGCCTTTAATGGTGCACAGTTTGTGCGTCTTTAATCTTCTTTAGATTTACTCTTTAATTAGGCAATGATCCCGCTTTTTATGCGGGATTATTCTTGGTAGAAGCGTGAGGGTTACTGCCTTTTTAACTTGCTTGTTTTTTTCTTTTTTTTCACCATGTAACTTGTATTATTTCGGAATATTAATTTTAAGTTACAGTATCAAGCCTTTTTTATATCCTATAAAAATAATTATTGAAAAGCTTATCTGTATCCAGTAACATAACTAGGTGAAATGTTAATTTTAAGTCTCTCAACATTCACACCCAAGGATATCAGATGGCA